>NZ_LT906465.1:2150462-2457671 GCF_900187185.1 Chryseobacterium taklimakanense
ATTTTTGAAAACAAAGGAAACTTTGAATAGTCCGGAACATAGATGTTGTTGTAGTTTCGGTTAAAATCATTGACAAAACGCTTCCTTAAAGCGTCCGACAATTCTTCCCTCAAAAATTTTTGAAACAAGTCGTTGGCGGCGACTTTTCGTCTTTCGCGAACCAAGGCATTCCGTTCCTTGTCGCTTCCGGTAACGTTTTCGTTGTCTACAAAACTTCTTACTTCCCAAGATGAAGAACCTGCAAATGCCTCACTGGAAAGCGTTCCGACAAAATCCTTGAATTTTTCTGCAAGATTATAGGGAACCGTTACAGTTTCCGTCTGTCTTGTGTTTTGATTCCAGCGTTCCTTTTCTATGGTTCCCAAATCAAACTGGTGGACAAATTCATGATTCGGACTGATTGAGATTTCGTCTAAAGTTTTTGGTTTTGGAAGAACATTGAGGAGTAAATCCTTTTGTTTCTCATATTGATTTTCTGTTCCGCCAACCGAGAACCTGTCCTTAAAGTCTATTTCCAGTTGTTCTAATTTGGCGTAGATATTCCCTTCGGCGTAATAAAAATCGTGAACCCAATTTCCGTCCATATAGTTGGCAAATTGGTAGTGCTTACCGTGATTGTTTAATGTGCCGTCGTAGGAAGTGTCCCGAAATGCCTCAATCTGTTCTTTAGTAATATCGGTACTGTTCTGAAGCGAGGCATTCACAATTTCATCGGCTTTGAAAAATTGGTATTTTAAAACCCCTTTCTTGATTTCCGGTTTGGTCTGAATTCGATATTCCGCATTTTTCTCTTTGTGGGACTGGATAATTTTATCCGCTTTACGATGAATTTCATCAATTTGGTCTTTCGAAAAATTTGGGGGATTATCAAAAATTTGGGTTTGGAGTTTGAAATACTTCTCAATCTCCTTTTCAATTGCGGGAGATTTGAATTTTACTTCATTAAGTCTGGAAAGAACTTGCTCAATTTTATCTTTCGTTTCTGCAAGGTCAATTTCTTCTGTTTTAGCGGGAATGGTGTTTTCTAAAGTTTTGCTTTTTGATTCTCCTTTAGGTTGATCAACCTCCAAAAACAAATCTTCAAAGAGGTTTCCAATTCTTTCGGTCTGCTTTTTATTTTTGAGTTGCTCAATCCTAGATAAGGCGTCCTCTAAATTTCCATAGACATAGTTTTCCAACCTCCCAAAACGGTTGGTTTTCTCTCGGGTTTCCCCTAAAATCCTGTCGGGATGTTTTTCAAAATAATTGGAAATATCTGTAGAAATTTTCTGGGAATTTTTTTGCAGAATAATAATGTCCGTTCCTACCTGAGTTCCGGCAAAAGCACCATTCGGCAGACGAAAACCTTCCAAAATATCTGCATTTTTTAGTTGGGCTTGTCGGTTCAACCAACCCGAAGGAAGCACCATTGCCAAAACTCCATTGGGTTTAAGAGAATCTAAAGACCTTTTGACAAAATAGTCCTCGTATTTGGAGATTTTGGGTTCTTCTCCCAAACCTTTGTATAATCCGCGATGGTCGCCGTAGGGTGGATTACCGATAACCAAATCGTATTTTTCGGCAAATTCCTTCTTGTTGCCTTTCTCTTCGATAAACTCGGTTTCAAAGGAGCGGAGATGGATGTGGGCTTCGGGATGAAGGATTTTCGCAATCTTTGCGGTGGTTTCGTTGATTTCAAAGGCAGTGATATTGGACTTGATTCCCAATTCTTTCACTGCATACAGAAAATTTCCCGTTCCAACGCTGGGTTCCAATACCGAAATTTCCTGCCTGTTCTTAAACTGGTCTTTGATTAAATTTCTGACGGCATCTACAATCCTTGAATCGGTGTAGTATTCATCCAAAATACCCCTGCCTTCTTTAGCTGTTCCGCCACTTTTGAATTGATGACAGATCTCTTTTAAATCCTCGGTAATGTTAAGACTTTCCTTGAGTTTAACTTGCTTATCGCTGGAAACAAAACAAGCTGCGGAAACAACTTCCGCAACTTGTTCATTGGTCAGTTTTTGACCTTTATATTTTGAAATAAGAACCCCTAATGCCTCATTGTTTTGAGTAGATGTTTTTACTATTTCTGCTATTCTATTGGATACATTTCTCCCGGATACGATTCCGCCCAAGGAATGTTCTGCTCCCTCATTTTTTGCAGCATTTTGCGGTTGTGTTCCGTCAACGGGTCCTCGCTCTGGTTTTCCGACCAGATGCTTCCAGATTGTGTCTTCAAGTCCATTTCCAGCATGGTTGCCGTCCACAGCTTGTCCTCCAAAGTGATTTCCGTTTTGCTTGGGTTTGCTTGTTTGGTTAGATTCTCCAGAATTTCGTTGAGAAAGTTCGGCTCCCAAGTGCTGAGTGTCGGAAATTCCTTCGGATTGAGTTCCATCGTCTTCATTTCTTATCGTTTTTTGTTCAACTAAAGTAGTATTTTTCTCTTGAACTTGGAGTTTATTTTTTAAATATTCTTCCAGGTTTTGGTTCCCATTTTCAGAAATTCCATACAGCAGGCGGATGTCCTTGATATTTTTATTTTGAAATTCATTGAGGATTTTTTGTGTAGACCTATTTCCGTCATCATCACCGGTTAGACACAGAAATATCTTTCCGTCGTAGTTTTTAAACCGTTCGACAAAGCTTCCAGTATTTTCATTATAATTGAGTGTTACAAGGGTTCTGCCGTTGTTTTGATTGTTTAGTTTCAAAAGTTCCAAAAACGAATCTTTGTCGTTATCGCTGTTAAAGACAATCAGTTCGTTTTTAGTTCCCTCAATAATGGAAATTTCTGAACTAGAATGATTTAAATAGGATGTCTCACTCACTTTTTCTGTTTTTTACGAAGTGGTTGAACTCAAAAATGTCTTTCGCCGTGTCGTCCCAGTTTTTTCTTGGAAGCAGTTGCAGGCTTACAAAGATGTCGGTCTTTTTATTGTAGGAATCGATGCGCTCCAATCTTCCGCCATAATCCTTTTCGGCGTGTCTGTAGAGGGAATACGGCAGAATCGTGTCTGTCGGATAGATGTAGAAACGGGTATAGTTCCAAGGCGAATTGATTTCGAAGCGTCTGTATTTTTTCTTGAATAACACCGTGTCGGAGAGTTTCCGCCTGTTATTATAGTTCGGAATCATTTCTTTTGAGAATATGGCGCCGTCCTTCTTGTTCCAAACCAATGCGGGTTTTTGTTTTTCAAGAATATCGGAAAGTATGATGTTGCCGTTTTCAGCATCCAATGGATAGCAGAAAGAATCTCTCACGAGATAGGCATTTTGATTCATTTCGGGAAAGGTGTGGTTTGGAACCAGTTCGATAATTTGGTTTTCCGAATAACTCATTTTCGAGATGTGGAAACTCTGCATCTTGTCCAATCCTCTGGAGGCATCAAAATAGACATTGGTAATGAGGTCGATTCCGCCTTTTTCGGATTTGATTTCCTTGTGGCAGGAATTTAGGATAAATACTGAAACGAAAACTAAAAATATGGATTTGATGTTCATAATGATTACATTTTAAAAAAAGCGGCAAATCAAAATTTGACTTACCGCCTTCGGATAATAGTCAGGTATTATTTATTATCGTTTGATGCTCTGTTCCTTCACATGGGCTTTCTCCTGTTTTTCTTCATTTTCCATTCCCTGCAAAGGTTTGTTGGTGTTGATGCGGTTCATGTCGTTGTCGTAAAGGTTCAGGTTCTTGTATTGCGGATTGAGCACTGCTTTTCCTTCCACCACCTTGTCGTCCATTTCAAATTTCACTTTCACCACATTTCCTTTTTCAAGTGACTTGATGGTGTTATCCCTGTATTCCGGCTTTTCGAAAACGAGGTTGGCTTTTTCCACGATTTTGTCGGTATCGACACCGTAGTTTTTGTAGAAATTCTGGAACATATAGTTTCCTTTCTCCGTCTTTGGCTCCTCAAAGTTGAACTGCACGAAGGCGGTTTCCGACTGGTCGCTTTTGGGGTTGTGGAACTCGATTTTCACGCTCCGTCCCTCCAAAAGATTTACGGCTTCTTTTGCGGTAAAGGTATTTTCTCTGTTTACCGAAAAATTGTGGGTGATTTCTTCGCCTTTCTCGTTCTTCAATTTGGCGTCGTAAGAGTTGAGGAAAACACCACCCGTTTCCGTCTTGTTGAATTTCAAGGCAAAATCAACCTTGTTTCCGGGCAGTGCCTTGTCCGAGGAAGTTTTGATTTCGAATTGCTGGTTTTTGGACTTGATGCCTTTTTCCAATTCTTTGTGAAGTTTTTCGTCTTCGCCGAAACCGAGGTATTTAAGCTGATTTTTTAGATAATCTACCTGGTTGAATTCTTTTTGTGTTTCCATAATGTTTGGGGTTTGATTGTTAAAATATTCTTTGTTTTTATTGAGGTGTTGTGTTAAGTCATCTCCGTTCATTTTGGCGTAATCTTTTATAGAAGGCTCTCCAATGATGTCGTCTATCGAAAATCCTGACCTTGTGGCATCCATTTCTTCTTTAAATCTCGAATGAAAATTACTTTGGCTGAATAAATTGCTCCGTTTTTTCTCATCGGGAAGAAAAAGACTTTTAAGGGAATCGATGATTTTTTCTGTTTCCTCATTTCCCTCGTAGGTAAGCAGTTCTCCGCCAACGAATAGCAAAACATGGTCTTCCGGCTTTCGATACAGCTGGATTTTTGAGGCAATCTGGCTGTAGTTCACTTTGTCGTCTTCCGTCAAGGAGATTTCAAATTCGTGCTTGGTATGACCTTCGGAATCGTCAATAAACAGTTTGACGTAATCCTTTTGTGGTGGTTCTTCCATATTTCTAAAATTTTTAGAGTAACTATTATTTAGGTTGTTTTCCGATACGCCGACAATGGGTTCCGCATTCAGATGGTTCTTGCTGAATTTGTCCAAAAGGTGGTCATAGACGTTGATTTTGGTCTTTTCGTAAAGGGAGTGGTAGTTTCCGCTTTCCAATAAAATCGCATCCAAAGCCGTGAACCCCATCAGTTCGAGTTTGTCGCGGTATTCCTTGTACATCTGCTCGTTTACATTGTTTCCATAAAGGATGACACCCGTTCCGGCGTGAATCGTCATCAGTTCGGTCAGTTTCTCGAACTGTCGATGCTGCGGAAGAATGAATTTCCCAACGATGTCGTTCGCATTGTTCAGGATGATGGCTTCCGTCTTGTCGGACAGTCCAAACTTTTGGCTTGAAATGTAGGCGGCGGAATCTTCGGGACTGTTGATTTTGAACGGCTGATAATTGGCGGCAAAAATCTGCTTGTTAAAGGAAAAGGTGCTGACTTTTCCCTGCTGTTGATTTTGCTCGGAAAGTTCCAGAACACGGTCGCTTCCCAAATCTCCGTTGAATACCAAATATTTCCCCGAACGCAGATTGATGACGATGCCGTCTTCCACCTTTATTCCTGTATGGTCGAAAATTTCGTGCAGTCTTTGCAACATGAGTCGGTCATGTTTGCTCGAAATCAGTTGTCCGCTCGGATGGTTGTGGACGAGCGTGATGCTTTCGGGCTGCATTTTGAAGACGTTTCCCGTCAACAACCGTAAATCCACAACGGTGGAAGTAATTCCGCCTGTCGAAAGATGTTGAACGAGATAACTGTCGTCCTTGAATTTGTAGAGTGCAAAGGTGTGTTCCACCGCCTCGTCTTCAAGCGCACGGAAAAGCCAAGCCACATCGTTCACATCAGAAATTTTGGTTCCCGCCATGAATGAAAGACTTTTGTTTTCCGAAAACTGCCGCTCTACGAGCGCAAAGTCATTGGCGTAACCTTGATTGTCCTTTTCCCGTAGGATGGCGGAATTTGGGTCAGCATCATTTCTCCCACTGAAGAGTTTGTACGGTAATATTTCGCCCGCCGACGTTTTGAGATATTGCGTATCCTCGTCCGTCGGAAATTGGAAATTCGTGTTCGGTCCATATTTGCTCTGGTAATTGATCGTTTCTGTTTCCATCTTTTCAAAAATTTATCTGCGGAATCCACGGCGTTTTTCCTGTTCCTGTTCGATTTCCTGTTCGATTTCTTCTTCCTGCTCTTCCCGGTTTCTGTTCGCGTCTTCGTACCTATCCCTGTCATTGACGTTCAGGTCAATTTCGGAATTGCCACCTTTTGAAATCTGCTTCTCATCGGGTGAGATGCTGTTTACGGTGTTGATTTCTCTGGAAACGATGTTCAAGTCGTTGGAAATTTCCTTGGCGATTTCGGGATATTGGTCGATTTTATCCATCAGGAAATTTTTCAGTTTCTGAAGTTCGTTTTTGTAGCGGTTCATTTCCGCGACATCCTTCTTGTCGGCAATGATTGCGGTGAGTTCGGTGGCATTTTTAATGAGGTCGAACTCGGCGACGATGTTGTTTTCCTTGTCGTAGATGAATGCCTTTTTTTCAAGCGAAAGTTTCTTCTCATTTTTGTTTGAAAGGTCTTGAATAGTGGAATACTCAATTCCATCCTTGCTGTTTCTGAGGATTTCGGAGATGCTTTTATCCCGCTCCAGAAAGATGACTTTCAGTCGGGTGTTGTTTTCCGTGAGTTGGAAAGTTGCCCTGTTTTTGTCGTTGTCTGCGACAATCGTGTAGCCCTGCAGAAATTTTTGGATGTCGTCCGCTTTCAGTTTTTTTGAAAATGACAAATCTTCATTGATGATTCCGAACTTTTTTAGTTCTTCGGTTGGTAGGTTTTCAGTTTGCATAGTACGTTGCTATTAAATTGTTTGCTTTGTTTAGGTCGTTTAAGAAATGGTAGGGATTGATGCTTTGTCCAAACTCCTTTACCGCAAAATGCAGGTGCGGTCCGGTAGAATTCCCTGTGTTCCCACTTTTCCCGATGATAAATCCCGCCCTCACTTTTTTCCCGACTTTGTAGAAGATTTCGGAGAGGTGCAGATAAGAGGTTTCAAATCGGTTGAAATGTTTGATTTTGATGTAGTTTCCACCGCCTTTGGAATCCCAACCGGATTCGGTAATTATTCCGTCAAGGACCGCGTGAACATCTTCATAGTTGGCTTTTAGGTCAATTCCGTTGTGCATTTTTGCAGTTCCGAAAATTGGATGAATACGTGTTCCATAGGGAGAAGTCACGGTAATTCTGTTTAAGGGCATGTAAGCCCCCAAACCCCCAAAGGGGGCTTTCTGGACTTCCTTTTCATCATTTTCTTTACGTTGAAAATTTTGCATCAGTTCAAATAGTGAATCTTTCATCTTTTTGTAGTCCACGTTACTTTGATTATTTCCATTATGGTAATTTTTAAGCATCGTCTTTAGAGAGTCGATTTGACTCGTTAACATCTTCATTGAACCTTCTGTTTCGTTTTTCAGTTCCGATTTCGGGGTGATGTTGAAGATTTCCTTCCACAATTTTTTCTCCTTTTTTTGATTGGAACTTTCTTCTTTTTGGATTTCCACCATTTTGAAGTCTTCCGTTTTCTGCGGTTTCGTCGGCATCAGCGTATTGAATTGAGCCTTGGAAAAACCGTTCGCAAAAAGGAGAATTGTTAATGCTATTATTGTCTTTCTATTTTTCATTTTTAGTAAATTCGTTTACGATTAATTCGACCTCTTTATTGATTTTTCTGAAGTTGGTCATCAGGACATCGTTTTTCCTATTATTTCCCATTTTGTCGACAAATGAGTAATAGGAAGGCATTTTGACATAATTATTTTCTTCCTCCTTGATGGTTTTCATATCTAAATTGATTTTTCCGTTCATCGCAGAAGTTTTGTATTCTTCGGTGTCGTTTTCCTCGCCCTGTGCAATCATTCCGACCATTTCCCCAGTTTTAAGTGTCGCAATTTTTCCTGCGGGAATCATAAAGTCCATTTTCTCGTTGATGCTGGTCGTCGTTCCTTGCTGGGAGAAGGACTGGGAATAGGATTTCTGCTTGATTTTTCCGAACAGTTTCTCCAGCCATTCCAAAGTATTTTTGTCCCTCGCAGAACCGGAAAGGATATTTCCGACAATGGCGGAAATGGTGTCGGCAACTTCTTTTTTGTAAAACTGCCGGAGTTGCGGAATTTCCTGAAGTCCCAATAAGACCGCCACTTTGTTGCTCCTTGCTGTCGCCACCACGTTGTCAATTTTATGGATGTAGATGGTGGGAAATTCGTCCGCGATAATTCCTCCGGGCAAGTTATGTTTGGAGTTGATGAGTCGTAAAGTCCTGTTCAAAACGGATGAATAAAGAGCAGAATTAATGTCCTGCGTTCCCGGATCGGATGCCAAAATCAGGATGGAAGGATTTTCTCGGTTCGTGATTTTCAGTTCCACTTCGTCGCCCGAAAACACCCAGAAACTTTCCTTGGTCGCCAATCTTGAGAGAAAGATTTTCAGGGTTCCGACCTGTCCCTCCAATTGGTCAAATGCTTTGTTTTCATACGCCGTCTTAAAGGGAGAAAGCAGTGAGAATATTTCCTCGTTGGTAAAAAGTGTGTCAAAAATCTCCTTGTAACTTCGGTTCATAAAGGACAGGATATGTGGTAAATCCGAATATTTTCCGTCCTCGTAGGTGGCAAAAAAGTAGATACTCGACGAAAGAAAGTTGATGGCAGATTGGGTGAAAAAAGCATCGGAACCGCCTCCCGAACTTGAACCTCCCTTTTGGAGCGAGGATACCATAGACTCCGCCATTTCCTGTGCTTCCGCCAAAGTTTGGATGTATTCCTTTTTGAACGGGTTTACCCTTTTGGATTTTTCAACCTCGTTTAGATTGATGACATGAAAATCGTATTCATACCCCGAATCTTTGCTTTTCTTCAACAGATAATGGTAGTAGGCAATCTGCGCCAAATCGGGAAACTTGAAATCGTAAATACACAGGCAGAAGCCTTTCGCTATCATTTGCCTGATTGCGGGATTGATGATTCCGAAAGACTTTCCACTTCCAGGCGTTCCAATCACCATCGTCCCACGAAATGGATTGATATTGACCCATCCCTTGTTGATTTTTTTACTGTATCTGAAGAGATATGGGATATTGATCGAGGTGTCCGTTTCTACAAGTTCCTGATTTTGGGCAAAACTTTCTTCCTCTACATTCCATCGGTCTTTTCCCATTTTTTGTTGCATGAGTTTTGAGATGGCGTCTGCTCCCATTTGAAGGATTACTGCACCCAAAAAAGACAATACGGCATAGATGACCTGATAAAGATTCAGCGCAGGAAAAATTTTAGGGAGTTTGGAGTTTCCTGCCTCGTTTTGCCAAACGAGTGAAGAAAAAATCATCAACAAGCCCAATATCATGGGGATTACGATTTCCGTGGCGATGTTCAAATCCTTTTTCTTCTTCGCCTTTGTCCCGACAGCGACCAATCCAATGAGAATCAGGGTCGCAAACTTTGCGTTGATGGGTGGGTAAAAGAAACTCATCTTCGAGAAATTTTTCAATAGGTTTGAAACTATAATAATATCTGCATCGAGGTAGAAAAGCGACGCACAATCCAATGCCACGACCGCATAAACCGCCTTCTGAAGGAATCCGTAAATCTTAATTTGGTGTTGTTGTTCCTGCATTACTTCCTATAAATTGTAGTTTTTTAAAAACTCTTTCTCTTTTTCCTCAATACGGTCTTTACCATAAATCTTCACTGCAATCTCCTTATACCACGCTTTCAGATAAGCCATTTTTATAATTTCCTTTTCTATTTCCTTCTTTGCTTTTCTGAGACGGAATAAAAAAAATATGGATATGCAAGAAGCGATGAAAGCGATGAACGCCAGGAGAAGGACAATAATTAATTCTGTTGGTAATGGGTTCATAACTAAAATGTATCTGCTTTTAAAATGTCTGAATAATTCACCTTCATCTCGATGGTTCTTCCCGAGAGTTGTTCCTCAATCAGGCGGATCATCATCACCTTGCTGTTCGGAAAAGTGAATTTTTTGAAGACATAGATGTTTCTGAAATTTTTCCTGAAATGTTTCGGGGCGTAAAGTCTAAAAATCGGTGTCATTTGGATGCTTTGATTGTTGGTCGCCTTATAGATTTTTTTGTCCTCGATGGAAAATTTAAGGTCTTCGATATCGTAACTCAGGTTCGAGCTGTTTTTGAAGGTCATATCGAGAAAGATATAGTCGCTGATGACGTACACATTGTTGAGCTGCATACTAAGTTTAAGGTCTTTCTGCTCCCTGATTGGATTTTCTTCCGTCTTCTTCTTTATGATGTCCATCGCAAACTTGGTCAGCTCCAAGTTGGAAAAACGGGTTTTGTCCAGTTCAATCGGCTGCATCTCTTCTGGCTGGATATGGATGTTGGTCACGGTGTTTTTGTTTTCCGAATTTCTGTAAATAGCCTTGTATTGGGCAATAAAAGACTGACCTACAACGGTTATTATTCCTATTTTGTCGCCATTCAATAAAGAGGTGGTTTTTGCCTTTTCCTTTGGGTCGGTGTTGGCAGGAGTATCGGTGATTTTGATTCTCGCAATATTGGTATTAGGCAAATCTCCCGTGAGTTTTTGGGTGGACAAATCCACATATTGAATCGGTTCGGGTGAGATGATATGCAGGTTAACGCCCTCTGTAACGATCAATTCTGGTAAATCCGAGATGACTTGTTCTTTAGTAGCTGTTTGTGCAGATAAAAAATGGGTAATGATTAAGAATAGTATAAAAAATGTATTTTTCATTGTTATTTTTTTTGTTGGTTTTGTGAGTCTTTAAGCTGTTTTTCGTCGATTAGAAATACATAGGAGTTGTATTTCAGCTTGGCTTTGTTGGTTTTAATGAGGTTGGCGATGGATTTTGATGTAGACGTGAAGAGTTTGGAGCCGATGCTCGTGAAAAATCCCTGTCCGCCCATATCCATCTGTGTTCCCTGTACGGAGTTGCTCCCCATTTCCCGAATCATGTCCCTGAAGACGCTTTCGGGAACATAAAGCCCCTTCATGCCGTCAATGTCGTAGATGGAGAGGTTGACTGGTAAAATTTCTCCCCTTGTAAATACCGAGACAATCTTGAGGTCAACCCGCTGCATGGAAAATCCAGAGATTTGTCCGTAAAGGATGGAACCTTTCTCAATTTTTTTGTTGCCGACGAAGATGTCTTCCAATAATCGGAACCGGATTCTGCTTCCCAGAAATCCCTTGTTGTTTTCATCAATGACGGCTTTGATAAAGCTGTTCTCATTTTCCCTGTAGAAGGCATTGAACTCGCTGTTGATTCCCGACTTGCCGACATTGAAGGTAGAATTGAGGAACTCGTCCATTTTTTCCTTGTTTGCCTTGAGTTTCTGTTCCGCCAATAGTTTGGCTTGGTATTCGGGATCCCTCGCTTTTTCTAAGGAATCCATGACGAGCATCTGCTGTTTCAGATATTTTACGGGGTCTTGCTGGGTATTTTGATTACTAGATTTTTGATTTTCTGAAAGTTGCTCATTTTCCTGTTTCCCATTGGACTTGTCGTTCAGCATTCGGATGATTTCAGAAGACCTCTTGAAATCCTTGTCCTCATTTTGCTGTTTTGGATTGTAATAGGAAGAGTTGCCTCCTTTTGACGCCTGCTGATTTTGTCTGCTGGAGACCGCCTTCAGTGAATCGATCTTTCTTTTCTGGTCCAAAGACAACTGGTCTTCATAACTGAGCAGACTGTCCTCTTCCTTGTCCAATCCTCCGAGCATCGTCCTGTTGTCGTCCTTCTTGAAAAAGGCGTCGTAGGCATCGTTCTTCGTCATGATGGAGTCCCGTGTTTCTCCCAGAGACAGGGAAAGTTCTTTCGGCTTGTCCTTTTTAGAGGTGTCCTCTTTGGTAAATTGGGCACCTACATACACAAAGAGCAGCAGGAACGGCAATGCCAGAAGGGGCATCACATATTTTTTTTCCTTAAAGTTGATTTTCTTAATGTCCATGTTGCAGTTCTTGGTATTGGTTGTACAAATATTCTATTCTCAGGCTGTCTTCTTTTTGGAGTTCTTTTCGGTCCCTTTTCATTTTTAAAATTTTGAGTTCATTAACTATTTTCTCCATTTCTTTCTCTTGGTTTTTATTAATTTGCTGGGTCGTGTTGCTTTTGGAATAGAGGTTTGGGGGCTTGATTTTAAATGTCGACTGGCTCGGAAAGAAAATTCCCTGTATCAGCGATCCGATAAAAGACACGGAGAGAAAAACCATCGAATGGGTGAAAAACTTCTTCGGATTTTTTGCCGCCCATTCCAATCCCTTTTTTGCGGTTTGTTTTAGAAAATTTTTCATCTTTAATAGGAATTTTTGGTTTGGTTGGAGATTTCCTCGTTGTCGATAATCCTCCAATTTTTAAGCATCACACCGTGCGGATTGTTTGGACTTCGGATGATGTCCTCAAAGTATCCTTCGGTAATCAATTTTCTTGTAATCACGGCAGACTTTCTGGTAATCATCTGCTTTCCGAAAAAGGAGAATTTCTGTTGCTCCATATTGAGCGAGATGGAATCCGTATGAATACTGACCATGGAACTGGAGGCCACAATCTGGTTGTAGAAGCCTTTTTCCTTGAGATTGGTGTATTCTTTTTTTCCGCTGTCGTCAATGAGGTACAGTGATTTTTGAATATTCTCCTTGATGTAGGCATCATCGGGAGCCAAGGTGAAAAATAGTCGGTGGAACAGTTCAATTTGGGCTTTGTATTCTACGGGTCTGTTTAACAAGACATCGGTCTGCTTTGCCAGTACCGGAACCCCGTTGTCCAAAATGTAGATGGATTTTCTTGAATCCTGAATCATCCGATAGGCAAAGAAGAAGCCCGCCAATACGATAATTACGGCAAATGCTATTGTTCCCAGCGAAACTACCTTGTTGATTTTTATTCTTTGTTCGATATTTTTGATCAGCATCTTATTTATTTTTTGTTGTTATTCATCGCACTGTTGACCATTCCCGATGCGGAACCTGATGCAGCCGATTTTGCTGCTGCTCCCGCTACGGAAGCTCCACCGGTTTTGGCTGCCAATACCGTTGTTTTAGCGGCACTCGCCATTCTTCCAGCAGCACTCTTCATCTTGGTCATCGCACCTGCACCTCCCGCTGTAACAATGGTGTCGGCAATGGTGGGCGTCATCAATACCCCGATTCCCGTCACGATATAGGCGACACAGGTAAAGAGCTGGTTGTAGATCATTCCCGAATTGCTCACATAAACCATCAAGGCATCTAAATTGGTGATGGTTCCATTGGTTAAAAGCGTGTCATACCGCTCAATCTCCATTTCATAACCCGAAGCGATCAGTTGCTGACCAATATTGATGATGGTATAGGCTACAAAGGTGTATAGGTTGATGTTGATGAACTTGGAAACCCAGCTGTACAGCGAGTTTTCAAATCCTGGAACGAGCGCCATACCTACCGCAATAGGCCCCAAAATAATGAGGATGTAGGCCCAAATTTTTTGGATGAAGAAAATAAGGTAGACACAGATTCGAAGGATGGAAAGGCAAACGAACTCGATAATTTCTGCAACCAGTTTTTGGAGCTGGAACTCCATCCGTAACTGCCATTCCTTGATGGGTTGGATGAGTTTGTCCAGTCCCTCGCTGATGTCGAACCAAGAGTCGTCGGCATCTTTGCCGGTGTTGTTGATGACGTCCTGCTTCGCATCCTCGTCGGCTTTCAGTTTGATGACGGCATCGAGTAGCTGCTGCTGTTTCTTGAATCGTTGAATCCTCAAATCATTCACTTCGGACTCAATGTCGCTGAAAATGGCGATTCCCGGTTCTGCAATGGCTTCAAAGGGTGCCTGAATCAGATTGACAAAACCACTCCAATACACCAGGGTAAATCCAATGAGGATTGGTTTGAGCATCGGGGTGATTTCCCATTCCCGGTCGCCCGCCGCCATTTGCCAACCCATGTATCCGAGATACATCAACGCTCCCAGTCCTCCGATCGCCCTTCCAACCAAAGCGGATCCGACAGCACCGTCTTGAACGCTGTTGTCCAGTTTGGTAAAGACCTCCATAAACCATTTCTCAAATGCGCCGTCGCCCTTTAGAAATTGGAGCAGGTTGCTGTAGTCGCCGTCGGTTTGGGCAAAGCCGATTATCGGCAGCAATATTGCCAAGAGGCAAAATAAGGGTGTAGTATTTCTTTTCATCACTAAAATTTATGTTTGTACTGCTGCATCGTGTTGTGGATGATCTGCTTGTCGGAAGCGGGAGTCCAAGCCTGTGGCAATGCATAAGGCGAATGGTTTTTCAGAATATTTTTATAGTCCAAAAGAAGTGTCGTCTTATCGTTGTGTTTCCTTAATTCCTGCACGAACCTTCTCCATTTGATAAGGGTGTCATGGTACATCAAAAAGCGTTTTCCTCTCGGCATATCCATCGACCTCGACATTGAATATTTTTCCTTGATTAAGTCCAATTCCTCCTGAAGTCTTTTTAAAGTTCCCGTGGTATTGAGCGTTTCGTAGGTTTGCTGGTTCTTCAGCCTCCATTCGATAAAGTTTTGAGGATTGTCTGGAAATTCGGTAATGGGTCTGAGCATCCTTTTGTAGTAGAGCAACCAGAGCGGGTCTGCATCGACCGTCGCCGAAGTCCAATGGGCAAAGTCTTGGACGCTTCTTTTATAGATGGTGTCGGATGCCGCCTTTATCTTTTTTGCCTCTTCCTCTTGAAATTTCACTTGGGCAAAACGCTGGTTTTGAAGTCCCGTCGGTTTTAGCGGTCGGATATCTTCTCCATCCTTATAATCCCTGTTTCTGCTGGGAGCCCACATTCCCCAAACGGTGGCATACGCGAAGTTGGTCTGAATCCCCAAAAGGTATTTTGGATAGGGACGCCAATCGCCCCAACTCTGGAACACCATCCTTTTGTGCTGGGCTACGATGGAGGGGTCGTTCAAACGCTTTACGGTAAACTGCCCGAATACGCCGACTGCTGTCAGCAAAAGCGGAACGAGGGCAAATTTTTTAACTAATTTTTTCATCTTTTTAATTGAATATGTATTTGTATTTCTGGATAATGTCTCCGACAATCGCCCTGTCGATATTGAGGTAGTTTCTTAGCATTGGAACCTGGTACAGGTACGGAATCTTCTTGGCGTTTTCTAACCGCAATATGATGTAGAGGATGTTTCCATTGATGTTCCGAACTCGGGTAAACACCTTTTCAATAAGCATCTCCCTGTCCATCGGATCCATCAGGAAATCCTTGTTCTCGTTCAAAATATCCTGCGTGACTTCCTGCTTGAGTTTTAAGGTCTGTTTGCCGATTTCGACATAGTATTTGGAAACCAAGACGGCATATTCTGGATGTTGCGCCGACAAGTCCAGCATTTTGTTGGAGTTGTTCGCTACCTTTCCTAGATATTGGTACAGATAGATTAACTTTTTGCTCTGCGTGAGTGCCGAGTTGACATTTTTTAGTTGTTGGTAGATGTATTCCTGAATGGCGATGACCTGTGCAGTCTTGTTTTTAATGTCGTCGTACAGTTCCTTCTGTTTTTCATAAGAGTTTAGAAATGCCTGCTCGCTTCCCAGCCTTACGCCGTGGTTGGTGGTCATCTGCACCAAGAGTTTGTCGTTGATAACAATCTGCTGTCCGCTTACAAAACCAACAGAAAAAAACAAGATTCCTCCGATAAATAGTTTTCTCATTTTTAAAAGGATTTGATGTTTTTCATAATGTTCTCGACCACCTGTTTGTCCCGATTCACATAGTATTGAAAGGCTCTTTTGTTTCGTAAGACTTTTGCCTTGATGTCCCGAATCTTTAAAAGCATATGGGTAGAATTTCTGCTCAGCGTCTTGACTTCTCCCAAGGCATAATCCAATAAAATCTTGCGCTCCGACTTTTCCATCTGGTTCATTGCCCCATAGGAAACCACAATCCCGACAATCAGCCTCGTCACCATTTGCAGATCATCCACAAACTGAACCTGTGAAGGCAGAACCGCGATGATGGAATAAGGTGCGGTACTGATTTCACGGATAATGGCTTGCTGGTTTTGGGTGATTTTCGTAATCTCCCTGCTCATCGCAATTCCTGTGGGAATCGCTTGAATGGCGAACGATACGATTCGAAGTCTGTCCTGAATTTTGGTCACCTTGTCCTTGAAATTGTTCCACTGGGTTTTGTTGGCGGTTTCCACCGTGGCATTGGCAATTTGGTTTTTCCGCATCTCCTTCTGCCTCTCGTTTTCATCCATCGTCGCCTTGATTTCTAGGTTCATCATCGGAAAGGATACGTTTTCCTGCTGCCAAGACGGCGTGGAGCCGCCACTGGATGAAGTGAGCACAAAATAAATCAGCAAGCCCCCAAACCCCCGAAGGGGGCTTTTTAAAGCGTTAATTATGGGATGTTTCATTTTCATCTTATTTTTTTACATTGTTCCCCTTTGGGGACAGGGGCTAGAAATTTCTTTTGTATCGGTTCATAATATTTTCTACAATTCCCTTGTCGGTATTGATGTATCCTGCAAATGGATTGATGGAGTTCCAGAATCCCAAACGATTGGCTTTTTCCAGTCTTAACTTGATTGCCAGAAGCCAAAGCTTTAGGTTTTTGACATTCTCGGAAATGTTGTGCAATATCTTGTATCGGTCTCCCGCAGTGGCAAGGTTCAGCTCTCCCGAGGCGAGGATGTCGGAGACATCAGTCACTATTTTTATACTCTGTTCATAGGTTTTCTGTGAAGCCTTTACCCCGAAAATGGCATATTGTGGATGTGCCGATGCCAACTGAACTACCTGCGATGAATAATTGTAGCATTTGTTGAGTTCCGAATAAATCTCCTTCACCTGGATTCCGTTCTGCAAGGTTCCCGAAACTTCCTTCAGACCTTTCAGAATCTTATTCTGAATATCGTTGGCAACCACCATCTGGGTTCCCACCCACGCTTGGGCATCCTTCAGTTTGGAGGTTTCATCAATCACATCGTTCTGCTTGGCTTTCAAGTTTTCTGAATAGAGGATCATCGCCGCCGTTACCGTCGGGTCGATGTAGGTGTTTTGGGAGAAGCCCCATGTCCCCCAAAGGGGGAGAATCAACAGGAAAAGCCTCCTCCAAACCCTCCAAGAGAGGGAATTTATTGAAAGTCCCCTTTGGGGATTTTGGGGCTTATACTTTTTCATATTCCTCGTGTTTTTGGTTGATTAATTCTGAAAAATGGATATTTCGGTTTTCCAATTCCTGCGAGATGATTTTGAAGATATTTTGCCCTTTGTGCGTCTTCTTCATCATCCTGTAATAGGAAACCACCTTTTTGTCCAATGGCTTTTGATAAAGGTTGACGAGCGATACCAAGTTTTCAAGGCTGTCTCCGAAATTTTTCAAATCGCCTACAATTTTTTGCAAAGCCTCGTCGTAGTTTCCGTATTGTTGGACATAGTATTCGACTGCGGATTTTTCTGGTTTTTCCGTGGTGTAGGTTAAATACTGCTCCAAGGAAACCTCATTGCCGTGCACTTCTCCTTTGGAACCCCGCTTCAGATAAAATTCCTTGAAACGGCTTCTTCCAAATTTGTTGTTCAAATTATTGATGGTGAAAATCTTGTTTTGTTCCACCTTGTTCAATGAAAGCAGTGATGCAATCTTGTCGAAGTTGTCCTTGAACTTGGTCTGATCCAGCAATATGAAGGTGTCCGAGTTATTAATAATACTGTCTTTTACGACGGCATTTCCGATGATGTCGTCCAATTCCTGGGTAACAACCACTGCTTCTCCCCAAAATTTCCGAACCGTCTTGTAGAGATAGAGAATATATCCGCCCATCAGTTTGCTGGCAATCGCCTTCCATGCTTCCTCGATGATGAGCGCCTTTCTTCGGTCTTTTCGGAGACGCATTTTCTGGATGAAGGTATCCATGATAATGAGTGTCACGATCGGAAACAGTTTCGGGTTGTCTTTCACATTGTCGATTTCAAAGACGATGAATGGTTCGTCAAAGAGCGTGTTGTCTGCACTTTCGTTGAGTGTCGTTCCATATCTTCCGCCTTTGTAGAAATCCTTCAGCACGAACAAGAATGTCCTTAGATTAAATTCCTTTTCGGTGATGTGGTGTTTCTTATTGTTCAGGTAAAGGGGCAGAAATTTATCGCAGTAGTCATAGAATCCGTTGAAGGAAAGTTCTTTTGCCTCCAATTTTTCTTCGAGCTCCTTAATTTTCTTGATGATGGTTTTTCGGAAGGACTCGTTCCATTCTTCCGCCGTTTTCGGCTGCCTGATAATCTCGTTGGACTTGATGAGGATGAGTTGCGTCTCATTGTAGATTTTTCTCTTATCTTCATCGTTCAAGGTTTCATAAGCTTCGTAAACCTTGTAGAATTTTTCGCTGTCGTAATTCGGGTTGTTCATATTTTTGTCCGGATGATATTCGATCGCGAGTTTTCGGAAAGCCTCCTTAATCTCATCAGAACCTGCATCGAAAGCGATTCCCAAAATATCGTAGTAGTTGTTTTGTCCATTCGACTGGCTTTTAAATTCCGAGATGATGTCTTCCTCGTGGATATTGTATTTGTTCAGATAGAGAATGAGTTCCTCCGAAGTCTTATGCTCATACCATAGTGTTCCCGAATTAAAATATTGGTGGTAATACGACATCAGTACATTGTCCAATATGGATTTCTGTGCGGACGACATCGTGGCATCGTGACCCTGCCAAATGAGAAAAATCAAATTGGTTAAAAATTCTATTTTTTCGATGTTGAACTCTTTCTTGTCCATCAGAAAAGGATTCATGGTAATGGGTTTCTCTTCGGTGTACTGGATGTATCTCCCGCCTTTGTATTTGCAGGTTCCCGAATAGGAATCGCCCGTGTCCACAATCACCACATCGTAATTGTAGGTCAGGTATTGCTCAACGATATTGTTCATCAGGAAGGACTTTCCAGAACCTGACGGACCGAGGACAAACTTGTTTCGGTTGTTGATTCTTCCTGTCTTCATCGGCAAGTCCGCCGGATCAACTTTCAATGGAACGCCTTGTCGGTCGGTAAAACGCAGATAAAAATTGGATTCCTCGTTCACGGGGTAACTTTCTTTAAAAAAAAAACACAAGGCCGCTTCGCTTGTCGTCATAAATAAATCGTATTCCCGAAGTTCCGTGGCATTGCCTGGAATGGCGGAGCGAAATAGTTCGAGCTGGTTGTAGGCGTTCTTGGAGACGATAATTCCTTTCGTAAAAAGCTTGTTCTCGATCATCGACTGTATTCCTTCCATTTTTTCCAGTGTATGTGTTGAAAATATTAGGGAGAAATGGGCATTGACCACGAGTTGTCCGTCGATGGCGATGTTGTGTAGAAGCATCTGGATTTCTTCGGCAATAATTGCATTGCTCGGTGAATTGTTTGCCGCTCCCTCGTGCTTTTTCTTCTTTTTGTCGAGTTCCCGCTGTTGTTGCGCCTGCAGGGGAATGGTGATGACCTGATTGTAGATGATGGCTTCGTAATCCTCCAATTCATTGATGAAGGTGAAATTGTCCACCGCTGTTTCCGATGCGGCTCCATTTCCACCCAGTATGGAAAAAGGGTCTATTTCTGAAGGGAGGTCGATATTTTCTACATCGACATAGGAAATATTTTTGACGAAACGGTTTCCGATTTGGAGATACTCGTTGGTGCTTTTGATATTGTCAAAAACCGGGGTTTCAGTAAACTGCATCGACAATACGCCCGAAATGTAGTATTCAAAGTCTTTCTCGAATAAGAATTGGGGTTCGCAACCGCTCTGCTTCAAGAGCATCAACACCTTTTGGCATTTGTCGCGGAGCTCCTTGTAACTTTTTTCGGAAAATTGGTAGTGTTTGTTTTTCTTCTTTAGTTTATCGTCCACAATGTCTGTAAACAGGAGTACCGTTTCGATGGTTTTAAATAGTCTTCCATCAAAATGCTCGGAGTATTTCTGCTGGAGGAACTGATTCGAAGATTCGGCGGTGTATCTCTTTTTGGAAAACAAATCCAATTTTTGAACGATTCTTCCTTCGCCAATAATGGATACCACTTGGTTCAGCACTGTATGGAAGTTCAGGTAGTTGTCGGGGTCGGCGGAATATTGTTCCACAATGTTCTTGATCCTGATGCCGATAATTGGATTTCCATACTGTCCGAAGAGGACATCGAAATCCCATCCGAAATCCTTTCCGTAATCGTAGCCGATGAAGGGAATGTCAAATGCCTGTTTCTTTGTCTTTACCATCTTTTAAAAATCTTTTGTTGTTGAGTCTTTTGGGGAAAATGAATATCTGGTCAAAATTTTTGGTCTTGTCGTAGAGTCCGTTTTTGTCCTGCCTCTTGAAAATGAGGTAGACTCCTCCCGCGGTTACCAATAAACCTAACAGGGAACCCAGCAATCCGAATTTGGATAAGAGGAGTGCCGCGACCACACCTGCGCCGATGACGGCTACCGCATAAATGATGTACTTTCCTTTGAGTCCGAAGAATACAAGGGGTTTTTTGAGCCCCTTGTAAAGGTAGTATCCCATCTTAAGCAAAGAATGCGGTTACAAATTCCGGAACCACGATAAGGAAGATCATCGCACCGCCGTAGCCGAGGATTTCTTTGTTGACATCCTGGTCGCCGTTCGTCCATTTGTTGTACACCCTCAATCCTCCGATAAATCCTACGAGTCCACCGACTGCCTTTAATATCAGCTTGATGGGGTCCCAATAGTCCTTAATGTCGGAAGCGGCATTGGAGATGGCGGTCGCTCCGCCCTGCGCAAGCATCGGGGTCATTGCCAGCATCACCAAGGCAAGGGTTAGAACTTTCTTTTTTGTCACGTTTTTTCTGATAAAATTTTTCATCATTTTTAAAATTTAGGTTAGTTATGTATGGTAAATTGGTTAAATCGTCGAGTGGTAAACCTTTTGTCCCTCAATATTGTCCACCAGTTTTACGTTGGTTTCAGAAAGGTTGACAAATTCTTTCCATTGGTCTTTCTTGCTCTGTGCATCATTTTTTTTCTTGGAAACTATTGGCTCAATAATTTCTGGCTTTTTGCTGATTTCCGTTTGCTGTGGCGGATTTTCATGGTGTTTGGTTTCGGGCTGTTTTGAGCTGGTCCCATCCAAATCCTCTTCCGCTTCAAATCGTTTCCTCAATTCTTCCAAACTGGGATTGTCTTCAAAATTGTTCTGTCTTTGAATCGGAATGGGTTCGCTTTTTAGGAATGATTTCGGGGTTTTGAGATTTTCCACATCCTCGATGCCGATCAAGGTGGGTTCCTCATTCTCCGCCTGTGCAAAGTCGCCGAGTGAGTATTCTTCTGCAACATCGGTCTGAACGGTTTTCTCTTTTTTTAGGAAAAGGTCGTAGACGATATTTCCGGCATAGTACAGAAAGTAGGCTCCTAAAAGGATGAGTGAGTATTTTAACATAATGTATTGATTTGAGGTTTGTGGTTTATGGATTATTTTTTTCTTGTCTCTTTTGTCTCTCGTTAAAGCGCAACTTTTTTGACCTCGCTGATCTGCTGTATAATTTCGTCGAACGGCTTCTTTACGGCGTATTTTTGCTCGTAGGTGAGTTTTCTCGTGTCGATGGTTTGGAGGCAGTTTCTCTTGAACACGGGATTTTCTAGTAGAGTTCCGTATTTTGCCAACTCGATATCCATTTCCTTTTGGTTGAGATATTTGTAGCCCTTGTCGTATTTGGAGCGGATGAAGATTCTTTCCGCCTCGCTTTCCAACAAACCCAGAAGATTTTTGAATACCAAGGTTGATTTTACGGACACATCGGAATACTCAAAGGGAATGATGATGAAGTCGCTGTACACCAAAACATCGCTGTATCTCTGGTCCAGTGTTCCCGCCAGATCGAACAGGAACAGGTCTTTGCTTTCTTTCAGGTCGACAACCTGTTCCAAGTCCTCGAAAGGCGGCTCATCGTCATCTTCGCCAATGACTTCCACCTCGTAGAGTTTGGGCAGTTCCGAGTCCGCATCCTCCCTCCATTTGTTGAAGAAGGATTTTTGGTAGTCGAAATCAAACACCTTGATCTTCCTTGTAGAAATTCTGGAGAGATAGTTGGCGAATGCGATGGCGAGGGTGGTTTTCCCTGTTCCGCCTTTTTGGGTGGCAAATGTGATGATCATTCTTATGTTCTTTTTTTATTTTTGCGTCTTTTTCTTAACTCTTCTTCGGCAGGGTCTCTCCCTGTTCCTCCCGACGGTTTGGTGAATTGGAAAATCAGGTCGTCTATGGTTCTATCCAGTTCCTTGGAAAGATTTTCATCTCTACTTTCCGGTGTCAATTCTTTGCTTGGATTGAGGAATTTTTGATAGGCATTCTCTCCAATTAAGTTTTCCAATGAACCCACATAATGCAGTTTGGAGTGGACGGCATAATATTTTCCATCTTCCGATTTTATGAGGTGGACATCCTTGTTATTCTGTGTTTCGACATAATCCTTTACCTCGTTTTTTATGGCGTTGAAAACCTCCCTGTTCTTTATTTTCTTAGACTCGAAAAGCATAAATTCTATTATAGCGTTTTCGGGATTCTGGCGTTTCAGATGCTCCATTAATATTTGTTTTGAAAAACTGTCCGCCAGATTATAGTCCTTTAGACTTTCAAAAAGTTTCTTGTCAATTTTCTCATCGGTCATCTCAAACAGGTCGTCCATCTTCATGATCTCACTTCCCTTGAACACCTTTCCCGATTTGTGGTCGATGATGCTGTATCCGAAGGGTTTCTGTCCGTCCTTGTGGTGGAAGACCACATCCAGTCCGTAGATGTCCCGCAATTTTTTCTGGAGCTCGCTCTCGAACTCTATCTTGGGTTTCCAATGGTCGCTGTGCCTTTCTTCCGGTAGCAGTGATTCCTGCGCCCTTCTGTCCTCTACCTTGAAGACTTTATTGGAACAGAGGTCTTTGTATTTGCTCAAAATGGCTTTCAGCTGTCTCATTCGTCCGTTGTCCGAATTGGGGGTAAAACTGATTTGGTTACCGTGGATGGTTTTAAGTTTTACCCCGTTCTTCAGAATGGAAAAGTCATTTTCATCATTTGTGTCTTTAGTTAGTTTGAACCCGCTTCTTTCAAGCAGGAGTTCCAGTTGGCTGAGTGAAGCAATTTGATAGTTTAGCAGTTTTTCTAATTTTTCCTCGGAACTTACTCCGTATCGTTTTTCTAGTGTATCTGCCAATGCTTTTTGGGCTTTCAAGCGTTCGTAACTGTCGTTGATTTTCTTTCCGGTCTGCTTGTCAACCCTTGTGGAGACGATATGGACGTGGTTGTTCTCGGTGTCGCTGTGGTAAACAACTATGAACGGCTGTTTTCCGTAGCCCATTTCCTGCATGAAGTCTTTGGCGATTTCGGTGATTTCTTCCTTGCCATGATTCTGATATTTTGCAGAAATGACGGCGTGGAACTGTGGTTTCTTTACCTTCTCATTTTTTGAAATGGATTTGAAGTAGTCCCGAACCTGCTCCGGACTGCTTTCCCCATTGATGAAGGAGGGAAAGTTTTTCATCAGCATCAGTTCTCCTGTTCCTTTCTCCATCTTTTTGTCGTTGTACTGAACGCCGTGAAAATCCGAGCCTGAAGCAGGAATAATCTTGACAATCATTTTGCGAGCATTTCATAGATCTTTTCGAAGATTTGGTTTTGCTGCTTCTTCAATTTGGCGATTTCTGAAAGCTTTGCGGTGAAGTTTTTCAGTTCTGATTCCGAAATAAACTTTTGTCCGTTTGCAATTTTCGCTACCTGGTTGATGTTGGTCTCTATCTTGATGAAGACGTTGTCTTGTTTTTCAATGAACGCCAGTATCTGTCTTCTTTCGTTGTCTAAAATTCTGTTCTCAACTGATGCCGTCAGTAAGTCGGTCAATGTGAGGTTTCTGTCTTTGCATATTTTTTTCCAGTCCTGTTTTTTGGTTTTGGATATTCTGAATTTTATGTAGTCTTCTTTTTCCATTAAGGACTTTGTTGAATCATCAATTAGGGCAGATAAGGCTTGATCCAGTTGGAATATCCTTGAACTTCTCCGTAGGTGTAGTAGGATGTGGACATTGCGTTTAGGGAGGTTTGCGGAATCTGGATGCTGTAATTCTCCAGCAGGGCTGGAAAATATTGCGTGGAATTTTCCGTATGCAGTAAGACAATCTGGTTGGGAATGTATCCGATGTCGCTGTAGATGCTCGCAATGCTGATGAAGGCGTTTCCCGTAATCGGTGCGGAATCAGAAGACCTGTACATCTGAAACCATACATTTACAATTCCCTGTACTTTTCTGAACAAAACCGCTCCCTTTAGTCCTCCGAAATTTTTGGTTCCGATGGTGTAATATTTTGAGGAGGTAAGATAGGCGTGGCTATTTCCCGAATAGTTTACAGGGGCGGACCAAGTTGAAGTTGCTGTCAGTGCGGCGGTGCTGTTGGGATCGAAGGTGAGTACAATTCTGTATTCGACAGGCTGTTTCTCCTTTGCGAAATTCTGCCATACGTTGCCGTCAAAATAATACATTCCTGATTCTGAAATATTGATGACCTGCCCCGAAAGATTGGAAGCCGGAGCGGTGGCAAATACAACCGCACCTTTTTTTGCCTGTGTGTAAAACTTGTTCGCCAACTGGTCGCCCGTTATCCTTGGAGGAATAATCCCGTCATGATGTGAGGTGTCGTTTGGTTTTCCTACTACATCAAAAGTAGTTTCGGGTGTCTGTGTGTTTATTCCGACCTGCGCATTGAGGTTGATGGCAAAAAGTGTCAGGAGAACATAGAGGGTTGCTTTCATTTTTTTGATTAAAATTTCTGTTGCAAAATTGGGACATCAAATCCGTGAAAACAATAGTGTTCATGGGGCGTGGGCTAAATAAGAACAATTTAGACGAGTTTAGATTCTCCGAAGATTAAAAAAGAATAATTTAGACGAGTTTAGATGCTTGAACCAGATTTGGTGATTAAAAAAAACAAGTTCCGCCGTTTTTTCCCCTTTTGCAAAAAGGCAAGACCGTCTTTGTCCCAAAACTTGAAAAGTTTGTGGGTACAAAGACACATCTTGCAACAAAAGTTTACTGATTTTTTTAGAGGTCTGAAAAGGTTCCTCGAATGCTTATATTAGGGTTGTTTTGCGGTTTTTTATGATAAAGTTGCTTTGGAAGGAAAAAAACATGGAAAACGGGGAGAATTGAGGTGTAACTTTTCTACCCACGTTTGCGAGTAGGATGTGGCTGATTTACGCAGGTTGCATGATAACCTGTAGCTAAATTACCCAACTTATTGAAAAAGATAAGTTTATTTGGTGCAGGTTTTGAAGGAAGGTGTGTCTTTTTATCATTGAAATTTTTGTCAGAATGCTTATCATTTAGGAAAATGTAGGGTGGGTCTATTTTACCCAGGTTGATTTTGAACTTGTGTCTATTTTTCGCAGGTGGTTACTTTGGGAGTGCATATTTAACAAAAGAATCGGAAGGACTGAAAATTCTGTAGATGATTATTTCAGAGTTATTTTTTAGATTTTAGTTTAGATAATCTTGGAATTAAAAATAATGAAAAAGATTCTCTTGGAAATGGGCTTTTTTACGCGGCTTTGTGATTGGGATGTGCCCAATTTACGCAGGTTGAAAAATTGCCTGTGGTTAAATCAGGCAGGTTTTTGAAAAAGATGACTTTATTTGTTGAGAATTTGCACTAATAATGCACGGAAATCCCTCGTTTCTGTAAGAAATCTTAGCATTAACAATTATTTTTTAAAAAAAAAGATTAATTTAGTCAAAACTGACTAATAAAGAGTAGTTTACAAGAACCGAAAGAGTTATCGGTAACGATTTAGTAATGGTGCTTACTGCACTTGCTTTCATTCAATTACCTTGTAAATCATTATTGCAAATTTATAAAAAATAAAGGTAAAGCAGTGAAACTTTACCTTTATTTTTCGTCTTGCTCGTCCATTCTTTTGATAAGTGCATCCCGAAGACTATCAAGGAACTTCGTTCGGTTTATCTTCCTGCCTTTCAGTTCCAAATAGGAATGGTAGAAATCCCCTAAGTCAATATTAAACATATTCTCAAAGGTCTTGGCAATGATTTTAATGTCGGCATTCCCGTTGTCAATGGAACCCTGCGAATGCAGTGAATAAATCAATTCAATGAGTGAAGTTTTGCTGCCCGTCCAGTTCAAAGGTGTGGTTTCAAATAGCTTTCTCTGATTGTTATTACTCAACTGGTCTTCAAGATAAACCTGTATCAAATCGTTGGCAATAATCTTGGCAACCTTGTAATCGTGGGATGTTGTGAAATTATGGTCGGCTTCAAAATAATACGTGTCTAAACTTAACTTTATATCGTGCTTGCCACGCAAAAAGAATTTATTGTCGAGGTGGGTGCTGTTGGTTCTATAATACTTGTAAAATTCCAGATTGGCATCGAAATATCGTTTGATTTTGGAAAGCTCTACATTAAGATATTTCTTGATGGTTTTATCCCCTCCACGTGGTCTTTTGGTTTCAATCTTGTAAATCGAATTGAAGTAGATGAGCTTAGAAACCAACTGCGGTTTTAACTGCTTGAAAAATAGTATTTCCTCTTCATCATCTTTAAAGCCATTTTTCTTAATGTATTTCTTTATCTCTTCAAGTTTCTGTAAGACCAGTCCAATAGCATTTTCATACGATACCAGTGAATTACTCGGCTCATAGGTCAATTCATTTATTCTATCGTCTAATTCGCTTATTATAGTTTGGCAATAATCTATCATCGGAACCGGAATTTAAAGTGTGAAACCAATTAAAAAGTATAAAATGAGGCAGCAATTGCAGATAGCCCACAATAAATTGCCTCATTTTAATATGTATTGAAAGGGTACGAGAAAGCCCTATCCTTTATTAGAAACAGGATAGGGCTAAGAGATTAAACCGCTAATGGTTCTGCTTTAAAGCCTTTTTTCTTAACGATGGCAACTATTTCATCTTGTGTTATGCCCTCTGATTTTACGGTTAGAATTTTGTCATTGTTAGCTGTATCTACATTCCATTCGCAGATACCGTCCGCACTATCCAAATCCGCTTTTACCTTTGATACACAACCACCACAATTAAGATTGGTCTTGAACTGAAATTCTGTATTTTCCATATTTTTTAAACTTTATTTAATATTTTTTGAACTGCCACAAAATTCAATATAATCCCTAAGCCTGCTATTGTGATATTCTGGGTTTAATTTGTGACATTTACTGTTTTGCGGACTATTAATGTTTGTGGGCGTGATGGCTGTGGTCTTCTTCCGATTTTTCTCCCTCTGATACGGTAATCGTGAAATCTGCCGTATGCACCACGTTGTCTATTTTGAACTGTACCCATACTCTGTAAAGCCCCGCTTTTTTGATAAGCGTTTCGGCATAGATTGGGAAATTTTCTTTTGAAACGGGGTGTATATGTAGAAAATCCTTATCGGCTTTGCTTATCATTACGATATGGGCAGTCGCTCCGAGATAGTTCTGCATATCCTCTTCAGCTAATTTCTTGCCCTCCTTTTCTACTGAAAATTGCAAGCCCTGATTTCTGTTTGTTTTGAAATCCTCGCCGTTAAGCAGCGTTACCGTAAAACCATCTACGGTTGAAACCAACTTTGTTTTTAACTCGGTGGTTTGGGCTGATGCCGTACCTTTTACGTCAATGGTTTGCTTATTGACCTCTCCCTCGGCTCCGTTCGGTTTGTAGTCCGTAAATAACAGGTATTTGCCTGCTTCCGGGAATGTTTCTGAAACCTTGTAAGAACCGTCTGCCTGTTCTTCGGGGTGGATATGGTCAAACCAGGTCAGCTCCTCATTCACCACCAAAAGGTGCATTTTCATTTCGTGCACTACTTCCAACGGTACATTTTTACCGTGTTTTGTAACGGCAATGGATAAGTTTGTCGGTTTGCCTGTTTGGACATTTTGCGGGTCGGCAGCCACTTTTACGTCAAACTGGCTTTTCTTATTGTTAACAGGTGTCAAAGCCATACCACATTTAGGGCATTTATCGCCTTTGTTTCCTGTTACTTCCGGGTGCATCGGACAAGCGTATGCGCTGTCGTGATTTGCGTGCTGATGTGTATTCATATCCTCTGATTTTTTATTATTAATTTCCGAATTGTTACAGGCAGATAAGGCTGCCAGTGAAACAAACGTGCTTAGCAATATGGTTTTTAAATTATTCACTTATCTATATCTCTTACTACAATACAAATTTCCGTATTAAATGGGTTGTATCTATTGTGATATTCTTTGTTTGATTTACGATTTTTACTGATTGCTAACGCTGTTCTTTTGGCTCATAACAATCCTGATAACGACTATCAATGTGATGATAAGCATCGGTATCAATGCAATGTTTACGCCGTTCCAACCCCAGTAATTAAACAAGCCGCCTGCGAAGAAGCTCGCTATACTGATTACTGCAAAAACCGTGAAATCGTGGAAAGCCTGCGTTTTTTCTTTCTCTTCAGGTCTGTACACTTTGGTTAGCAAGGATGAACCACCGATAAACAGGAAGTTCCAACCTAAGCCCACAATAAACAATGCAGAAACGAAATGTACAAAGCCTGTTCCCATCAGGGCAATAACGATGTACAGGGACAAAATCGCCAAGCCTGAAATAATGATACGGTAAACACCGAATTTCTGAATGAGCATACCTGTAAAGAACGAAGGCAGGAACATACCTAATACGTGCCATTGGATAACCGTTGCTGAACTATCTGACGAATGTCCTACACTATGCATCGCTATCGGTGTAACGGTCATTGACATTCCCATTACGGCAAATGCGGTAGATGATGCCAGTATTGCAAGGATGGTATCTTTATTCTTAATGATTTCTTTTAACGGGCGACCTTTCTTAACTGCTTCCTTGGTTTGTACCGCAGATGTTCTTTGCAGCTTTAGAAAGGAAACAACGCCCAAAGCGACCACACTTAACAGGATAATGGAAAAGTAGGAATAAGCGTAAGGAACCGCCCCTAAATGTTGTGTAAACCTCGCTAAGTTGGGTCCGGCGAAAGCCGCAACAACGCCACCCGCAATAACGAAAGAAATTGCCTTGCTTTTCGCATTGTCGGGAACGGCATCTGCCGCCGCAAAACGGTAGTATTGCGAAAAGCCCTGATAAGCACCAATGAGCATATTACCTACTGAAAACAGCCAAAAGGAATTTTGGATAATGGCGTACCACGAAACCAAACCCGACAAAACGCCTATCAGCGTACCTATCATAAAGGCATTGCGCTGACCTAATTTTCTAATGATGAGGGATGCGGGTATCATCATACCTGCCGTACCTACGGTAATCATTGCCAATGGCAAGGTCGCCAGGTTTTTATCGGGAGCCATTTGTAAGCCTACCACACCCGAAAGCGTAATTACCAATATGGATGCAGTCTGAAACAGCGCCTGCGAGGTAAACAGAAGATACACGTTGTTCCATTTTATTTTTGCTGTCATAATCTTAAAATTTATGATACAAAATTGGCAATTTGCTTCGGGCTGTCTATTGTGATATATTTGTGAGGTTTACTGATTTAGCCCGGTATTGTAAATGCAAAAAGGTCATAGCATAATCGCTACAACCTTTACTTGTTCTTTGAATAGTTCTTTTAGTAATTGAGCGAAAGCCCTGCACCAAAGCCCATATCACTATCATAGTGCGCCCTGATACCGATATGCCTTGTCAGGATGTACCGCAGGTCTGCCATATACTCCAAATCGGTATTGACCATAAACCCGGCTCTTAACCGTCTGGAGATAGGTATATCCTCCCGCATCAATGAAACCCTGAAAATACCATCGTGGTAAACTTCTGCCTGTACATTAACCAACATCGGTAAGGTGTACATTACCCCTAAGCTCACAGCAGCCCTGTTGTCCTTTTTATTAACCTGTCCGAAGAGGTTTTTCTCGTGCTCGTCCATTCCCATTCTGCGGTATCGCCAGTCGAAGCCGACAAAAGGCATCAGCCATTGCATTTTACCGATGTAACGCCCTAAATGGGTTTCAACTTCGTAACCGTGCATATCGTTGTAACCCAAACGCCACTCCGTGCCTAAGCTGTAACGGGCATTCATCAGCATTGCTTCCCCGTCTATACCGTTGGTAGCAAAATCGCTCTGCGCCATCAGGTGCGGCATATTGCTTTCACGCTGTAACATCTTGTAGGCTTTAGCCTTGTTGGGCAATTCAGGATTTTTATAATCGTCCACTGCAAACACCCTGTTCATTCCCGCCATCATATGATACAGGATATGACAATGAAAAAACCAATCGCCCTCGGTATTGGCAAGGAACTCTATGGTATCGGTTTCCATCGGCATAATGTCGATGATGTTTTTCATCGGTGCATTTTCGCCGTGCTCATTCAGTACCCTGAAATCAAAACCGTGCAGGTGTATCGGGTGGCGCATCATTGAGTTATTGTAAATCGTAATCCTTAATACTTCGCCTTTTTTAACAGGTATCTTATCCGTTTCTGTCAAAACCTTATTATCCATACTCCAAACGTAACGGTTCATATTTCCCGTTAAAGTAAATTTCAGTTCCTTGACCGGGGCATCTGCCGGAAGCGTGGTATTATGCGGCGATTTCAACATTGAGTAATTCAGTGTTTTAATATCGCTCAACGCATTGGCATTATAGCGGTTGGGGTCTTCGTCCTTGCTCATATTATGGTCGCCGTGATGCTCCATAGCTGGCTCTTTATCCTTACTTTTCTTACTTTTTTCTTCGCCTGTAATCTCCGGGTACATTACTACGTTCATATCCATTTGGTTCAGGCTCATATTCATTCCCATATCGTCAAGGTCGCCGTTCATCTTCATCATATCGTTCATCATCTGCATACCCTCAAAATATTTCAGGCGTGGCATTTCCCCTACTAACTGTTTTTTACCGTTTCCAATAAAATAACTTGTGGATTGGGTGCGGTCTTCAGTGGTTGCCATAAACTCAAACGCTTTACCGTCTTCGGGAATGGTAACGACCACATCGTAAGTTTCAGATACAGCAATTATCAGTCTGTCCACCTCAACAGGCTCCACATCGTTACCATCACTTGCCACTACGGTAATTTTACCGCCTGCGTAGCGTAGCCAAAAGTAAGACGATGCACCGCCATTGGAAATGCGCAAGCGTACTTTATCACCTGCTTTTAAGGGCTTGCCGTCAATGCTTTTTAAATCGGTATGATGATTACCATTCATCATTACACGGTCGTAATACACATCGCTCACGTCCATTGCCAACATACGCTTCCATTCGTTGGTCAGCTTGGTTTTGAATTTACCGCTTCTAATGGCTTCGGCGTAGCTTTGTGTTGCGCCTTTCCTTATCGCAAACCAATCACTTGCAGCGTGCAACATACGGTGTACATTGTTGGGATTGAGGTTCGTCCATTCGCTTAGCATAATGGGGATTTCCGGCAAATCGTCAATTCCTTTTCTGAATGTTTTATCATTAGCCCTTTTGTGCATTATAAAGCTGCCGTACATACCAATTTGCTCCTGTAAACCTGAATGGGAATGATACCAATGCGTTCCTGTCTGGATAATCGGGAAACGGTAAGTATAGGTTGTGCCCGGCTCAATCGGCATTTGTGTTAAGAAGGGTACGCCGTCTTCTTTGTTGGGCAGGAACAAGCCGTGCCAGTGCAGGGATGTACTTTCTTTTAACTGGTTATGCACTACGATTTCCGCCGTGTCGCCCTCTGTAAATTCAAGTGTGGGCATCGGGATTTGCCCGTTTATAGCGATTGCCCTCTTCTCCTTGCCTGCAAAGTTTACCACCGTATCTTTTACATACAGGTCGTAATGAACTACCTTTTGGGCAATGCTGACTTGTGATATGAAGAGTGCCAACAGGGTTAGCGGCAACAGCTTTTTGTAAAAATTTTTTTGATTATCCATTTTAAAAATCGCATTGGTTATAAAAGTTAAAAGGCATTGCCCAATGAGCAATGCCTTACTGGGTTATTATTTAGTTTCGGCAACCTTACCACAGGTAAGCATAGAGGAACCGTAGTAAGGATTTTTAATTTCCTTTTCTTTGCTCAACCAATATGCTTTTTTCATCGGGCAATATTGGTAGTAAACAGGTTGGGTGACTTTGTCAGAACCTTTTACCAATTTCCACAGTACGGTAGATACATCGTTGAAAGCGGCTCTTTGCTTTTCAAGGTTATTACCTGCTTTGCTTAACTTGTCTGTGGCTTTCTGCAATTCTGCTTTCTGTGCAAAATTGCCCTCACTTTTTACGGCTTCATTCAGTGCGGTAATGGCGGTGCTTGCCGCTTTGCTATCGCTGCTTACTAAAGCATTTTTTACGCTGATGTAGTTGTTCAACAGGTTGCCTGTATTCTGTGCATAAGCAGAAACTCCAAACAACATTACGGTCATTGCTACTATTAGATTTTTCATTTTTATCCTTTTTAATGATTAGTGAATGGCTGATTATATTATTGTGAAATGGGTTCAGCTTTAAACCCTTTTTTCTTGATGATGGCGACAATCTCGTCTTCGGTAATACCCTCTGCTTTTACAGTAAGTATTTTATCGGTGTTCGTAGTATCAACGTTCCATTCGCAGATACCGCCTGCGTTATCTAAATCTGCCTGCACTTTTGATACACAGTTACTGCAATTAAGGTTTGTCTTGAATTGAAGATTTTTGCTTTCCATTGTCTTGAACTTTTATATTGTTTTTGTTAGTACAAATTTCGGGACAGAATGCGCTATACTGTTTGTGAAATTCCTTGTTTGATTTATGATATTTACTGATTGTACTTCAAAATAGCTTCGACTTGTAATATTTCGGTTTTGTTTTGTGACTTTTACTGATTATAGTGCCCATTCAGAATAAGCGGAATACATTTACTACCGAATAACGCTAACTGTTTATAAAATGGCTATCAAAACCTTTCTCTCGGTTTTGCATCGGGCTATGTTGTAGCTCTGGTTCCCCAACCCATACACGATTGCACTAATCCCATTTGTGCAACAATCTTTATTGCAAAATCACACTGATATAATTTTAAAAATCATTTATAATGACAAACGATTTAAAAAACGTCGAATACGGATTGGATAAGATATTCGAGGGTGCACAAGACTTTTTACCGATTTTAGGAACCGACTATGTGGAATTTTATGTTGGCAATGCGAAGCAGGCCGCCCACTATTACAAATCCGCTTTCGGGTTCCAGTCGTTGGCTTATGCCGGACTGGAAACAGGCTTGCAGGACAGGGCTTCCTACGTGGTAAAGCAGGACAAAGTACGATTAGTCTTAACTACCGGGATGCGCTCTAATTCCGAAATCAACGAACACGTAAAGAAACACGGCGATGGTATCAAAGTAGTTGGGCTTTGGGTAGAAGATGCCCGTAAAGCCTTTGAAGAAACTACGAAAAGAGGTGCTAAAGCCTATATGGAACCAACCGTAACCACTGACGAAAACGGAGAAATGGTACAATCTGGCATTTATGCGTATGGCGAAACGATTTTTATGTTTACCGAACGCAAAAATTACAATGGCGTATTTATGCCGGGCTATGAGCATTGGGAAACCGAATACAACCCTGCACCTGCGGGGCTGAAATATATTGACCATATGGTGGGCAACGTGGACTGGAACCAAATGGATACCTGGGTAAAATGGTTTGAGGATATAATGGGATTTGAAAATTTCTTATCGTTCGACGATAAGCAAGTTTCTACCGAATATTCAGCCCTGATGTCTAAGGTAATGGCAAACGGCAATGGTAGAATTAAATTCCCTATAAACGAACCCGCTGAGGGCAAAAAGAAATCACAGATTGAAGAGTACCTTGAGTTTTACGAGGGCGAGGGAGTTCAGCATATTGCCGTAACTACGGACGATATTGTAAAGACGGTAAACGACCTTAAATCAAGAGGTGTCGAATTTCTATCAAGACCGCCACAGGCATATTATGATGCCATTCCTGAACGTTTAAAAGCACATATGCACCGCTTTAAAGAAGATATTAAGGAATTGCAGGAGTTGGGTATTCTGATTGATGCGGACGAAGAGGGCTATTTATTACAAATCTTTACCCGCCCGGTTGAAGACCGCCCAACATTCTTCTTTGAGGTCATCCAAAGAATGGGTGCAAGAGGTTTCGGAGCAGGAAACTTTAAAGCATTGTTCCAGTCTATTGAAAGAGAGCAGGAAAGAAGAGGAACCTTGTAGATTTTTTTTATTTTTATCAAAGTCCTAAAATTAGTTTAGGACTTTTTTTATTTTAATCGTTGTACAAAAAAATGGTCGATATTAATAGAGATAAAATGATTGGATATTTTGATCTTCTTGGAATGCCCAATGAAATCAAGAGTGACATAAGCTGGTTTAACAAGTACTATAAAATTGTATTTATAAATAAGGGTGGGCGTATTAATGTCGATTTTATAGATTATGATTTTGAGGAAAGCACTTTGCTTTTTTTCAGTATTGGGCAATATTTCAAAGTCTGCGATAATTCTAAAGGAAGTCTTGTGTACTTTAGCCCAGATTTTTATTGCATTGCTTTCCATGATAAGGAACTTGCGTGCGATGGACTTCTCTTTGACAATGTTTTCGAACTTCCTTATATAGATCTTACTTTAAGTCAGGAAAAATATTTTCAAAAACTTCTGATTTCTATTCAGAAGGAAATCAAAATGAAAGATTTTTGGGCTGAAGAGATGATTAAAACATATATAAAGCAAATCGTGATTTCAGCGACACGCACACTTGGAAAAAAAAATGACGATACTCATCAAGCAATATCTTACGATAAGGATCTGACAAGGAGGTTTAGCCAATTGATAGAATTACATTACCGTACGGCGCATAATGTATCAGACTATGCTTTGATGCTTAATATTACTCCGAAAAGCCTTAACCGGAAAATAGTAACTGAAAGACAAATCGCACCGAATGTAATTATAAAAAATAGGATTATTCTACAAGCCAAAAGAATGTTAGCTAATACACAATTCAGTATCAAAGAGATTGCTGCGTATCTCGGTTATGAAGATTACTCGTATTTTGTTCGGTTTTTCAAATTGCAAACTGGGGTTTCTCCGCTTTCTTTCAGAAATGCAACTCAAATCTCTGCAAATGGGAAAAATGTGCTATAAACAGCGAATTATCTGCATTGACTGCTTTTAATTAGAATTGCAATTTTGCAAAGTAATTTAAAAGTTTAATAAAAATGAAAGCAAAAATCACAGCTAAATGGCAGGGTAATTTTAAAAGCGGAAGTGGAAGTTTTGATGCTGTACATTCCACAATTGGTAAAAGTGTCTTTAAACACAATAAAAAGGAAGAAGAAAATACGGCTACAAATCCTGAAGAGCTTATGGCAGCAGCACATGCAGCTTGCTACACTATGACACTAAATTACATTCTCACAAGTAATGGTATAGAAGTTGAAACTTTACAAACTTCTTGCACAATAACGGCTACAAGTTTTGACATTACCAATTCTGATTTAGATGTAATTGCAGTAATCCCTAATATAAGCGAAGTAGATTTCAAAAAATATGCTGAACAGGCTAAAGAAATGTGTCCGGTTGGAAAAGCATATAATTTAGAAATTTCTTTAAATGCTGAACTAAAACAATAAATGCTTGTAAAGAAAGGGATAAACAATATCCATTTTAAGTTTCCATATTTACTAACGAGGGTGTTTCAATTGAGAAACACCCTTTTTAGCATTATGTCTAATTTAAAAATTCATCATAGATGTATCGCTTCACCTAATGCCGCTTCAATAGCATCTTTTACAGCCTCGCTCATTGTCGGGTGTGGAAATATAGTGTCAAGCTGTTCATGGTAGGTGGTTTCCAGTTTTCGGGCTGTAGTTGTCTGGGCTATGAGTTCGGTAACATTGTAGCCAATCATATGCGTACCTAACCATTCGCCGTACTGGTTATCAAAAATCACTTTTATAAAGCCGTCTGTCGCTCCGGCGGCACTTGCTTTTCCACTTGCGGAAAAAGGAAACTTGCCCACTTTAATTTCATAACCCGCCTCTTTAGCCTGTTTTTCGGTCATACCTGCTGAAGCGATTTCGGGTGAGCAATAGGTACAACTTGGTATATTACCATAATCCAACGGATTGGGTTGACGGTCGAATTTTCCGGCTTTATAGGCAATTACTTCACTACAAATTACAGCTTCTTTCATTGCAACGTGAGCCAATGCGGGACCAGGAACTGCATCTCCAATTGCATAAATACCCGATACATTGGTTTCGTAATACGAGTTAACAAGGATTTTTCCTTTTTCTGTTTTAATGCCCAACGCTTCAAGCCCGATGTTTTCAATGTTCGCTACTATGCCGACTGCACTCAACAAAATGTCAGCTTCCAACACCTGGTCGCCGCTACCATCGGCTTTTTTTATCATCGCTTTTACACCATTACCACTAATATCTGCGCTTTCAACCGAAGTACCCGTCAATACTTCAATCCCTTTTTTCTTAAATGATTTTTCGAGTTCTTTAGATATGTCTTCATCTTCAACCGGAACTATACGGGGAAGATACTCAACGATAGTTACCTTTGTTCCAATGCTGTTGAAAAAGTAAGCAAACTCAACGCCGATTGCGCCGCTCCCCACAATGATAATGGATTTGGGCTGCTCCGGCAATACCATTGCTTCCCGGTAGCCGATAATCTTCTTTCCGTCAATGGGCAGGCTCGGCAGTTCACGGCTCCGAGCACCTGTTGCCAGTACGATGTTCTTTGATTGGTAGGTAGTGGTTTTGCCATCCGCATCCGTAACCTCCAGTGCTTTACTGGCATTCAGTCTACCAACGCCTTTAATTACGTCAATCTTATTTTTTTTCATGAGGAATTGAACGCCTTTGCTCATTTTATCTGCCACACCACGGCTTCGCTTTATAATTGCCTCAAAGTCGGCTTCTACACCTGAAACTTTTGCGCCGTAGTTTTGTGCGTGCATCAGGTATTCAAAAACTTCTGCCGATTTCATCAGTGCTTTGGCGGGAATGCAGCCCCAATTAAGGCAAATACCGCCCAGGCTTTCCCGTTCTACGATGGCTGTTTTCAACCCCAGTTGTGCGGCTCTAATGGCAGCAACATACCCTCCGGGACCGCTGCCTAAAAAAATTACATCATAATTCATAATACCTATTATTTAATTGAGTTAATGTTTTTGTTCTCCCTCGTTTTTGACAATCAGTACCGGAATTTTTACCAAATGCCGTACCTGATTTATGGTTGCGCCGTACAATAAATCTTTCAATCCCTTATGACCGTGTGCACCCATAACCACCAGTTCAGCATCGGACTGATTGACAATTTCGGCAATGGCATCGGCGGTTTTTCCAAAGCCCAGTTTTGCTTCAGCAAAATACCCGTTGTCCTGTAACTGCTTTGCATATTCGTCCAAAAATTCCCTGTCCTTTAGCGTTTCCTCGTCGGTACTGTCGTGAAAGTGCGATGCGGATGCCACACTCTCCACGATATGAATGAGCGTGTACCTACTGTCTTTACCGCCCTGCGTAATGGCGTGGTTGATAACCTTATGGTCAAGGGTTTTAAAATCCACCGTAAGCGCAATATTCCGGTACGGCACGAATGGTTGTAGCTGTAAAGGCTCCGGCTTGTCGTGTGGCGTAATTTCACAAAACGCCTTTCTGCTGAACAAGGGGTATAACGTGGTATAAGCCATCAGGATTACAAAACCAATCCCTCCTAAAATTATCAACCCTTTCCAGATGATATTGCCCGAAGTGTCAAAGAAATTTATCGCTTCCTCTACCAACAGTTTTGAATTGAGGTAAACCAGTAATATAGTAATAAACCAAGCGGAAATTTTTATCAGTGGCTTAATGGCAAACTTGCCCATAGTCTTTTTATCACTTACAAAATGGATGAGCGGGATAACCGCAAAACCCAACTGCATACTCAATACCACCTGGCTAAAGATAAGCAAGCTATCTACCTTTCCCTCCCCGTTAATGAGGATTACCAAAGCTGCCGGAACTATAGCAAGCAACCTTGTGATGAGCCTGCGTAATAAGGGGTTCATTCGGAACCGCAAATAACCCTCCATTACAATTTGACCTGCAAGCGTTCCCGTAATGGTGCTACTTTGTCCTGCGGCTATAAGAGCCACAGCAAAGAGTTTGGCGGTAAAATCGCTGCCCAAATGCTGTGGCAACAATTCATAAGCCTGCTTTAGCTCCGCTACATCAGAACGCCCTGTTTTATAAAACACTGTTGCAGCAAGGATTAATATTGCGGCATTGACAAGCAATGCCATATTTAAGGCAATGGCACTATCCCAAAAATTCAGTTTAATTGCTTTTTTGATGCTCGCATCGTCCCGGTTAAATTTTCGTGTTTGCACTAATGCAGAATGCAGGTACAAATTGTGGGGCATTACCGTTGCTCCTATGATACCGATAGCAATATACAGCGCCGTGTCGTTCTGAATGTGCGGTATGAGCCCTGAAGCGATTTCCCCAGTATTGGGATCTGCAACTAATATCTGCACCAGAAATGACATACCGATTACGAATATCAACCCAATAATGAAGGCTTCGAGCTTGCGCATTCCCCATTTTTGCAGGGTCATCAGTAGAAATGTATCTAATGCTGTGATGGCAACGCCCCATATCAAAGGCATTCCGGTGAGTAGTTGCAAACCGATTGCCATTCCCAAAATTTCTGCAAGATCTGTTGCTACAATGGCAATCTCTGCAAGAATGTAAAGTACAAAATTAATTTTCTTTGGGTAAGTTTCCCTGTTTGCCTGTGCCAAATCTCGATTTCGGACAATGCCCAGCCTCGCGGATAAGCTCTGGAGTAATAAACCCATAATGCTGCTCATTACCAAAACCCATAGTAGGGAATATCCGAACTGGCTACCACCTGCTAAACCCGTTGCCCAGTTGCCGGGGTCCATATATCCGACACTAACAAGATAAGCGGGTCCGAAAAACGCCAGTACCCTCCGCCAACGTGATTTGCCCGGAACTGTAGTATCTACGGAACTGTGTACTTCACTTAACGAAGCCTGTGATTGATTTTTAGCCATTAGAAAAAACGTATTTATAAAAACTGCCGCAAGATTAATCCGGCGGCAGTTCAACAACCTAACAATTAAAATTTCATTCTTTGTATTCGCACGGCATTCAGAATAGCTAATAAGGCTACACCCACATCAGCAAATACTGCTTCCCACATTGTTGCCAGTCCTCCTGCACCAAGAATTAATACAATTGCCTTAACTCCGAATGCAAGGACAATATTTTGATAAACGATTTTCTTTGTTTGCTTGCCTATATTGATAGCCATTGGTATTTTTGACGGCATATCGTCTTGTATAACTACATCAGCAGTTTCAATAGCTGCATCACTTCCCAAACCGCCCATTGCAATACCTGCATCACTCAATGCGATCACAGGAGCATCGTTCACGCCGTCGCCCACAAAGGCTACACTACCGTTACGGGATTTAATATCCTTTACTTTGTTCACTTTGTCTTCGGGCAATAAGTCACCATAAGCACTGTCAATTCCTAATTGCTCTGCAACGTGTTGTACTACCGTACTTTTATCGCCACTTAGCATAGTGGCTCTGACGCCCATTTTATGCAGTTTGTCTACCGCTATTTTAGCATCTACTTTAATGCTGTCAGAAATCGTCAGATAACCTACAAACTTACCTCCATAGCCGATTGCAATAACAGTATATACAATGTTTGCTGTATCAGCATCGTGACTTATATTGAATTTATCAAGCAATTTAAAATTCCCTGCTAATAGCTCTTTGCCATTGACCGTGGCTTTAAGACCGTGACCCGCAATTTCTTCTACATTTTCCAAGCTAACTTTTGTATCAACTTCACCCCAATAGTTGTGGATTGCTGTTGCTACAGGGTGGGTGCTTTGGCTTTCCAGTACGTTAACAAGGTTTAGTATTTCGTCTTTGTTATATTCAGGTTTGATAAACACTTCCTGTACTTTAAAAACTCCCTCGGTTAATGTTCCCGTTTTATCCATTACCACATTCTGAACTTTTGCAAGGATATCCAGGAAATTAGAACCTTTGAATAAGATACCGTTACGGCTCGCTGCCCCGATACCTCCAAAGTAACCTAAGGGAATAGAAATAACTAATGCGCAAGGACAAGAGATAACCAAGAATACTAAAGCTCTATACAGCCATTCGCTGAAGATATAATTTTCTACAAAAAGTATTGGCAGCAATGTAATGGCGATAGATAGATATACCACTATTGGTGTATATACCTTAGAAAATTTACGGATAAATAATTCCGTTGGTGCTTTTTGTGATGTAGCATCCTGCACAAGTTCTAAAATCTTACTCAACTTACTATCCGAATAGTCTGTTGTTACTCTTATCTGGCTTACCGTATTCAAATTAATCATACCTGCCAATACAGTTTCACCTTTGCCCTTTGTGTCTGGTTTACTTTCACCTGTTAGTGCTGCTGTGTTGAATGAAGCACTTTCCGAAACAAGTTCACCATCTAAACCTAATTTTTCCCCTGGCTTTAACTGGATAATATCACCAATGTTTGCGTCTTCAGCTTTAATGATAACAGGTTTGCCATCTTTCAAAATCGTAACCTCATCAGGGCGTTGGTCTAAAAGAGCTTTAATATTACCTTTAGCTCTTGATACCGCAAGCGTCTGGAATACCTCACCTACGGAGTAGAATAACATTACTGCGACCGCTTCAGGATATTCCCCTATAGCAAATGCACCTACGGTAGCAATACTCATTAAAAAGAACTCCGAGTAAAAATCCTTAAAACGAATACTTTCAATTGCTTCCTTGATTACTGGTAAACCTACGGGTACATAAGCAATAACATACCAGGCAATTCTTACCCAACCCGTAAACCAGTCTTGTGGAAAATAATTGTCAAACCCGATGGCAATCAGCAATAAAATCAAAGAAATACCGGAGGGTGTAAATAGCTGAAAAGCCGTTTTACCCTCTATATCGTGGCTGTGGTCGTGGTCACCGTGGTCGTGTCCATGCCCGTGATCGTGTCCGTGGTCGTGCCCGTGATCATGATTATCCTTTTTCTTATGGTCGTGTTTATGACCGTGTTCGCTATGGTCGTGTCCGTGATGGTCTTCGTCATCCTTACAATCACCAGTGTCATCCTCACCACAATTTGCTCCGCCATGTCCATGCCCATCATTTTGTTGATGGTTTGTGTCTTTTAACAGGTCTTTTGTTCCCGCTTTTTCATGAACTTTTTCTTCTGTGACGCAACACAACTGATTTCCATGACTGTCGTATTTGTGCTTGTGCTCTTTTTTCTTTACAAGGTTCAGATTATTATCTGTACTACAACATATTTTTGACATATTTTTTAATTGTTTAGTGTTATTTACAAAACAAAATTACCCTTAGCTTTTGGGAACCTGGTTGCAAATGCAAATAACTTTAATGAATGAAAAAGATTAAGTAATCATCTGATTTAAAGCAATATTTTAACTGATAGGTTGTTAGGAAGGACAACCTATCAGTAAAGTGAAAATCTATTAATGTGCATGGGCATGCCCGCCACCACCTGATAATTTAGCATTAATAAAAAATGCACCTTTTATGACTATTCTTGCTTCTTTGGTAACTTCATTTACAGGAGTTATAACAGTATATCCCATTTCGGAAACGCCTGCTACTACTTCAATTTTTTCAAAATTTACCGTGTTCGCCGCTTCCTCTTTATGTGCTGTTTTTTCATCGCCGTGGTCGTGCCCGCCATGTCCCTCTTCTTCTTCAGCTTCCTGCGGCTTTTTGTCGGTAATGACAAAGATGTATTTTTTGCCATCCGCATCTACAATGGCATCATTCGGCACTGACGGGGAGAGCACATTGTCCAAGCTAACGATTGCCGTGATGTTCATACCGTCAATCAGCCCTTTTACATTGCCTTTTACACGGGCGTGTACCGGAATGGTCTTGCTATCGTTTTCAAATGCGGAACCGATACCGTAAATAACCGCATCATACTCGTTTACCGGGTTATTGGTCAACGTAAAATGTATGGTTTGCCCGGCTTTCATCATAGGCAAATCTTTTTCAAATACGTTCAAATGCAAATGCAGGGAACTATTATCTACTATTTCAGCCACGGGCGAAGAAACATCTACATAGCTACCGATTTTGCCGTACACATTGCTGATAGCTCCGCTAATGGGGCTTGTAACCACCAACGAGGATTTAAGGGAGCTGTTGCTGACCGAATTTGGATTGATGCCCATTAGCTGTATCTGCTGATGCAAAGAGGATTTCCGTGTTCTCAACGCATTGAGTTCGGCGGTGGCGTTTTGCAGGTTTTTCAATGCTCCGGCATTGCCCGTGTTCAATTCCTTTTGTCTTTGCATTTCCTGTTCGGCAAAAGTTATTTTGCTGTTGATGGTCAGGTATTCTTCCTGCAACTGGATAAACTGCGGGTTGGCAATGGTGGCAATAACCTGTCCTTTGCGCACATAATCCCCAATCTGCACATTAATAGACTTTATTACGCCACCGTATAAAGAGGTAGCGTTTGCCTTGCTACTGTTGGGTAAACTTAAAATACCATTCGCCTTAATGGTGGCGGTTAGTTCTTTCATTTCCACGACACCGTATTTGATGCCTACGGCTTCAATCTGCTCGGGCGTAAGTGCCGCAACGGTTGCGGAACCCTCTTCGGCTCCGTGCTCGTCCCCGTGCCCTGTATCGGCTTTTTCTTCCGTTTTGGGATCGTGGTTATGACCGTCTTCGCTTTCCTTTTTCTGACTATCTCCGCAGGCGGTCAGGGAAACTGCAAAGAGTGCTGCCAAAAACATTTTCGATATATTTTTCATCTTATTTGTTATTAAGGTAATTGTATTGAATTGATGATTGATTGTAGCTGTTCAGAACGTCCAGATAATTCTGGCGGATATTGATTGCCTGCGTTAAGAACTGGCTTAGCTCCGCAAAGCTGATTTCTCCCGAACGGTAGCTTTGTGATGCCGCTTCGGTAATATCCCTTGCCTGTTGCAGTCCCGATGTTTCATAGAAGCTCAACAAAGCCATATTCTTTTCCATTTCGGCGATGGCAGATTTCTTGTCCGTTGCCATTACCTGCGTTTGGTAAGACAATAGGTTTTCCTGTACTTCCTTTTCCTTGTTGGCTACATTCACTTTGTTTTTATATGCCCCTGCGCCAAATAACGGGAAACCTATTGAAACCGAAAAGCCCGTAAAAGGATCTGAAACGCCGTACAATCTCTGGCTGAATACCCTTGCTGAAAATTCGGGCAGGTTGCTGTTCTTCTGTACTTTGATATTTGCCGCTGCAACGCTTACATTTTGTTGCTGCAACTGCAATATTGGGTGCACATTATTTTCATCATACAAGCCTGTTTCCAATTTCTGCAACGGCTCATCTACCGGGAGCATCCATTCATTACGGTTGAGTAATACCATTAACTGTTGCTGCTGTATTACGATTTCCTTATTGTTCTGCTCCACGTAGGCTTTTAGCTGTTTGAGTTGGGCATCTGCAGCAATCTGGTCGAGCTTTGCCACGTCGCCCGTTCTAACCCGAACCTGCGTTGTATTGAAGAGGTTTGTATAAATGCTGTCAAGGCTTTTCAGCAATAGGTTTTTATCCTGCAAAAACCACAACTGGTAATAAGCCGTTCTAACGTCTTTCCTAATATTTGCATTCATAACCTCTGTATTCAATTCGGAATATTTAAGCTGTGCTTTTAAATAGTCCTTGCGGGCAGCATATAAGCCGGGCCACGCAATACTTTGCGTAAGTCCGATTTTCCATATACCCGTTTTGTCCGATGGTCTTAAATCTTCATTTTCTACAAATACCTGTGTCATTGGTATATCGTTAGCGGTCTTTACATTGTATTTAGCCGCATCAATCTCCGACTTATTGACGTTAACCTGTCCATTGCTTTGCAATGCGGTATTGATAGCATTATCTATGTTTATCCTTTCCTGAGCATTTGCAGTGGTCATACCACCGATGCCCAGTAAGAGAACGATTACGGTTGTTTTCACACTTTTACTACTTTTTAAATTAAATTTAGAATTGAATATGATATAGAGCAATGGCAGTACAAATAGTGTAAGGAATGTAGCGGTTACTAATCCTCCAATTACTACCGTAGCCAATGGTTTTTGTACCTCTGCCCCAGCGCTGGTGCTGATTGCCATAGGTAGGAACCCCAGTGATGCCACTGTTGCCGTCATCAATACTGGACGTAACCTGATTTTCGTACCCTCGATTGTTCGTTTAATGACATCATCCCAACCGTCTTTTTTCAGTTGGTTGAATGTGCCTATCAATACGATACCGTTCAATACGGCTACGCCGAACAAAGCGATAAAGCCGATACCTGCACTGATACTGAAAGGCATTCCCCGAAGCATTAAAGCAAAGACGCCACCGATGGCACTCATCGGGATAGCAGTAAAAATCAGACTTGCCTGCTTAAATGAACGGAATGTGAAATAAAGCAATGCGAAAATCAATAACAGTGATACAGGTACGGCAATCATAAGGCGGTTACTGGCTTTTTTTAGGTTTTCAAACTGACCACCGTAGGTAAAATAGTAACCTGTGGGTAATTTCACTTTTTCGGAAAGTTGCTGCTGAATGTCAGAAACGACACTTTGTACATCACGTCCGGCTACGTTAAATCCAATAACAATGCGTCGTTTCCCAGCTTCCCGGCTGATTTGCGCAGCATCTAATTTGTAGTTGATCTCAGCAACCTGTGATAATGGTATTTGATAGCCTGTATTAGTTGGTATCATCAAATTCCTTACGTCTTCGATGCTACTTCGGTGTACACTATCTAAACGAACGACCAGGTCAAACTGTCTTTCGTTCTCATAAATAACACCTGCGGCTTTACCTGCAAATGCAGTGCTTACAATATCGTTTACCTGTTGTATCGTCAACCCGTAATTAGCCATTCGGGTACGGTCGTAGTCGATGTTGATCTGTGGCAGACCATTTACTTTTTCCACCTGTGGCGGTGTGGCGCCTTGTACCTGCTGTACCACTTCGCTAACCTTATTGGCGTACACGCTCAACGTATCCATATTTTCCCCGAAAATCTTTACGGCGACATCCTGACGAATACCTGTCATCAGCTCGTTGAAACGCATCTGTATCGGTTGGTTCTTCTCGAAGAAAACGCCCGGAATAACGGACAGCTTTTCCATCATTTCATCGCCTAACTCGTTGTAGCTTTTCTTGTTTTTCCATTCGTCCTGTGGTTTAAGAATAATCATCATATCCGTAGCTTCAGGCGGCATCGGGTCGGTAGGTACTTCGGCGGCTCCAGTCTTTCCGACCACCATTTTAACCTCGTCAAATTCTTTAAGGATACGGGATGCTTGCATCGACGTTTCTATACTTTGGTTGAGCGAACTTCCCTGCGGTAAAATACAGTGAAAGGCAAAATCTCCCTCCTGCAACTGCGGGATGAACTCGCCGCCCATTCTGCTGAACAGGATAACGGTAACTACAAATACAGCAGTGGTAATGCCCACCAACCAATATTTTACCCTGATTGCTTTCTGCAACAAAGGTTGGTAGAAGCCTTGCAGCTTTGCCATAAACTTGTCGCTGAAATTGGGCTTGTCGTGTCCTTTTTTCGGCAGGAATAATGCACACATCATCGGGATATAGGTCAGGGATAAAATCAATGCGCCGAAAATGGCAAAGCCTACGGTTTGCGCCATCGGTGTGAACATTTTGCCCTCAACACCTACTAAAGTCAGGATTGGAATATATACTATAAGGATAATGATTTCGCCGAATGCGGCACTTGTCCTGATTTTGGAAGCGGACAAAAATACTTCTTCGTCCATTTCGCTTTGGGTCAGTTTATTGGTGGATTTCCGCAAGCCCAAATGGTGCAGGGTTGCTTCCACCACAATAACGGCTCCGTCCACAATCAAACCGAAGTCAATAGCTCCCAAGCTCATCAGGTTGGCACTAACGCCAAATACGTTCATCATTCCCAATGCGAACAGCATCGCTAATGGAATGGCAGATGCTACGATTAGTCCGGCTCTTAGGTTGCCCAAGAACAGAACAAGCACAAAAATTACAATCAAAGCCCCCTCAATCAAGTTCTTTTCCACTGTGCCCATTGCCCTGCCTACTAATTCAGTACGGTCTAAATACGGCTCGATGGTTACATCTTCCGGTAAAGATTTCTGAATGGTCGGTAATTTCTCTTTTATCCGTTTTACGACCTCGTTACTGTTTTCGCCTTTTAGCATCATAACCACACCACCCACGGCATCTACTTCGCCGTTGTAGGTCAGTGCGCCATAACGCACCGCACTACCGTAGCGCACATCTGCTACGTCTTTAATAAAAATAGGGGTATGGCCTAGTCATGGTCGGAAGATTTTCTTCCGACTTTTTTGTTTTTATATGCGCAAAAAATAATTTTACAATTACCTGATAATCAAATAATTAACTTGTTTTTGTCGTTTAAATTTTGTATATTTATACTGATAATCAAACATTTATGTCAGTATTCAATGACCACAAAGTTTCCCTTAGTCAGGTTCTGGATTTCATTCCCGAGGCGCTTTTAAGCCATCTATCAGCGACCACCAATGTTGACCACTATAGTAAAGTGCTCCATGGGAGGAAAATGTTCTATCTGCTTTTATTCTGCGTCTTTGACAACGATAGATTGAGCCAGAGGACACTTGAGGACACTTTTAACAGCAGCGGCTTTAAGGCCCTGTTTGGATTGGGGGAAGAAGAAAAAGTTCGCAGGAGTTCTATCTCCGAGAGACTTTCCAAGATCGACCCCAGTTATTTCAAAGAAATCTATGAGCAGATGTATTTGCGGCTTGCGAAATCTTATAATAAAACGGAGATAGCCAAGTACAACCTGATACGAGTTGACAGCACTATTGTTGCCGATGCCTGCTCTAAGTTAAAAGAGGGGATTGACCAGAAAAGCGGCAAGAAATTAGTGAAATTCAGTTTTTCATTTGATGGCATCTTACCTTCGGGAGTAGAGGTATTTACAGGCCAGAAATACTCTTCCGAAGAGTCCGCACTCCCGGAAGCTGTTTTAAAACAAGTAAGAAAAGAAGAGCATCACGACAATGTTTATGTCATGGACAGGGGCCTGCAATCAACACGGTCAATGAAAGAATTTGAGGAAGGGTCTGTGAAATTCATCATTCGTTCGAAAGATAACAGAAAATTTGAAGAGATTGAATCATTTCTTGACGAGAAAGAATCTCCCAAATGGGATGATTGGGAAGTGCTGAAAGACAGCAAGGTAAAGCTTTACACTGGAAGCCCCGTCCAGAACAAACGGGGCAAACTGCATTACCGGCAAGAGAAAGTAGAAACCTTATTCCGTTTGGTGGTCATCAGGAACCAAAAAACGAACAAAGAATTCTGGTTTCTGACCAACGAATTTAAACTCTCTGCCAAGGAAATTTCTGATTATTACAGAAAGCGGTGGGACATTGAAGTGTTTTTCAGGTTCCTGAAACAGGAACTCAACCTAAGTCACCTGGTTTCAATGAACAAGAACGGGATTGAAGTGATGGTCTATATGACAATGATTGCAGCGATGCTTTTGTTGATCTACAAAAAAGCCAATAATCTGGGCTACAAAACCGCTAAAAGACGAATAGCCATGGAGCTCCGGGATATGATAACTGCTATTCTAATCATATTTGCAGGAGGCGACCCAGGTAAAGTTTTTAAAACATAAAAAATGGTCGGAATTTCTTCCGACCATGACTAGGTATGGCCCGTGATTTTTACGGGAATGTTTTTAATGTCTTCCAAAGTTGTAGCTAAGCCCACACCACGGATAAAATAAGCGTTCGGTTTTTTGTCGATATACGCACCGCCCGTATTCTGATTGTTTTGTTCGAGTGCGTTAAATATATCGGGAATGCTTACGCCCATTGCTCTTAATCGGTCGGGGTTTACCGCAACCTCGTATTGTTTTAATTCCCCGCCAAAGCTGTTTACTTCGGCAATGCCCGGTGTGCCGTACAACTGACGGGCAACAATCCAATCCTGCATTGTACGCAGATCTTTGGCATTGTATTTATGCTCGCTGCCTTTTTTGGGGTGGATGATGTACTGATAGACTTCTCCAAGCCCTGTACTAACCGGAGCCAGTTCAGGCGTGCCGATACCTTTCGGGATTTTTTCTTCGGCTTCTTTCAGTTTTTCATTGACCAACTGCCTTGCAAAGTAGATGTCCACATTTTCTTTGAACACTACCGTAACCACCGAAAGCCCGAAACGGGATATACTTCTTGTTTCTTCTAAATCGGGAATGTTGGCGATGCTCTGTTCAATCGGAAACGTAACCAACTGTTCCACTTCCTGACCCGCCAGTGTAGGACAGGCAGTAATAATCTGTACCTGATTATTGGTAATATCCGGTACGGCATCTATCGGCAATTTGGTGGCACTCCATACGCCCCAAATGATAAGAACCAATGTCATTATACCAATGACGATTTTGTTCTTGATGCTGAATTTAATTATACTATCTAACATTTGAATTTATGATTAATGTTTATACAAACTTGCATGATGCCATTTTCTAAAAATGACAGCATATAAATACGATACAGACGGTTTCATCGAAACGCTGTGAAAGAATTAAGCAGTTATTACTTAAACATTAATCTTAGGCGGTTGCCATATGTTCCCGTTATATTGGGATAAGATATATATATTTCTTAAAGGGACTTTTCTTTTATCAGTGGACTGAAACTCAAGTTCATTGATTTCAGGTAGCCTAAAATCCAGTGTAACTCCATTAATTGTACCGCAACATTGGCAGCTACAAAAAGGGCTGCAAAAATCTTTGTGTTCAGTTTTGTGGTTATGTTCCAAAACATTTACACTGTCTGATACATTATTGGTGGCACATCGGTAATAAGCATCACTGCAAGGAAGTATTGCCATTCCGAGCATATAGACACTAAATATGAATGTTAAGAATTTCACAGTTAAATTTTAAACTTCAATACCGTTAATAACTATTAGATTAATTAGGGAATTTACTAAATACAATTATGATGAGATTTGCTATACTGATAAACTTGTTCTGTTTGAAATATATGTCTTTGCTGATTATGTTTATTGTTCTCTACAATTCTTTCGTCTTCTATATCAATCCGGCTGAATTATCCATCATTATAAAACAACCGGAATATCTATCGTCAATCATAACGATTATTACCGGTTCTTGCAATTCGTCCAAACTTTCATCATAATAGAAATCGTACAATTTCATAAGAGCCAAATTGCCTATGATAATTTCGTGTCCGTCTACGAAACCTTTGATACCGTAACCAGGTATTGCTTCAAACTTTTCGATTTTGAAATCAGACAAATTAATCCGTGGTAAAAATTTAATAATGCTGCCTGCTATTGGATGTACAGAATGAGATTGTAATGCCGCCGTGTAAGTAACCACTGTTTCTTTTTCGGGTACGGCACATTCAAATGCAATCACTTCAAACGGATGGTCGCTTCTGTAAGCCGTGTCGGTACTTCTGGTATGAATATTTCTATTTGCCATTGTAATAAGTTTTATTTACACAGCAAATTTATCAGTAGATTTTAGGAACCTGGTTGCAAATGTAAAGAATCCGTCTCACAACTGAGGCGGATTTTTTTTGGTTATTATTTAGGATTTTTGTATATTTATCATTGATAATCAGATAGTTGTTTATGAATTTCAAGCATTATAACCAAAATCAGCTGGTGCTGTTTCCTTATAGTTTTGAGGAATTGATTCCCGAAAATCACCCTGTTCGGATTGTCAATGATATTTTGGAGAGGATTAATATAGATCCGCTTCTAAAAGCCTACAGCAAAGAAGGAAATCCCAGTTATCATCCCGTGATGATGCTCAAAGTGATGGTTTTTGCGTACATGAATAATATTTATTCCTCCCGGAAGATAGAAAAAGCGCTTCGGGAAAATATCAATTTTATGTGGCTTTCCAACATGAGCATTGTGGATCACAATACCGTGAACCGCTTCCGGAGCAATAAGCTGGAAGCGGCTTTCAAGGATATTTTCTCGCAAGTAGTTTTGCTTTTGGCAGAGGAAGGCTTGGTGAGTTTGAGACAGGTTTTTGTGGATGGAACGAAAATCGAAGCACAGGCAAACCGCTACACTTTTGTTTGGGCAAACGCCATTAAAACCAATAAAGAAAAAATGCTCCGCCAATTGGAAGATCTTTGGAAATACGCCCAAAGCGTTGCAAGAGAGGAAGACAAAGACCCTGAGCCGCCTGAGTTTAAAGAAATCAGCAAAGAAAAGATCCAGCAAACCGTAGCAAATATCAATGCCAAATTGAAAGGCAGCGACGGCAAGACCGATTCCGACAAAAAAGCTAAAGCCAAGCTGAATTACATTAAAAATAATTTTGAGAAAAACCTCGATAAATACGAAGCTCAGGAAGCGATTTTAAAAGAAAGAAACTCTTACAGCAAGACGGATGAAGACGCCACTTTTATGAGAATGAAGGATGATCACATGCAGAACGGACAACTTAAACCCGCCTACAATGCACAAATTTCTACCGAGAATCAAATCATCGTCAATTATACCATTCATCAGCAGACCAATGACTTCAATACCCTGGAGCATCATCTTAAAAATTTTGAGGAACTCTATGGGGAAAAAAGATTGGCTGAATTAGAAGAACTCACTGCCGATGCAGGTTATGGGAGCGAGCAGAACTATGAATTGCTGGAACAGAACAATATTACACCTTATGTAAAATACAACACCTTCGACAAAGAGCAGGATGCCCATTATCAGGCGAAACACAAAACATTCAGCAAAGAAAATCTGCACTACAGCCAAGAAGAAGATTATTACGTCTGTCCGATGGGTCAAAAGATGGAAAAAACACACGAAAGCACTCGGAAAACCAAGACCGGTTACCCTCAGAAACTCTCGCATTATCAGGCTAAAAACTGTGATGGATGCCCAATCAGAGGCGTTTGTCACAGTTCCAAAGAAAATCGCAGTGTAGAGCGAAACCATCATCTGGAGCAGTACAAAGAGAAAATCAGGGAACTCTTAAACAGCCAAGAAGGCATTAAAAAACGCAGACAACGCTCAGTTGAAGTAGAACCCGTGTTTGCACATCTGAAACATTGCAACAATTTTAAGCGGTTTACCCTGAAAGGTCTGAAAAAAGTAGAATTGGAGTTCGGATTGCACGCATTAGCACACAATTTAAGAAAGAAAGTTGCCTAAAGAAGACAACTTTTTCTTTTTCCAAAACATTGAAGATTGGAACTGCAATAAAAAATCCGCCTCAATTTTTATTGTGAGACGGATTCTTTTAAAAAGTTATATTTTCAAGCTTAATCATATATGGATTGCAATTTTCTCGACGTCAAGACAAGCTTCACGCAGGTTTTCATAGTAAGTCGGATGCCCGTGAGAAATGCGGGCTATATCTTCAGCAGCTGCCCTATATGCCATTGAAACCGTAGCTTCTCCAATCAAATCAGAAGCTCGCTCTCCAATTATATGGAAACCTAAAATTTCATCTGTCTTTGCATCTGCTAACACTTTTGCCACGCCCTCAGTTTTACCACTGGTAATGGCTCTTCCAGATGCAGAAAAAGGGAACTGACCAACTTTATATTTTATTCCTGAAGTTTTCAATTCTTCTTCGGTCTTACCAACACTGGCGACCTCTGGACTGGTGTAAACAATGCTTGGAATAGTATTGTAATTAATATGTGGTTTTTGTCCTGCAATAATTTCAGCTACAACGATACCCTCTTCCGATGCTTTGTGTGCTAACATTGGTCCCTCTACCACATCGCCGATGGCATAAATTCCTTTTACATTTGTTTCCATATTTTTATCTGTAGAAATCTGTCCTCTCGAATTGAGTTCAATTCCTACTTTATCTAATCCTAATCCTGTAGTATAGGGTTTTCTTCCAATTGCCACTAAACAATAATCGCTTTCCAATGTGACAATATCACCATTTTTGTCTTCAGCAGTTACAGCAATACTATCACCGGTATTGGTTGCTCCCGTTACCTTATAACCAAGTAAAAATTCAAAATCTAAATTTTTCTTTAGTGATTTTTGAAGTTCTGCCCCCATTTTTTTATCCATATTAGCGAGAATGCTCCCTGCATACTCTATTACGGTAATTTTGCTTCCCAATCTTCCATAAACTGACCCTAATTCCATACCGATAACGCCGCCTCCAACTACAACAAGGTGTTTGGGAATTTCCTTTAAGTTCAAAGCTTCTGTTGAACTGATAATCCGTTTTTTGTCAATATCAATTCCGGGAAGCGAGGCCGGTTTTGAGCCTGTTGCAATAATTACGTTTGCCCCGGTAATGGTTTCTTCTGCGGTTTCAGACTTTATCAAGATGGTATTCTTATTTTTAAAAGAACCTACGCCCTGGAAAACCTCTACTTTATTTTTTTTCATCAAGTAGCTTACTCCTCCGTTGATTTTGGAAACCACGTCTGCTTTTCGGGCAATCATTCTTTTTAAATCAACCCTCGTATTGTCCACATCAATACCGTGATTTACACTGCTATACTTTATTTCATGGTATCGTTCAGAGCTATCCAGCATAGCCTTTGATGGAATACATCCAACATTCAGACAAGTACCTCCAAGTACGGAATACTTTTCTATTATTGCGGTTTTTAATCCCAATTGTGCACAACGTATTGCTGTGACGTAACCTCCCGGTCCTGAACCAATGATAATTACATCAAATTGACTTTCCATAGGTTTTATTTTTAATTTTATATTAGTATTTCTATAATATCGAAAGTGTTAATTCGATAATTTATTCTCTAAATTTATTAGTAAATTTTTGGAACATGGTTGCAAATTTAAAGCAACCCTATTTGGTAAGGGCTGCTTCAAAATTTAATTAAAAATGAAAATGATTATTTTGTTTTAACGAACCTTGAGCAATCTTTACAAATACCTTTCATTACGAAATTCACACTGTCCAAAAGAAATTTTTCTGGGAGCTGAATTGCTGGTATTGAAATACTTTCAAGACAATACGTATTCTTACAGCGGTTACAATTGAAATGGACGTGTAGCTCGCCAACCGTACACATACAGGTGTCACTGCAAATAGAATACTTTATAGATCCTGAGCCGTCATCAATACTATGGATAAGCAAATTTTCATGGAATAGGCTCAATGTCCTGAAAATAGTAGATTTATTGACGGTTTCTAACTCGGTTTCCAAATCAGTCAGGCTGAAAGCCTTTTGTAAGCCAGACATTGTTGTAAAGATTAACAGCCTAACCGAAGTGGGTTTTATGCCCCTTTTCAATAATTTTTCTTCTAAACTTTTCATTTTACTTCTATCAGTATTTGTTACTGAATTTAAGTCTATTGTAAAATTAGAAATGTTCTTTTGTATAAGTATTGTAATTTCCTTTGATAGATTTGTGATATTTACTGTTTGTACTTTATAGGTAATGTATGTAACCAATTTCAGGCAAATATTTACAGTCTTCACAATTGTCGTATTCAACAGTTGATTGTTCAGGCTCTTTGAAATTTGCTTTCAAAAATGCGTCAGAAAACAAAGCGTAAGGAGGATATTCAGCAATATGATTTTTTAGCATTTTATGTGCTTCCACAACAGGTGCACCATAAAGCTTTTCAAAAGTGCCAATTTGATATTTAGCAAAATTGCCGTAGTGGACGATTGTCTTCAGAGAAAGCGGGATTTCAATTGCTAATTGTTTAGATAAGCGTTGTAGCTCTTTTTGAAAATCTTTGTATGTGTGTTCTATTTGTACCAAAGTTTCCTCAAATGTGGGTAGGTTTTTGTACTTATAAAACAGTATGGCATCACCCTCTATTTCCGAAATTTCCATACAAAGAATATTGCTGTCCATTATTGTTTTAAGTAAACTTTCTGTTATGTATTTGCCAACAAACATATTTGATTTGATAACGAAATCTGTAAAGCCCGATATGTCAGGTATCATTAACAAACCCTTTTCTTCACTGGAGTAAAGTTCTTTCATTATTACATCTTAATATTAATTAAAAAAGCAGGGGCTTTTTTAATGCCCCTACATTTTGAGTATTATCAATTCCCATAGCATTAACTAATTTAAAAAAAAGCTATTTCATCTGACCAATGGTTTTATGATAAACAGCTTCAGCAATTTTGTAAAGTACTTTCGCATCTAACATATTGCTGTATGCTCTTTGCCAAAGTGTTTCAGCTCTAAGCACATCTTCCCCGGTAATGGTTCCGGCTTTAAAGCGGTCATTGCTCAATTTAAGGTTTTCGTCAGCTTCAATTAATGATGCCTGCATCAAATCAATATTGTTAGCCTGCAATTGCAGGTTAAGCATTGCCTGCTCGATCTCCACAGTGATTTGACTTTTCAGTTCTTTCAGTCCGTATTCAGCCGAACGTATATTAGCTTCCTGCTGTTTTACTTTTTCCTTTCTGCTGCCCCAATCGAAAACCGGGATTTTAACGCTCAACATACCGAAGTATGTAAGCATATGGTTTTTAGTCGGGTCGCCAAAGTTGATGCCCTCTTTTCCAAAGGCAGCCATTCCGTTCAGCGACAAACCTACCGATGGTTTCTGGTCGGCTTTGAGCATACTTTTGGTAAGCTCGCTCATTTTAATGCTATTGGTTGCCAACTCAATTTCCGGACGGTTTGCATCTGGAGCCTCCAAGATGCTCTGCTTAGAAAAGTCCCCCGTACTCAATGTATCGATTATGTCTATACCAGTGGGGTCTTCCATCCCGATTAATTGGCTCAATCTTCTTTTTGCTAAGATGAGCTTGTTCTCCGCAGCCTGCAAACGGGCTTCGTTTTCGTTCTGTAGCACCTTTGCCCGCAATACATCGTTTTTGTAAATCAATCCTGCCTCAAACTGGTTGTTAAGAAATGTGTAATGAGAAGCCAGTTGTTTTTTAACCTGTTGTTCCAATTTGATTTCTTCCTTAGCCTGTACCATAAGCCAGTAAGCGGTTTCGGTAGCCAGTAATACTTCGTCTTCTACCAATCGCTGTTGAGCGTTGCTCATCTGTATATTGGTTTCTGCCATCTGCTTGCCGTACTTAATCTTACCGCCTGTGTAAATCGGCTGTGTAACGCTGACCATTGGTGCAAACCCATATTCAGGCAGCATAGTGTTTAATGGCTCGCCAAAGTAAAAGGCGGTCGCCGAAGCATCCAGTTTCGGCCTGCCTGCCACATCCGCAATCAGCTTGTCGGATTGGGTGGCAATTACGTCTTCTTTGGCTTTGCCTATCCTGTTATTTTTTTTTAATGCCAGTTCTTTGCTTTGCGCAAGGGTTAGCTGCTGCTGTGCAAAGAGGTTGTTTGTTCCCTGCAAAAGAGCGAAACCGCATATAAAAACCTTTATGACTGTTTTATATCTTTTCTGTAACATAATGCCTTTTTATGATAAATATTTTTGGTGGTGAACATCGGTATCAGCTTTGCGCTCGTGCTGCTCATCCAACTGTTTGTTTTTAGGTGGTTTTACGAACCTGTAATACAGTACCGGAACGATAAACAATGTGGTAATCATTGATACCAGAATACCGATTGAAATGGTACTTGAAATCGGTCCCCATTCCGGCGAACCACTCGCCATTAACGGTATCAAACCGATTGCTGCCGCCATTGAAGTAAGGAAGATTGGTCGCATTCTTCGTTTAGCTGCAAACAGGGCTGCTTCCCTGATGCTGTGCCCGTGCTCCCTTACCAGTTCATCTGCATAGTCCACAAGGATAATCCCGTTACGAACTACTATACCCAGTAAGGCAGTAATACCGATGATTGCCATAAACCCGAACTCATAACCTGTCAGGAACAAGCCTAACATTGCACCCAGTAAACTCAACGGGAACGAAGCCAGCACAATGAATACTTTACCCACACGCTTGAACTGGAATAACAGAACAAGGAAGATGAGCACGAAACTTATCATAAAAGCCTTTCCCATTTTTGGACCGCTTTCCAGTCCGTCTTCATATTCGCCGCCGTAGGCTATCTTAATGCCTTTCGGCAGTTTCAGGCTGTCAATTTTAGGCTGTACCTCTGCAAATACTTCTGCGGGTTTTCTGCCCAACTGTGCTTCAGAAGAAACGGTTAAGGTTCTTAACCCGTTGCGGTGTACAATAGCCCCGGTATGCCAGGACGGTTGTAAATCTACCACCTGCTTTAAAGGAACCTTAGCACCGAATGTTGAGTTGATGTACATATTGCCCAAAGCATCCAGATTTTCCCTGTCGCTTTCGTCTGTACGCAATACAATATCAATGGCTTTATTACCCTCCCACATCTGCGATACGGGGTAGCCTTTTATCTTAGCTCCCAATGCCTGTGCTATCTGTGCTTTGGTAACGCCCAAACGCAGCGCTACATCTTCTTTAACCACGGCTTTCAGCCCTACATAATCATTCTGATAATCGGTGCGTACCCAGTTAGATCCTTTGGTGTTTTCCAGTAATGCGGCAACCTGTTTTGCCACTTTTTTCTGCTCGGTCATATCCTTGCCAATCACACGGATCTCAATCGGTGCGGGCTGCTGCTTCTTACTAAGCTGCCTAACCCGTACATAACCGTTCGGTAGGTAGTTATTAAATTTCTGTACATACTCGTCTATCATTTCTGCCGTCGCATCTTTGTTTGTGGTATTGATGAATACCTGCGCAAAGTTTTCCCGTGGGTGCTCAGGTGCATAGGTGGAGTAGAAACGGGGCGAGCTTGTACCGATAAAACTTGCGGTGTTTACAATGCGTTTATCGCCTGCAATTTCCTTTTCTATCTTCTTAACGGCTGCTTCGGTTTCGTGGATGTTCGTACCGTTATCCATCCACAATTCAAGGTTGAACTGGTTTCTTTCCACGATAGGGAAAAACTCGGTTTTAACCTGACTGCCAACCACGAAAGAAAGGAAAAAGATAACCAAACCTGCTACCAATGTAGTTTTCTGCCATTTCATACAGAACTCGATTGCACGGTCGAAACCGTCCTGCATCCAGTCTAAGAAATTGCGTTTTTTCGGCTTATCATCGTGCTTCTTCAATCCTTTTTTCAGGAAGTGGTAACACATATACGGTGTAAGGAACAAGGCTACCAAGAACGAAACCGCCAAAGCGATGCTTACGGTAATCGGTATCCATTGCACAAACTCCCTTGTAAGCCCGGTAAGCGTAAATGCCAAAGGCAGGAACGATAGGACAATGGTAAGCGTAGCCGTGAAAATAGGAACCATTAACTGTGTGGCACTCTGCCAAGCGGCAGTCCACGACGGTATTTTTTCGTCCACTTTCTCGATGTAGTTATCCACTACGATAATGGCATCATCGACCACCATCCCCAGTACGATAATCATTGCCGCCAAACTAACCTGGTGCATTTCGATACCCAACAAGTTGAGGATAGCGAATGTTACGGCAATGGTAACGGGTGCTGCAATGGCTGAAATGGTGGCAACCCTGAACGGCAGCAGTAGCATTACTACCAAGATAACGGCAGCAATGGCAATACCGAACTCGATAAAGAAATGCCCCAAGTTCATATCAACTACTTTGGGTTGGTCAACAATGGTGTTGACCTGCACATCTGATGGCAGGATTTCTTTTACTTCAGCAACTTTCTGTGTCAGCGCATTACCCAAATCGACAATGTTCTGTCCGGGCTGCATTTCTACCGTCAGCATCATTACATCGTTTCCTGAAACGGTAATTTTGCTTTTCAGGTCTTCGTATCTTCTCTCGATGTTGGCTATATCACGCAAACGGATATTGCCGCCCTGCGGGGAGCTATATACAATCAGGTTCCCGATTTCATTTTCATTCTGATACTGTGCATCCGTGAAAATCAGGAAACGGTTTTTGTCAATTTCAATATCGCCACTGGGAATAGTAACATTCTGTTGGCTTAATGTGTTCGTGATTTCGTTGATACCGAAACCGTACTGCTTCAATACATCTTCACGCAGGGTAATAAATACCTGCTGCTTCTGACCGCCGTAACGCTTGATTTTGGAAACGGACGGTATCGTCTTAATGCCGTCTTCCAATTCATCCAAATAGTTTTCCAACTGGGCGTAAGAACGACCGGGGGCTGATACGGCAATCATCTGAACGACCACATCGCCGAAATCGCTGTTCACATACGGTCCCTGTACACCCCGTGGCAATGCTAAAGGCATATTGGCATCCAAGCCGTGCTGCAAGGTATTCCAGAATTTTTTGGTGTCCTTTACATAGTCCTGCAATTCTACCGTTACAACCACCTGTCCGGGCTTACTTTCCGAATGGGTTTTTTCTTTTTTGATTTCCTCGAAACCGAACAGGTATTGTTCCAGTTTGTCGGTTACTTCTTTCTCTATCTGCTCTTCGTCGGCTCCGGGATAGAAAGCCACAACAAGCCCCTGTCTAACTGTTACACGGGGGTCTTCACTTCTCGGCATCGTCATCAATGAAATCAGCCCGGCAAGCACCATAATAACAGTAATCGCTATCGGTACTTGCGGAAATTTCATTGCCGCTTCAATGAGGTTTATCTTTCTTTTCATAAATTATTCAGATTTTGGGGCTGATGCTGTTACCGATGTAGTTTGCGCTTTAACTTTCTTACCATCTTTCACGTTGTTCTGTCCGGTAAGGATAATAGTTTGGCTTTCATTTAGCCCATCTGTTATGATGATGTCGTCGCCTGCAATTTTACCAACGCTGACCCTTGTTAACTTGGCAATGTTATTTTTATCTACCACGTAAACGTGAGGGATTTTATCAACATTGTTCACAATGGCAGTAAGCGGTACACGCACCTGCTTAACCTTTACCGGTACTCCTGCAAGCACTTCGGTAATCATTCCCGGCATCAGGACACCGCCCGGATTGTCCAAGCGAACTTTAAGAGTAAATGCTTTGGATATTTCGTCCGCTACGGGATTAATAATGGTTATTTTACCCTTGAAATCACGTTGCAGTGTAGGAATGTTCACATCTACCTGCATCCCTTGTTTAAAGCTTCCGATTTCGCTTTCCGGTACTGAAAACTGTGCATATACCATGTCCGTTTTTACGATGGTAAAGGCAGGAACGCCAGGTGCTGCCATACCGCCAACTTCGGCTGTTTTCACAGTTATAATGCCGTTGGTAGGTGAATGTAAGCGACTGTCTGCAATGCGCTTGCGGTTGATTTTTTTGTTGGCTTCTGCCTGCGCTACTTTTGTTTTGATGTCGATGTAATCCTTTTCGGGGAAACTTCCTTTTTTGTACAGTTCATCAAATCTCCTGAATGCATCCTGGCTCTGGTCTAAACTCGCATTGGCAATCTGCAATGCAGCTTCATACTCGGTGGCATCAATGCTTGCAAGGAACTGTCCTTTGCTCACACGCTGCCCCTCATTCACACCCACGCTGTTAATCGTGCCGGGAACGGCAAAACTTACGGTGGTCATATTGTCGGGTACAATGGAACCCGAATAGGAAACGGATTGCTCGGTTTCCGAACTGTTGATAGTGGCTACGGTTACTACCGGAGGCTCATCTTTTAGCTGTTTTTCTTCTTTTTGCTTGCAACTCTGTACTATTCCTACTCCCGCAACCAAGATGGATAACAGTCCTATTTTGTATGCTCTCATTGTAATAATTTTTTATTTTTTGTATGTATGCTCTGCTCGACAACAAAATTGCCCATAGGTTTTGGGAACTTGGTTGTGTAATCTTCCCTAAAAACCGCTACGATTATTAATGTAGTTTTATAATTTAGGGACAATGAAAAAAAGTAAGTTCAGCGAATCGCAGATCATCAAGATTTTATCACAGCAGGAGTCGGGACAATCGGTTTCCGATATCTGCCGGGAACATGGTATTAGCCAAGGTACATTCTATTCATGGAAGAGCAAATACTCTGGTATGGAAGTATCTCAGCTCAAACAACTCCGGGAAATGGAAAAGGAGCTGGCCCAATATAAAAAGATCGTTGCCGAGCAGACCCTTCAGATCACGGTGTTAAAAGACGTTATCGAAAAAAAGCTCTAGGGCCTGCCGAAAAGCGTGAGCTTGTAGGTTATGCCCGTGAAGATTTTGGGATGAGCCTACGGCAGGCCTGTACCGTATTTAATATCAGTACATCTGTTTTTTATTACCGTGCAAAGCGCAGAGATGATACAGAAGTCATCGAGCAGCTTTCAAAGCTGGCCGATCTGCACCGCACATGGGGCTTCTGGATGATGTACCACCGTCTTAGAAAGTTACAATATATGTGGAACCACAAACGTGTTTATAGAATATACACCGCCATGCGATTAAATCTTCGAAATAAGCGCAAGAAGCGTCTTCCTGCTCGGGTAAAAGCACCACTACTGTGTCCTGTTGGACCGAACATCACCTGGAGCCTTGATTTCATGCACGATACGCTGGCCAGTGGGAAAACGATCCGTACACTAAACGTCATCGATGATTTCAGCCGGGAGGCTCTTTCTATTACGGTGGACACCAGCCTGCCTGCACAACGAGTAATCCGAGAACTGGAAAAACTATTGGAGTGGCGAGGCAAACCCGACAAGATCCGTTCTGATAATGGTCCTGAGTTTGTTGCTGAGGCTATGCGGGGATGGTGTGAGCAGAACGGTATACAATGGGAATTTATCCAACCGGGCAAGCCTACACAGAACAGTTTGATTGAACGGTTCAATAGGACATTCAGGCAAGATGTACTGGATAGCTATATGTTTGACAGCTTGCCCGAGATAAGAAAATACGCAGATGCATGGGCATGGATGTACAACAATGAAAGACCCCATTCCTCATTGGGGCAGTTAACGCCGACAGAGTTCCTGTTGAAATATGGAAAACTCTCTGAGTTTCCCACATTCCAACAGGATAGCAATAGCAAATCTGATTGGAATTTTTTAGTTTTGAATGTAGCTAGCTAAGGGAAGATTACAGAGGGATGATAAGCTTTTGCAAATATTTTGTAAAAACCTCCCATCTCTGTGAACCGCAGACCTATTTCTGCAAAAGCAAGAGCACCACACAGTGATACAAAACCAAAAAATATCCATACACTAAAAAATATAGCTGGCGATCCTGCTGCTGCTGCTACACGTGCAGGCGTTCCAAATATTCCCATTCCAATTACAAAGCTTATAACAAGTATGGTTATATCAAATTGACTTAGGGTCTTATTAGTATTAGTTTTCAAATTGTTCACGATATTGCCATAATTATGTGGAACAGGTATGAAGGACTTATTCTTAGATTTTTACCAGTTTTTATTATTATAATCCCTCGTCCGCAAAATTAACAATGTCAAAACCTCTTTAATAGGTAAAATACCGACCATATTCAGTACTTTTATGGAAAAAAATTGAAGAATGTACAAGCAAATAGAATTAAAAGTCATTGAATTAATTCAACAAAAGAACCCCATTCACAAGCATCATTTTTTTGAATTAATATTTGTGCTGGAGGGTAGTGGACTTCATATTATAAACAATAATAAATACAGTTTTACTAAAGGAGATGTATTCTTTTTAACACCAGAAGAGTATCATGCATTTGAAACAATTGATAGCTGTAAGCTTTGTTTCATTGATTTTACAGCAAATTTTTTTTCAAGTACTTTTAGTAGGCGTAATGAAAAATTAAATCTTAGCGATTTTTTCAAAAATCTGGAATTTGTTTTTCATAATCATCACAACATCCATGGAAGTATAGTAAACGAGAACGATAATATTATTTTTGAAGCTTTGATAAAAAAACTAATTAGTGAAGCGGATAGGTCTGGCGCTTATCAAGAAATAATTGTCCAAAACATCGTCTTTTTACTACTCAATCTGCTGGCGAGAAACATACATGATACAATGCAAAATCATTCAAACTTAGTAAATAGTAAAAGTATTATTCATGAAATATATACATATATACAACAGAATATTTATGAAAAAAACTCTTTAAAAATAGAATCTTTGGCTCTAAAGTTTAATAAATCAGCGGATTATATTAATCGATACTTTAAAACTCAAACCGGCAATACTTTAAAAAATTATATAATTAAATACAAGCTTGAGCTCATAATTTCAAGATTAAAATACAGTGATCTTACTATTAGTGAAATAGCATATGAAATGAATTTTGTCGATGAAAGTCATCTTAATAAAATTTTTAAAAAAAACTACGGTATTACTGCCAATCAATATCGGCTTAAAAGCAACCACTTAGAGTAAATCATTAAATATAAATGATTAAACTTTTGGAATTTAATGATTTCTTTCTAACCTCGTTTTCTTATTTGGATAGTTTTATTTTAGGCTTCCCTTTTCTTTAATATTTCTATAATGAGAAGATGTAAAACCCGTGTGCTTTTTCAACTGGTTGGAAAGGTAAGCCTGACTGCTGTACCCCAGTACGTGGGCAATCTCGGTCAGGGACATTTCGGTATCAACCAAAAGCTGTTTTACCTTTTCAATCTTCCGATGAATGATGTACTTTTCGAGTGTTATTCCCTCTACCGAAGAAAATAAGGCACTCAATGTATCGTAGTTCTTGTGCAGCTTTCCACTGATTAAGGTTGTGAATTTGGTAGGTGTGCCGCTTTGCAGTTGCAATGTAATACCTTTCTCCACCAACTCTTTTATCTTGTTAATCATCTTTTGGTTCTTGTCGTACATCAGCTCCAAGCCGATGCTTTTCAGCATTGTTTTGATTGCTCCCAACTTGTGCGAAAAGTCTGCCGTATCTTTTATGATGGCTTGACCCAGTTTTACATCCAAAACCTCAAAACCCAAAGCTGTCAATTCCTGTTCAAGAACATACGTACATCTATTGCACACCATTCCTTTTATTAATAGTGTCATAGTTCTAAAGTGTATAAGTTCCTTTATTCAATGGTCAAAATTCTGCATTTGCCACCGACATACTATTATGATATTCCGGGTTTGTTTTGTGAAATTTTATGAAAATCGGTGCAGCAACATTAAATATCATAAACTAAACAGGGAAAAGTACATAGCTACACCCGTTCATCTTACGGAATTTTGTAACAGACAACATCCGTATAAAAATGAAGAATAAAAAAAGCAACGAACATCAAGTTTTAAAGGTGCTGAAAGACTATAACGCAGGCAAAAGCGGACTGGAGCTTTTTGAGAAATACGGCGTTTACGGCACGAACATTTTTGAACTCAAACAGAAATACAAGGATTTAGGAATGGATATTCTTGCAGAATTAGTAAATTTAAACGCAGAAAACAGCAGGCTAAAAAATATGTACGCCGAATTGTGCATACAGCACCGGAAGCTCAAAGACCTGCTAAAAGAGGACTTCTGACAGGACAGCCGGGAGTGATAAACAGCAATTTAAAAGACTATTACTATGACAAATGTAACGTACAAATACGCTACGGTTTTGGTAGCGATACAGAACCTACGGAACGAGGGCTATAACGTGGATTTCAACCTCGAAGAGAACTGTTTAATCTGCGGCAGCAACAAATATACAGTTGATGAATTTGAAATCGAACAGGTCTATCGCTACGAGGGAGAAAGCAACCCAAGCGATGAGGCAACGGTGTACGGAATTGCCTCGAAAGACGGTTTAAAAGGAATTTTGGTTACAGCTTACGGGGCTTATACGGATAGTATGAGTACAGCAATGCTCCGCAAACTGGCACTTAAAAAAGACTAACAAAACAACAAGGGCAAAACAGCAGCTATAAAGCTGTAATTTTGCCCTTTTTCTATATGGATATTACTGTACCGTAACACAAACATCCGCATTCATCGGGTAGCTTTGGCACAACAAAATTATTCCCTCGGCAATATCCTGTTCTGTTAGTGCGCCGTTATGGAGCATCCGAACTTCCCCATATGTTTTCACCGCCCAACAAGCCCCGCAGGTTCCGTTCTTACAGGAACTCGCCACTTTGATATGATGCGCTTTCATCGCATCCAAAAGCGATTGCTTCGGCTGTACCTCAATGAGCGATGTACATTCATACGTTTGCTTTTCGTCGTTCTCGTAATTGTCCTCGTAATAGTTTACAATCACATCTTTAACAGTACCGTCCGTTTCCAAATCGCCCGCATCCACCGGAACCGGGTCGAAGTATTCCAAATGGATATGGTCTTCGGGAATGTTCAAACCCGTTAAGGCATCCCGGTATAAATCCATCAGCCCATTGGGTCCGCAGATGTAATAATGGGCTGCCGCAACCTCGCCAACCAGTCTTTTAATGACCGAACGCAATACAAGCAAATTGAACCTGCCTGCAACGTGGTTGATTTTGGTGGAAATAAAATCGGGGGCGGTAAAGGAATAACAAATATTCAGCTTTTGTGCTGCCTGCATCGTTTCCAGTTCATTCCAAAATATGGTTTCTTCCGGCGTTTTGTTGCTGTACACCAGTAAGGGAATTTGGTTACTGTTCTCAACGCTTTTCAGCATTGCGTATAACGGGGAAATACCGCTACCACCCGCCAACAAAACAATTTGGGAATGCTCGGCTATGGGCTTTTCCAAAACAAAGCTGCCAAAGGGGGCTTCTATTTCCCAGGCTTCTATTAGTCCGGCATTATCTAAAATGTAATTGCTCATCTTTCCGCCCGTAACCCTTTTAATGGTAATGGCGGGAAATTCGTCAGATGGCACAGAACTGAACGAATACGAACGTATGAGCTGTTCGCCGTTTATGGCAAGCCTGATGTTAAGGTATTGACCGGGCAGGTAGCTAAATGCCTGCTGCTCCGTGTCAAAGTATATACTAATGGTATCTTCGGTTTCCTGTATAATTTTATGTGTTCGCCACGTGTATTTCTTCATCCCTCGGTAGTTTCTTGTCTTGCATTGCTGATAAAAAGAAAACCTCTGCTTCTGTACACAAAGCGAGGTTTCATCAAGACTTCTATTTAAAAGTTTGCTGTTCTGACAATTATAGTTCGTTTTGCTTTTCCTGCTGTCTTCTGATGATTTCGAGCTTGTTTTTTCGTATCTGCTTAAAATGGGCAGACGTTAATCCCGTGTAAGTTGCTAATTGCTCTGATAGTTCCGCAGGCTTCTGATAGCCTAACGATTTTGCGATTTGTGATAGCGATTGCTCGGTGTACACCAATAACTCTTTTACCTTTTCGATAATGCGCTTGATATAGATAATTTCAAGGCTCATATCGCATTCAACGAGAAACAGATTATTCAACTGCTGATAATCCGTTTTCAGTTCTTTTGTAAGCTGCACGGCAAACGGTGCAGATGTACCTGTGTCCAATCGGTTCTGTATAATCCGGTCTGCTACATTGCAAACTTTCGTCATTATCTCCGAACAGTCGCTTGAATTTTGTTTCTGTAACATTGCTTTTTATTTATGGAACGAGGTTATTAACTGTTTCATACGCTGGAGTGGCTTTGGTAAAAAATCCCGGAGAAGCACTGGCGTACTTGCTCCGGGACTGCCCAAATCTTATCCGCAGCATCCTGTTGAACAACTTGAAGCCTTATCGCCGTCGCCGCCAACTTTGTAGCCTGCTTTTTCAATCGCCTCAACCAACTCTTCTTTTACTTCGTCGTTTTCAACCGAAACAGATAATTTTCCTGCTTCCAATTTTTCAACTTTAATGCCGTCAATATCTTTGATTGCTCCGTTTACTCTTGACTGGCAGTGTGCGCTTTGCATATCTGGTATGCTTAATTCTACATTTTTCATTTTGAACTTATTTTTATTGTTATACAAATTTCCGTATTAAACGGATGGTTACTATTACGCTATTCCTTGTAAGATTTGTGATTTTTACTGATTTTGAAATCGCCGGATTACTCTACGATTAATTTGCCTTTCATATAGATGTAATGGCCGGGAAACGAACACAGAAAATCATATGAACCCTTAGCCGGAGCCGTAAAGGTAATTTCCGTGGTTTGCCCACCGCCAATCATATCCGTTTTAGCAATAACGGCTTTTTCCATTCCTTTAGGTATGTAGCCGTTGTCCTTAGCATCTATCGCAGCATTGGCAAAGGCGTTGAAATCCGTACCCTGTGCAAGAATGACAACATTGTGTCCCATTGCCTCAATTGGTGCTTTACCGATATGCTTCAGGATAAGCCTTACTGTTTCGCCTGCTTTGGTTTTCAGTTCGGTTTTGTCGAACTTCATATCATCGCCACCGCTAATGGTAATTATATTTTCGTTCCCTGTTTCTGCTGGGGCAACCGCTTCTTCTGTTACTGGCTGATTGCTCTCCTGTGTGGTCTGTTCTTTTTGCTGATTGTTGTTACAGGCGGTAAATGCGATTACCGACAATGCTAACACTAACTTTTTCATTTCTATTTGAGATTTTATATGTTATCTGATAGCGCAAATTTCAGCACATAAGGCCACTTCCTTATTACGCTTTTCCGTGTTTGATTTGTGATATTTACTGATTGGACAGGGCACAAAAAAAGAGGGTTGCAAGAACCCTCTGAATTTTAAACAAAAAAAAATGCCAGTATTACGCTGCCATTTCCTCACACGCCTTTGCACAAGCTCTGCACGCTTCTGCACATTCTTTACAATGCTCCATACCCATTGCAGCGTGTTTTTCACATTCTTCAGCACAAGCGTTGCAAATGTCAGCACAAAGTTTGCAAATGTCTTTGCTAAATTTACCGTCAAGACTTAATACGTTTGCTGACGCCTGGCAAATAGCTGCACATTCCAGGTCTAACTGGATACATTTTTTTACGTGTGCAACATCATCTTCGTTTAAACAAGCGATGGCACATTGGTTACAGATAGCCACACATTTAAGGCAGGCTTCTATACACGATTGGAATTTTGTCTGTATCATATCTCTTAATTTTTGTGATTACTAAATTATAACATTTGAAGCCCGGTTTAGTTCTTTTTAAGTTAACTTTAGTAAACGCTAAAAGCATTTTTCCATTTTAATCCGTTGGGTTCCACGCCGTGCTCTTTTAGTATATCTGACTGCAAATTTTGTTCCTTAATGGTTAGGGCTTCTTTCAATTCGTCGTATCGGCTCGGTAAAAGTTCCGAAACTTTGTAGTAATTATAGAGTATGTGGTTCTTCCTGATGTAGATAATCCGGAGCAGGCTCAATTCTACCTCTAAGTTCTTTTTCTCCTCCTGATTTTTGATGCTCAAAGCAATCTGTTCGTAGCTCCTGACCAGTTCCTCGGTCAACACCAGTTCCAACAGCGTATTCATTCCACCAAAGAAGCTGAAAAATTTGCTTCTGGAGATTTTAGCAACCGATGTAATGTCGGATATTTTCACGTCCTGTATGTTCTTCTCCGTTAAAACCGCCCTTATGTTTTCAATGGATCTGCGGACAAGGTTCGCATTCTGTGTATCGTTGTTTGTCATTAGGAAATTCCCTCCATAAAAGTTAGACCATATACAAATCTACTTATAGGATAAGAGCTTGAAAGTGTGATTTTTCTTGTAAGATTTGTAATTTTTACGGATAAGTCATAAAAAAACGGCAGCTCCTTTTTCAGAAACTACCGCTTAGCAAACGCAATAAAGCTAAGTTCTACATTATTTTTTTAGCTTGTCAGCAGGTGGGTTATAATCAGCTAAAGTCGTTACTCTTACGGTATCAACCCCAGTAATATCCCAAGTAATCGGTATCATTGTCATGTAATCACACTTAGGACACATATCACCCTGAGAACCTACCATTTCTTTATGTCCAGGACAGCCGGTAATTAGGTGTCCTGCTGCATCAATTAGTTCGCCTTTTTCATTTCTGTCTTTGAGTGCTACTTTTTCAACGGGTTTATCAACCTGTTCTGTAGCATGGTTATGTCCGTCACCATCGGTGTGTACATGAGCGTCCTTTGCTGTTTTGGTATCGCCACCACAAGATGTAAGAAAGATGGCTAAAGAGGTGAATGTACCTATCAGTAATTTGTTCACTTTCATTTTTATTTATTTTTAGAGATTAAAACTTGATTTTATTGAATTTGATTAATGATTATGGTTGTCGTGACTTGATGGGTCAGCTTTTACACTACATAATATTGAATTATCGTGCATGTGAGCAGGTGTTTCCAACTGGATAGTGACATGGTGAATGTTCAGATCTTCCAAAGTATACTCGATGTTGCGGAGCAATTTTTCACTTTCTTCAATCTTCATTTTTTCATCTACGACCAAATGGCAGGTAAGGGCGTTCAAACCACTTGTTATTGTCCATATATGAAGGTCGTGCATCCCTTTGACACCCTCTGTTTTCAGAATTTTTTCTGTCATCTTTTCCACCTCTACATTCTCCGGCGTACCCTCCATCAGTACGTGTACCGATGATTTAGTTACTAAATAACCGCTCCGTAAAACCAGTATGGAAACGATGATACTTGCCAACGGGTCTGCCCACCCCCAACCAAAGAACATAATCAGCAAGGCTGCGATGATAGCACCAACCGACCCTAACATATCACTGAGGACGTGCAGGTATGCTCCACGCATATTGAGGTTTTCTTTTACATCAGACCCCCGCATCATTATCCAAGCTACAAGCACATTGACCAGTAGTCCAATGAATGCAACAATCAGCATACCGCTTGATTGAATTTCCGGTGGGTTCTGGAAGCGTTCTATTGCCTCGTAAATGATATAACCTGAAATCAGTATCAGCGTTGCGCCGTTAATGACTGCTGCCAGTATTTCAAATCTTTTGTAACCATAAGTCTTTCCGTAGTCAGCTACCTTACTACTGAACTTAAATGCCATCAATGCGATGAAGAGTGATACTGCATCACTCAACATATGTCCAGCATCGGCTAATAGGGCAAGGCTGTTAGTTACTAACCCACCTATAACCTCTACTGCCATATAGACCGTAATAATGACCAAACTAACCGTTAAGGTCTTCTTATTCGTACTATGAGAATGGTCGTTTCCTTGCTCTTTTTCCATAATTTATTTTTTCCATTTTAAGCGTAAACTGTTGCTTACAACACTTACACTACTTAACGCCATTGCTGCTCCTGCAATCATCGGGTTCAATAAGAAACCGTTAATCGGATAAAGAATACCTGCGGCAATTGGAATACCGATAAGGTTGTAGATGAACGCCCAAAACAGGTTTTGCTTGATAGTCGCAACGGTCTGTTTTGACAATCTAATCGCCTGCGGTATTTTGGTAAGGTCGGATGAAATGATGGTCATTTTCGCCACATCCATAGCGATATCCGAACCTTTGCCCATTGCGATACTTACATCAGCTGTTGCCAGTGCGGTACTGTCGTTAATGCCATCCCCAACCATCGCTACCACTTTGCCCTGTGCTTGAAGTTCTTTTACAAAGTCGGCTTTGTGCTGTGGCAATACTTCGGCTTTGTAGTGCCCGATGCCTGTCTGCTGTGCAATGGCTTTGGCAGTCGCTTCGTTATCTCCGGTAAGCATATACAGGTCGATGCCCATATCCTGCATTTCCTTGATAGCTGCTACCGATGTTTCTTTAATTTTATCGGAAATAGCGATTACCGAAAGAGCCTGTTTGCTGTTTGCAAACCATATAACGGTTTTAGACTGTGTACCCCATTCGTCCGCCTGCTGTTGCAGTTGGTCGGCAATGGTAATGTTGTTTTCAGCTAACAGCTTTTTATTACCAACATAGTAAGTATCGTTGTTGTAATCGGCTTTTGCGCCTTTACCCGTAATACTGTCGAAGTTTGATAATGCAGTGGTGGAAACGCCCTCCAAATGTTTTACAACGGCTTCCGCCAATGGGTGCTCCGATTGCTTTTCGATGCTCAATAAAACGTCTTTGGTCGCATCGTCATTGTTCAGCCATTGTATGCCTGTAACCTGGGGTCTTCCCTCGGTAATCGTACCTGTTTTATCCAGCACGATAGCGTTTACTTTTTTCGCCAGTTCCAGACTTTCCGCATCTTTAATCAGAATGCCGTTTTCAGCACCTTTACCAACGCCCACCATAATAGCGGTCGGTGTTGCCAAACCTAAAGCACAAGGACAAGCAATAACCAATACGGTAACTGCGGCTAACAATCCCTGAACCACTCCGTTTTCGCCTCCTAAGAAGAACCAAAGGATAAAGGTCAATACAGCAATACCCATTACTACCGGAACGAAGATACCTGCGATTTTATCCACCAGTTTTTGTACGGGTGCTTTACTTCCCTGTGCATCCTGCACCATTTTGATGATTTGGGCAAGCATTGTTTCTTTGCCCACTTTTACCGCCTTGAACTGGAAGCTACCTTTTTGGTTGATGGTTCCTGCAAATACCTTTTCGTTTTCCTTTTTCAGTACCGGAACAGGTTCGCCGCTTAGCATACTTTCATCTACATACGAGTTACCCGATACGACCATGCCATCTACTGCAATTTTTTCGCCCGGCTTAACCAAAATAATGTCGCCTGCGTTTACATCTTCGATAGCTTTCTGTCTTTCCGTTCCGTCCGCTTCAATCACGATAACCGTTTTTGGCTGCAAGCCCATCAGCTTTTTAATGGCTGATGAGGTATTGCCTTTGGCTTTTTCTTCCAACAGCTTGCCTAACAGGATGAATGCGATAATAACGGCAGCCGCTTCAAAGTACACGTGTGCGTGTAAACCTCTTTGATGCCAAAAGTCCATAAACAGCATATTGAATACACTGAATATATAGGCGATACCTGTACTCAATGCTACCAACGTGTCCATATTGGCAGAACGGTGTTTCGCCTGCTTCCACGCATTGATGAAAAAGTCTTTACCTAACCATAAAACTACTGGAGTGGAAAATGCCCACATTATTTCATTACCGTAAGGCATATCCATAAAGAACATACCAATAATGACTACCGGGAGCGATAGGATTACCGCCCAAATGGTTTTGTTTTTTAGTTTTCTGAATTTTTCGGCGTGGATGGCTTCTAAGGTTTCCTGCTGCTTGTTCTCGTCTTCAAGCAACAGGTCGTAACCGCCGTCCTGTACCGCTTTCCTGATTTGCTCGGAACTGGTTATATTCGGCAGGAACTCAACGTTAAGGTTTCCTGTACCGTAATTCACTTCGGCACTAACTACGCCCGGAGTATATTTTGCCATACTTTCGGCACTTCCTGCACAAGATGCACAGGTCATACCCAGTACAGGATAAGTCTTTTTAACGGTAGGAACGCCATAGCCTAAATCTTTGATTGCTTTTACAGCTTCGCCTACGACCTCGTTATCATTAACGGTAATAGCCGCCCTGCGGTTATTTAGCTCTACTTTGTGGGTTTCTACGCCTTTTACCTGTGCCAGTCCTTTTTCGACGATTAATGCACAGTGCTCGCTTTCCACATCCTCTAATGGGATGTAAATTGTTTCTTTATTGGTTGCCATATCTCGATTGCTTTATTTTCATAATGCAAAGTTGGCAACAATAAAGGGGACTTCTATTGTGAAATTCTGGGTTTGATTTGTAAGATTTACTTAAACCTTATCCAGTGGCTTGCGCTTGTCCTCACGTATCTGCTTGAAATGGCTTGGTGTAAGCCCAGTTACTTTCTTGAACTGGTTGCTTAAATACGCCACGCTCGAATAATTCATACGGTCGGCAATCTCGCTTAACGACAGCTCATCATAAACCAATAATTCTTTTACCTTTTCGACTTTCTGAGCGATAAAATACTTCTCAATGGTCGTACCCTCAATATCGGAAAACAGGTTAGAAAGGTAATTGTAATCGTGGTGCAATTGGTCGCTCAATACGTCCGAAAGATTGGTTTTCGCATCGTTGTCCTGATGGTGTACCAGGTCAATAATGACGTTTTTTATCTTTTCAATTATCCGGCTCTTTTTGTCGTCGATGACCTCAAAGCCCAAAGGGTCTAAAACATGTTCCAATGCTTCACGCTCTTTAGTGGTTAATTCTTTCGCAAGGGTAATTTCTCCCAGTTTTATATTGTTAGCTTTTAAGCCGAGCTTGTCGAGTTCATTCTGAACTACGAGAATGCAACGGTTGCAGACCATATTTTTGATAAATAATGTACTCATATTTCAATAAATCACAATTCATATTATTGCATAAATACGCAAAGACAAATTTAAGATTAAAATTTAAGTATTTATTGATTACGAGCGACTAAGTAGATCAGTCAAGGATTTTTATGGTGCAAAAACAAGGACAAATAACCAAAATCTTTCCCATTGTAGGGTCATATTGGCTGTTAATTCCCTGTTTATTAATAACATTTGCTAAGGTACACTGATATTGATAACATAATCCTCCCTACTATGAGAAAGTCATTAGGAACTATTGTTACCGAAATTCAGGAGCAGGAACGGAAATTTTCAGTAACGTGCTCGGGGCTAATTGAAGAGGCTTTTCAAATGACGGTCTTTCTTCAGGAGCTACTGATTTCATCAAAAGAATGTGTTTTAAGTTCAGGATTTGTCAACGAAGAAAAAGAGATTGAGTTCTTCAAAATGATCAAGCCGCAAATCCTGGGCAAACTCATCTATTATAATAAGCTCTACCGGATAGAAACTGCCTGTCCGGTCAACAACGGGAAAATGTATCACAACTATTTCTCTACCCATCTCACGGAATTAAAGATTGAATTTAGTGAACATATCTGCAATTCCCATTTTTACAGATATTACCGTTCGGGCAGGGTAGATAAGGACAATGAATACTTTAAGCGTGGGCAGATAAATTACCTTGATGGACTTAGTAGCTATGTCTTTGAGATTGACCCGCAATTCTCTACCTATTATGATTACAAAGTAGCCCGTATTATCGCTAATGACCTTTTATATGCCTATCTTTTAACTAAAATCACCCCTGAAGAAAATCCCGATACCTTTTTTCAAAACACAGACGATATCAAAGAGCTATCCTGGACGGACAGTAAAAACGCCCTGATTGAGTTGATGTATGCCCTGTACGCATCGGGTGCTATTTCGGGTGGTAAGGTGGGCATCCGAAAGCTCACAGCCATTTCGCAGGTCTTGTTCCGAATTTCACTGACCGATGTGCATCACGCATTCCACCGGATGAAAACCCGGGCAGGCTCCCGCACCTTATTTTTAGACCAGTTGAAGCAGTCATTGGAAGAATATATGGATAAGGACTTATAAACAACCCGTCAACAAAGAATTTGAAAGCAATACGCCTCCCGTATTGCTTTTTTTGTACCTGCGCTTACCCATATATGCCAATGGGCAAACGGGCATATTTTCCTGCCCCGAAAATCGGCAAATCTGCTCAAACCCTTATTTAATAAGGTTTTCCGGCAAATTGTAAAATTTTCAAAAAACCGCTTTTTCAATTGGTAAGCATTGGCAGACAAACACTGCCACACTTCTGAATTTTGTCCTGTGAATATTTAACATCATTGCTATGAATATTATAACAGTTGACGAAGAAGTGTGGAAGCACCTCAACGAACGGTTGAAAGCCATCAGCGAATACATCCTCAAACTGGAAGATACAAGCTACGATAGTTTGTGGCTTAACAATCACGAAGTCTGCCAGTACCTCCACATCAGCGAAAAAACATTGTGGCGTATGCGCACCAACGGTCAGATAGCCTTTTCAAAAATGTACGGGCAGTATTACTATACGATTGGCGCAATCAAGGAAATGTTGAACGCCAATGCCGTGCAGACCACCGATGAATACGTGGAGCAGCTTATGGCGCAAGGAAAAAGCTACATCGAAAAAGGCAGAAAGCTAAAATCAGGTAATAAGTAAAAGTATAAGGTATGAACATCGACAAAATGGAATTTGTGGCGTGGATGGAACGCATAATGGACAGGCTCGACATTCTTGGCAACCACATAGACGATTTACAAAAGAAACGCAACAGCATAGACGGAGAAGAATTACTGGACAATCAGGACTTATTGCAAATGCTGAAAATCAGCAACCGCTCCCTGCAACGGTATCGCTCCATCGGCAAGCTCCCTTACTATACTATCAGTGGAAAACTGTATTACAAGCTGTCCGATGTGCACCAGTTCATCAGGGAAAGTTTTAACCCGCCTTTGCCCAAACTGGATGCCAATAAGTGACAAACACTGCCTCTGACTGCCATATAGTGCAATGCGGTGCGGGCTTCCTTTACATTCGACAGTGAATTTTTAAAATTTTCAGATTATGAGCGAAGAAACAACTAATAAACAAGATATGCCCGAACAGCTTTCGGACATATTACTCGTACTGGATAAAGAGAAAATGAAAATCCAGGCAGTAAAGAGTATCGACGAAAACGGGAAAATGGAAACCGTTGACCCCACGAAGAAAAATCAAAACCAGTTTATGCGTGTGGATAAAAGCGGAGATTTCTTTTCCAACTTTTTCTCCAATTTTTTCAGCCAATTAAAGAACCCCACCAATTTTTCATTTTTCAAAGTACCTGCACCCATCGCCATAGAAAAAGCGCAGGAATTGCAGAAGCAGGTAGATAAGCCCACACCGGAGGGTGAAAAAGTGATGAAAGAGCACGAAGTGAAAGCGCAAACACAACCTGATAAAAAACAAGAAAATCAAAATAATATGGAAACAGCACAAACCACAACGGAAGCAACGGAATATCGTTACAAGCCGGAGCAGATTGATTGGGACACAATGAAAAACCTCGGACTAAGCAAGGAGTATCTTGAAAAAAGAAACCTGCTCGACCCTTTGCTACGAGGCTACAAAACCAATGAGCTTGTACCGATAGGCGTTAACCTCGGCGGTTCTATTCTCCGTACCGATGCCCGCCTGTCTTTACAGCAAGACCAGGACGGCAATGTTATCGTGGCGATGCACGGTATCAAAAAAGAACCTGCCCTGCATTTAGAATTGTTCGGACACAAGTTTACGGACGAGGATAAGAAAAACCTGCTCGAAACGGGCAATATGGGGCGTGTGGTTAATTTGGTCAATACCAAAACAGGTGAACTGATGCCGTCCATTATCAGTATCGACAGGCTGACCAACGACATTACCGCATTGCGTACAGATTTCATCAAAATACCCGATGAAATAAAAGGCGTAAAACTGAATGATGAGCAAAAGCAAACCTTAATGGAGGGAAAGCCGCTTTATCTGGAGGGTATGACTTCTGCCAAAGGAAAGGAATTTTCTGCAACGGTTCAGTTTAATGCGGACAAACGATTTGTGGAGTTTCTGTTTGACAGAACCAATGGCAATCAGCAGGCGCAAAACACCCAACAAGGCAATCAGCAGACCAATCAGCAAAGCCAACCCCAGGAAGCCCCGAAAACTTTCAGGGGCAAAGAACTGGAAAATGAGCAGTATGACAAGTTCAAAGCCGGGCAAACTATCTATGTAGAACTGAAAGATAAAAAAGACCAACCGTATAAGGGTTATATCACTTTCGACAAAGATACCGGAAAGACAAAATTTGAGTTTCCCGGTCAGTATAAAGCACGGGTAGAAACTGCCGAAGCCCATAAAACACAAACCGCCGTCAATTCAGAGGGCAAAACCAACGAAGCGACCAAAAATGTGCAGGAGCCTTTGAAATCCGGGCAGCAAACACCGAAAAATAATAAGCAGCAGGAACAGCAGGACAAGCAACAAAACCCTGCAAAATCCAAAGGCAGAAAAATGTAATACAGTATGAAAACAATCATTGCAGAAAAACCAAGCGTAGCAAGAGAGATAGCCGGCTTGTTGGGGGCATCTGAAAAAAAGGACGGCTACCTGACAGGTAACGGCTATTTTGTTACGTGGGCATTCGGTCATTTAATCGGACTGGGAATGCCCGAAGACTATGGCATTTCGGGATTTGATAAAGCCGCTTTACCGATATTGCCCAACCCGTTTTTATTGACCGTTCGCAAGGTCAAAAAAGACAAAGGCTATACCGCCGATGCAGGCGCAGTAAAGCAACTGAAAGTCATTGAACAGCTTTTTAAGCAAAGCAACAGCATCATTGTTGCAACCGATGCAGGACGTGAGGGCGAATTGATATTTCGGTACATTTATGAATACCTGAAATGCAACAAGCCCTTTGAACGCCTTTGGATTAGCTCGCTGACCGAAAAGGCAATGAAGCAGGGCTTTGATAACCTAAAAGACGGAAAAGCATTTGACGGCTTGTACCTGGCTGCACAAGGCAGGAGCCGTGCCGACTGGCTCGTAGGCATCAATGCTACGCAGGCATTGAGCATCGCCGCAGGCAACGGTATTTATTCGCTCGGAAGAGTGCAAACGCCTACACTGGCGTTGATATGCAAACGCTACCTCGACAATAAGAATTTCACGGTTAAGAAATACTGGCAGGTACAATTACTGCACAACAAAGCACAGGTTGACTTCAAAAGCATTTCCGCTACCAAGTGGGATGAAAAGCAGTTTGCTGATGATACCCTGAAAGCTATTCAGCGAAGCGGAACCGCAACCGTTACTTCGGTAGAAACCAAAAGCGTTACCGAACAACCGCCCTTGCTTTTCGATTTGACAGGTTTGCAAAAGGAAGCCAATAAAAGGCTAAAGCTCTCTGCTGAAGCAACGCTGAATATTGCGCAAAGCCTGTACGAAAAGAAATTTATCACGTACCCACGTACCGGGAGCAAATACATACCCGAAGATATGTGGGCAGAAATTCCCAATCTTGTGCGGGCATTGCAGAACCGGGAAGACTGCAAGCAAGCCCTTAGCAAAATCAAATGGGGGCGGTTCAATAAACGCATCGTGAATGACCTCCGTGTAACGGACCATCACGGTTTATTGATTACCGACAAAGTGCCGTCAGTATTGAATGCCGACGAAGACAAGATTTACAATATGATTGCGCTTCGCCTGCTCGAAGCCCTATCACAAGCCTGTGTAAAAGAAATAACCGACGTAACGTTACAGGTAATGCACTATGATTTTGCGGCAAAAGGCTGTAAAATCCAGGAAGCGGGTTGGCGTTCCATCAAAGGCAGCTTTACCGAGGACGGCGAAGAGCCAGTGCAGGAATTACCCGAACTGCACAAAGGCGACGAACTCAAAATAAAGGAAGCTATCTTTTTGGAAAAGCAGACCAAACCGCCAGTGCTTTATACCGAAGCCGGGCTTTTGTCGGCTATGGAAACCGCCGGAAAGGAAATCGAAAACGAGGAAGAACGCAAAGCCCTGAAAAATATCGGTATCGGTACTCCGGCTACAAGAGCCGCCATTATCGAAACCCTGTTTACCCGCAATTATATCCAACGGGATAAGCGTTCCTTAGTTCCTACGGAAAAAGGTTTGCAGGTGTATGAACTGGTTAAAGAACGTAAGATTGCAGATGTGGCAATGACCGCCGAATGGGAACTGGCATTGCAGAAAATCGAAAACAGCGAAGCCGATGCCGGAACGTTCCAACAGGAAATGGAAACCTATGCGAAATCCATTACCGACGAACTGCTGCAAACCTCCATTGCCAATACCAATCAGCCGAAACTAACTTGTCCGAAATGTAAAAGTCAGCAACTCATTATCCGTGATAAGATTGTGAAATGCCCTGATGAGGGGTGTAACTGGGTGCAGTTCCGTACCGTTTGCGGTGCGCAAATCAGCATCGCCAATATTACAAGCCTTGTTACTAAAGGCAAAACGGCTTTAATCAAAGGAATGACAAGCAAAGCCGGAAAGAAATTCGATGCTTACATCGTCCTGAAAGAAAATGCGGAAAGCTCCTTTGAGTTTGAGAAAAACAAAAGCAATAAGCGCAATGGAAAATAAGCCGTCAATCGTACCTAAAGAAATCAGGAACCTGATACATACCATCCGGGGTAAACAGGTAATGTTGGACAGCGACCTCGCTGTCTTATATCAGGTAGAAACAAAGAACCTGAACAAAGCGGTAAAACGGAATAACGAGCGTTTTCCTGCTTCGTTTTGCTTTCAACTGACCGAAGCGGAAGTTGAAAACTTGAGGTTCCAAATTGGAACCTCAAGTTTAAATTACGGCGGCAGACGTTATTTGCCCTACGTTTTTACTGAACAGGGCGTGGCAATGGCTTCTGCGATACTCCGTTCGGATATAGCCGTTAAAGTGAGCGTTGAGATAATGGAAGCCTTTGTAGAAATGCGGCGTATGCTCATCAGCAATGCTTCTTTGTTTCATCGTTTGGATAATATCGAATTGAAGCAACTGGAAGCCGACCAAAAATTTGAAGAGATTTTTAAGGCTCTGGAAAGCGACAAGCTGCACAGCGAAAAAGGTATTTTCTACAACGGGCAGGTTTTTGATGCCTATGCCTTTGTTTCCGATATTGTCCGCAGTGCCGGAAGCTCCATTATCCTGCTTGATAATTATGTGGATGATACCGTGCTTACCTTACTGGGTAAACGCAAAGACAATGTAACCGCTACTATCCTTACCAAAAGCATCAGCAACCAGTTACGGTTGGATGTACAACGCTACAACAGCCAATATCCCCCAATAGATATAGAGCTTTTTTCCGATGCCCACGACCGCTTTTTGATTATTGATAATGCGGAACTCTACCACATCGGGGCATCACTGAAAGACCTGGGCAAAAAATGGTTTGCCTTTTCGAGAATGGATATTGAAGTCGGCAGGATGCTTCAAATACTTAATCAACAATAAACCCTCTTTTCAGAGGGTTTGAATTTAAACTATAACTGTAATTGGGCTGTGATACTCTTATAATAAACTTTTAGTGCATCACGTTCATCTTTCCCAACGTAACTATTATGAGCAACCAAACATCGTATCTTGTACAATTCATCCACCATAACATTCAACCAATGTTCATTTTGCTTAGGGAAATACTTCCCGAAAATTGTCCAATTTCCAACTATTATTTTGCCCAATTCAATAAAGTCACAGTAAAATAAATCACTATTACCTCGAATTGGCAAATATTTACTTTCTTGTTCGTTTTTCTTCAGTTTATCTATGGTGTCTTGCACTTTTCGGGGGATATTTATTGTTTCAGTCTTCATAATCTCATCAATAAATATTCTTAAAGAATTTTCAATACAATATAAATACAAATAGACTTCTGACATCTCTCGTCCTTTTTGTTGTATGTCTTGCGGCAAAAGGTTTAAATGACCAAAGTTTACATTTTGCTGTATTTCCTCTATGCTATCGAGTAGGGAATTTTCGTCTGAAATTAGAGGATAGAATATTTCGTTTATATGTTTTCTTCGTTCGGCATACCCACCTTTTGCTTGCATTTCCCTCCTAAATTCTTGAAGTGTAACGCAAATTTTAAATTCCTTTGGTTGGTTAGTTTGGAACTTCGCAGATTTATTTAGTTCACTTTTCAACCTTTTGTATTCTGCCTCATTTTCACTTGTTATAGTAACATCTGTGGACGCTCCTGTAAGTAATATTTTTAAACGTTCAATATTTTCTGTATAACTCATTTATATAAATATTTTTCGGTTATTCTTTTCCATTATTTTCTTGCTCTGGAAGCATAAAATCGAGAAATAATAATTCTGCCTTAGCAGTTTCATCTTCAAATTTTAAGTCCCAACGTTTTTCCATAAATTCCAACAACTTATTACCTCTTTCAAGAATGGTATCAGGGTTCCAAGTTTCATATCGTGCAACTTCAATTTCTGAATGAGAACCGTCAGAATAACCTTGTCTTATCTTTTCGTTCCTATCATTATATTTTGCTTCTTTCTTATCATCAAAGCAATCGTTTTGTAAACTTGAATTTATGCTTTGTGATAATGGTAAAAGGTTACCTAAAGTTCCCTGAAAAAATGGTTGTTGTGCTTTTTTGTATATCTTGAAACTTTCTTTCCAATTTTTATGTGTTGGGGTTTGGGGATAAATATGTTCTATGGAAACTTTATCTTTTTCACTTTTCACAAACAACCTCCAATCAATCTTTTGGCTTCCTCTTTGTCTTACTTTGTCCATTTCATACTCATACAGGAAATATCGAAGCCCATTCCAGTAATAAAAACCTCCTCCGCTTTTAAATTTCTTATCAATAAATTTTTGGAAATAAGTATAATCAAAGTAGGTTGCGTCAGAATTTTCTGGAGTATAAAAGCAATAATTCATTCTGTCATTCAATCGTTGAATGATATTGTCAATTGTCAGTTCTCCATTTCTCAACTGCCTTGCTGCACGGTAAAATTCACTATTCCTATATGTTGAAAACGCCCGACTAAGCCTAAATGTAATGAATATGAACCGCTCGATTTCTCTGAAAAGCTGAACTCTCTTATCTGAAGTAATATCCTTACGTAAATAAACTACTGTCACAAGGGGACGGAAATAAATTATACCAATTCTGTTCAAACGGTCTATCCATAGACTTTCCTGAACGGTTAAGTCAGGATTGTTTATAGGATTGTGTGTATTATACCAATGAACGGCAGCAGCTTTCAAGCTATTTACATAATCTTCAATTTCTTTCGGAGAAAGCTGGGAACGCATAACTATTATTTCCTCTTCTCCATTTACCTCGACTTCTTCCTGGTCAGTGTCGTCATCCTCCCGCACTTCTTCAAATTCTTGTAAAGAACTTAGTCTTACTTCCGTTTTTGCATAAATATTTTGTGGTGTGAATTTCTGCTCTAACAAAAACCTGATATAATCATCGCCTTTTTCTCTTGTGTATTGAAAATACATTATCCAATGAGCCACTAAAAAATCATCATCGTTAAGCGGATTTTTTTTATTTCTCCCAAGTTGATAATAAACTTCTTTCCAAGCATCATTGATTTTTTCACGCAGCGAATTTCGTTCATCGTTTTTTAACTCTTTTTCATCGTATAAAGTTGTTAAGTATATCAGTCGATTTTTAAGAAGCTCCAAATTTGATAGCTTCTTTCCACGATTATTCATCGTTTCAAATGCAACAAAAACATCAAAATCATCACTTATTTCATAAACATTAAACATCAGGTTTTGCGTGACTTTTTTGAACAATGCTTCTATTTCAGTTAGACCGTATTTCTCAAAATAGTTTTGCAGATTTTCTTTGAAAAAGCGTTTAGCATTTTCAAGATTGAGGGTATAAAATGTTTCTTGGATTGTTCCGCTATTTGGCTCTAAAAAAACCTTATGACGTAAATATTTAAAACTTGGATTATCAACTTCGTACCCAAATTTGTATGTCGTAACAATAAATTGAGGCGGCTTTTCTATAACCAAGTATTCTTCCTTAATCGCTTTTAAACTAAAAGAACCAAGGTAAATCTCTTCATCTTTTTTGTCCTTGTTTTCAGGTATAGCTTTTAGCTGTTCAGAAATAGCTTGTATGAAAATTACAAATGTTGTCAATCGTTGCTGTCCGTCAACGATGTGAAAAGGTTTAAAGCCTCTGTCTTCGATTAACCATCGTTCATCATTCCAATTAGACCAGATATTTCTATCCACCTTTTTCAAAGAGAGTAAGCCTGTATAGTGAAACCTATCGGTAGGAAGATTTACTAAATCTTCCCAAAAATCTTTTAACTGTCTTGTTGTCCAAGCGTAGCCACGCTGGTAATCGGGTATCTTAAATATCCTGTCTTTAAAAATGCTCTTTAAGGGTTCTAATTCATTCATTATATTGATAGCTGCTATTTAAATAGTTAATTTTTTAAAGGTCAAAAATACAAATTAAAATCTTCATTATTAGTTAGTTTTACGCCAAACACTGCCTTTCAAAGCCAAACCCTGCAACATTCTCATAGGCATTAGCTACCGCTTCTAATTTTAGGATTTAAGTAAAATTCTAAAACAAAATCAGTATGGATGTACAGCAAAAAGACCTATCGTATTTCAGATTACGACTGCAAGAATTATTAAACAGCAGCTTCCCCGAAAAGGCGCACGACCAAAAATTTATCGACCAACGTTCTTCCTGGGCTGCTAATGCTTACGAGGGGGCTTTCCGTTCGGGAAACGCCGTTGAGCAATGTAATGAAATAGCCAACTACATACTTTTTGAGGGCTTGTACTTCTCCAAATTCGACACGGTTTTCAAAGTGGTATGCAATGAGTTTGATACCCTGATGGCAGACGAGGAACTGCGACCGTTCGCCCTGAAAATGTTTCCTGTTTGCGAACCTGTATTTGCGGGATATGAATTAACCGATGATTTCGCCTACGGGTATGAGTTCGATTTACTCTATACCGAACTGACAGGAACCATCGCAATATGGATTGAAGAAAATGGGCTTCAGTAAGCGTTCCCATCTCCAACAGAATATTGATGCCCTGCGAATTGTTTTTAAACTTGAAAAGGAGAAACGGCAAGCCACCGTAGGCGAAAGACTGCTAATGATGCAATACAGCGGATTTGGCGGTCTTAAATTCGTTCTGAACCCCGTAGAAAACGAAATTGACATCAATAACTGGAGAAAAACGGAACACGACCTTTTTCCGATTACGCAGGAACTCCACCAACTACTCAAAGAAAATTCCGAAGACGATAAGCAGTACCGCAGGTATGTAGATAGTATAAAAAGCTCCGTTCTCACGGCTTTTTATACGCCGCCAAAGGTCATAGATGTCATTTCCACCGTCTTGCGGGATAGCGGTTTGCAAATTGATAAATTCCTCGAACCCGCCGCAGGTATCGGCTCATTCGTTCAATCCTTTTCGGAAAACCAAAAAGCAACCATTACGGCTTATGAAAAGGACTTGCTGACAGGCAAGATTTTAAAGCAGCTTTATACCGACAGCAATATCCGTATAAGTGGTTTTGAGGAAATTCCCGAAAGGGAACAAAACAGCTACGATGTAGTTGCCAGTAATATCCCGTTCGGCGATACTTCCATATTTGACCTTTCTTATTCCCGCAGCAGGAACAGCGCAAAGGAACAGGCAGCCCGAAGCATACACAATTACTTTTTCCTGAAAGGGGCTGATATGCTCCGTGATGGCGGTATATTGGCTTTCATTACTTCACAAGGCATTCTAAACAGCCCTAAGAACGAGCCGATACGCAGAGCGTTAATGCAGGATAATAATTTGGTTTCCGTTGTTCGCTTACCTAACAACCTGTTTACCGAATATGCAGGTACGGAAGTCGGCAGCGACTTGATTATCCTGCAAAAGAATTTGGCGAAGCAAGGTCTGACCGAAAGGGAAGATCTGTTTTGCCAAAGTTTGCCAACGGAATACAATACACCTGGCAGTGCGCTCTTTCAGTACAGCAAAAGAATTGTGCATACCGATAGCAAGGTAGATACAGACCCATATGGAAAACCTGCCTTAATCTATACCCATAAAGGCGGTATTGATGGGATTGCCAGAGATTTGAAACAAATGCTTTCCGAAGATTTTGGAAAGCACCTGAATGTAGGTTTATACAAAGGTGAACAAAACGATGAACCTGTAATACAAATCCCGCTTCCACCGCCCGTAATACCTCCGGTTATAGAACCTGTAACCATCCGGCAACAACCGCAGCCCGAACCTACTCCGGTAATCCATCGGGAAAGCCCACAGGAATTAAAGCAGCTTAGCATTTTTGACCTGTTTGAAAATGCGGGGGAACCTATTGCCGTCATTGCCTTACCCAAAAGAGCCACCCGGAGCACAAGGCAAAGCCCACGAAAAAGAAAAGCTGCATTAGGTCGCCAAACAGACCTGTTCAATGGCGCAATGCAGCAAACGTATATACCGCCAAAAACCAATGATACTGCTAAGAATACGCCCAAAATAAACGGCAAACGTCAGGAAGTAATCGGCGACCTTTTTTCACAAAGCAATGGGAATGGCCAGACGGATAAGTCTGCCGTTCCTGATACCAATATCAATACCATTCCCGAACCTGCGCCGTACAGTGGCGAAGTGCAACGGTTCCACCGTAACGATTGCCTTGTCGTGGATAATGGTTGGGTCGGTTACCTGCAAGATGTAGATAGAAACAAAGAAAAAGCAACGGCAACCTTTCATCCGTTGCAATTACCATCGGCACAGAAAGCAAGAGCTGAAGCCTATATTGCCGTAAGGGACTGCTATATCGACCTGTACCAAAAAGAAGCGGAAAAGCAGAGCGAGCACAAAGAAGAACGGGAAACCCTGAACCGCCTGTACGATACCTTTACCAAAAAGTATGGCAATCTCAATACTGCCGACAATACCAAGCTGATAAAGACAGACAGCTCAGGTAAGGAAATCCCGTATCTGGAGCGTATCATTGGCGGTGTCATACACAAAGCGGATATTTTCAGCCGCCCTGTTAGTTTTTCTACCACCACCTTAGCAACCGACAATCCCGAAGAGGCTTTGGCGGCATCGCTGAACAAGTACGGCAATGTTGATTTGGATTTTATGTCCGAAATCAGCAGCCTGCCTGCCGATACGCTGAAAGAAGCCTTGCAAGGACGGTTGTTCTACAACCCGCTACAACAGGAATACGAAATAGCGGAACGATGGATTGCGGGCAACGTGGTTGAGAAAGCCAACGAAGTAAGAGCCTATCTCGAAAACAATCCCGATGATACCGAAGCCGAAGAAAGCCTTACCGCTTTAGAGGAAGCCCGACCAAGACGGATTGAATTTGAGGAACTGGATTTTAACCTCGGCGAACGGTGGATACCTACCGGGCTGTATGCCCGCTTTGCTTCGCACCTGTTCGATGCAGATGTGCACATTCATTACTCCGACAGTGCCGATGATTTTTCGGTAAAGTGTAGTCAAGGTAATATGCACATTTGGGAAAAATACGCCGTCAAAGCGGAAAGCCGCACGTTTGACGGTATTGCCCTGCTCAAACACGCCCTCGTCAATACCACACCGGATATTACCAAGAAAATAATCGTAGATGACCAAGAGGTCAAGGTACGGGATATGGAAGCCATACAAATGGCGAACACAAAGATTGATGAAATCCGTAGCGCCTTTACCGACTGGCTATACGCCCAAAGCGATGAATTTAAAACCCGGCTGACCGACCAATACAACGACACCTTTAACTGTTTCGTCCGACCGGATTATGACGGCAGCCATCAGGACTTTCCGGGGCTTGACCACAAGGCATTAGGCATTGAGGATTTGTATTCCAGCCAAAAGGACACCGTTTGGATGATTAAGCTCAACAACGGTGCTATCTGCGACCACGAAGTAGGTGCAGGCAAAACGCTGGTTATGTGTACTGCCGCACAGGAAATGAAGCGTTTGGGGTTGGCGCACAAACCAATGATTATCGGTTTGAAAAGCAATGTTCACGAAATCGCCGAAGCCTACCGGACAGCCTATCCATACGCCAAAATACTGTTTCCAGGAAAAGAGGATTTCACACCTCAAAAACGCCTGCGGATTTTCGGGGATATTAAGAACAATGATTGGGATTGCGTTATCCTCACTCACGACCAATTCGGTATGATACCCCAATCGCCCGAAATCCAAAAGGAAATCCTCAAAATAGAACTGGATAATGTAGAACGAAACCTTGATGCAATGCAGACCGAGGGTGCGGAAGTAACGAGGGGTATGCTTGCCGGAGCTATCAAACGAAAAGACAATCTCGAAGTCAAGCTCAAAACCCTGCAACACGATATTGAAAACCGCAAAGATGATGTGGTTGATTTTAAAATGATGGGCATCGACCATTTGTTTATCGACGAAAGCCATCAATTCAAGAACTTACTATTCAATACCCGCCACAGCCGGGTTGCCGGATTGGGAAATGTGGACGGCAGCCAGAAAGCCTTAAACCTGCTTTTTGCCATCCGTACCATTCAGGAGCGCATTGATGCGGATATGGGAGCAACCTTTCTTTCGGGAACAACGATAAGCAACTCCTTAACGGAATTGTACCTCCTGTTTAAGTATCTACGTCCAAGAGCATTGGAAAAACAGGGCATTAACTGTTTTGATGCGTGGGCGGCTATCTACGCAAGAAAGACGACCGATTACGAGTTTTCTATCGCTAATAATATCGTGGCAAAAGAGCGTTTCCGGTACTTTATCAAAGTGCCTGAACTGGCGCAGTTCTATTCTGAAATCACGGACTACCGCACCGCAAAGGATATAGGCATTGACCGACCTGAAAAAAACGAAATCCTGTATAACATTCCGCCTACACCTGACCAAAAGGAGTTTATTCAAAACTTAATGGAGTTTGCCAAAACAGGCAATGGGGAATTACTCGGCAGACCACCGCTATCAAAATCAGAGGAAAAGGCAAAGATGCTCATCGCTACGGACTACGCCCGTAAGATGTCGTTGGATATGCGGATGGTAAGCGGGATGTATGAAGACCATCCCGACAACAAAGCCTCTCACTGTGCCAGTAATATTGCAAAATACTACAACAAATTCAACGCACAGAAAGGAACGCAGTTCGTTTTCTCGGATTTGGGAACCTATAAGCCGGGCGAATGGAATGTGTACTCGGAAATCAAACGCAAGCTCGTGGAAGACCACAACATCCCTGCGAACGAAATCCGGTTTATTCAGGAAGCCAAAACGGATAAGCAACGCAAGGAACTTATCAAGGGAATGAACGAGGGCAAAATCCGTGTGCTGTTCGGCTCAACAAGTATGCTCGGTACAGGGGTGAATGCACAGAAAAGAGCGGTTGCCGTTCATCATTTGGATACGCCGTGGCGACCGTCTGACCTTGCGCAACGTGACGGTCGGGCAATCCGCAAGGGCAATGAAATCGCCAAGCATTTTGCCGATAACAAAGTAGATGTTATCATCTATGCCGTTGAAAAATCGCTGGATAGCTATAAATTCAACCTGCTGTTTAACAAACAGCTTTTTATCGACCAATTAAAATCCAATAAGCTCGGTAAACGAACCATTGACGAGGGTAGTATAGACGAAAAATCAGGAATGAATTTCTCGGAATATGTGGCAATCCTGTCGGGGAATACAGACCTGCTGGACAAAGCGAGGGTTGAAAAACAGATTGCCGGATTGGAAAGCGAAAAGCAAGCGTTCAACCGCTCCAAGTACAGTGCTAAATCCAAGCTGGAAAACTATACGGAAGAATTTAACCAAGCCCAATCCCGCCTGAACCGAATGACAACCGATTGGGATAATTTACAGCAACGCATACAAAAACGGCAGGACGGCAGAATTGTAAACCCTGTTCAGTTGGACGGCGTATCGCCCAATGCTGATGCAAAACAAGTCGGTGCAAAGCTCAATGAGATTGCAGAAAAATCCCGTACAGGCGGGGATTATCAGGAAATCGGCAGTTTGTACGGATTTCAGCTTTTGGTCAAAACGGAAATGTCGCAAAAAGACGGAGCGGATATACGGGTAAACCGATTTTTTATACAGGGCGAGGGAAACATTAAATACAACCACAATTTCGGGCTAATTGCAAAAGACCCGGAAACCGCTTCTTTAAACTTTTTGAGGGCATTGGAAAAGCTACCGTCGTATATCGCAAAAGAACAGGAAAACATTGCCAACTACCAAAAGGATATACCGATACTTCAGGAGGTCGTTAATGGTACGTGGTCTAAGGAAAACCGATTGAGCGAACTCAAAACGGAACTGGCTGCCGTAGAAAGGAAAATACAGCTATCTATTACGCCGGAAGCGAAAGAAGAACCTGCGGAACAGGCAGAAAAACAGAAAAAAACCCCAAAGGTTCAGGAAAGCATTGTGCGTGTAAAAGGTGTACATATGCCCCGTGGCGTATTGTAAGCCTGAACGGATAGACAATAAAAAAGGGAGGCATTAAAACTAGTCATGGTCGGAAGAAATTCCGACCATTTTTTATGTTTTAAAAACTTTACCTGGGTCGCCTCCTGCAAATATGATTAGAATAGCAGTTATCATATCCCGGAGCTCCATGGCTATTCGTCTTTTAGCGGTTTTGTAGCCCAGATTATTGGCTTTTTTGTAGATCAACAAAAGCATCGCTGCAATCATTGTCATATAGACCATCACTTCAATCCCGTTCTTGTTCATTGAAACCAGGTGACTTAGGTTGAGTTCCTGTTTCAGGAACCTGAAAAACACTTCAATGTCCCACCGCTTTCTGTAATAATCAGAAATTTCCTTGGCAGAGAGTTTAAATTCGTTGGTCAGAAACCAGAATTCTTTGTTCGTTTTTTGGTTCCTGATGACCACCAAACGGAATAAGGTTTCTACTTTCTCTTGCCGGTAATGCAGTTTGCCCCGTTTGTTCTGGACGGGGCTTCCAGTGTAAAGCTTTACCTTGCTGTCTTTCAGCACTTCCCAATCATCCCATTTGGGAGATTCTTTCTCGTCAAGAAATGATTCAATCTCTTCAAATTTTCTGTTATCTTTCGAACGAATGATGAATTTCACAGACCCTTCCTCAAATTCTTTCATTGACCGTGTTGATTGCAGGCCCCTGTCCATGACATAAACATTGTCGTGATGCTCTTCTTTTCTTACTTGTTTTAAAACAGCTTCCGGGAGTGCGGACTCTTCGGAAGAGTATTTCTGGCCTGTAAATACCTCTACTCCCGAAGGTAAGATGCCATCAAATGAAAAACTGAATTTCACTAATTTCTTGCCGCTTTTCTGGTCAATCCCCTCTTTTAACTTAGAGCAGGCATCGGCAACAATAGTGCTGTCAACTCGTATCAGGTTGTACTTGGCTATCTCCGTTTTATTATAAGATTTCGCAAGCCGCAAATACATCTGCTCATAGATTTCTTTGAAATAACTGGGGTCGATCTTGGAAAGTCTCTCGGAGATAGAACTCCTGCGAACTTTTTCTTCTTCCCCCAATCCAAACAGGGCCTTAAAGCCGCTGCTGTTAAAAGTGTCCTCAAGTGTCCTCTGGCTCAATCTATCGTTGTCAAAGACGCAGAATAAAAGCAGATAGAACATTTTCCTCCCATGGAGCACTTTACTATAGTGGTCAACATTGGTGGTCGCTGATAGATGGCTTAAAAGCGCCTCGGGAATGAAATCCAGAACCTGACTAAGGGAAACTTTGTGGTCATTGAATACTGACATAAATGTTTGATTATCAGTATAAATATACAAAATTTAAACGACAAAAACAAGTTAATTATTTGATTATCAGGTAATTGTAAAATTATTTTTTGCGCATATAAAAACAAAAAAGTCGGAAGAAAATCTTCCGACCATGACTAGCATTAAAACCTCCCTTTTATTTTTATCCCTCCTGCACCAAATGCTGTAAGTTCGGGTCGTTCTTGATGCGCTCCATTTCGCTGACTACAATATTCAGGATGTCTGATTTTATCTGTTTGTAATTGCCCTCAATTTCCTGTTTCATTTTGTCCTCGCCTTGCTCATTTACAAAAGAAAGGATTTGCGGTATCTGCTGATAGGCTTTGGTTTCAGCCGCTACCTTTTCATTATCCACCACAATTTCGGCGTGGAAAATCTTTTGCTCGATACGCTCATCGAAGTTATCCGATACAGAACCGACAAACATACCTTGTGTAAGGGTAGAAATTTTGGAAGCCGGAATAAGGCTGTCTAACTGTGTGGAGATAGACGTAGATTTATCATTGCGGTTAATGGTCATACTCTGACGTTTCTGCAACACTTTACCGAAGCGTTCCGAAAGGCTTTTTGCCGTTTCTCCAACCACCTGACCACTGAATATATTACCGACGGTGTTCTGTATTACCTTGCTCTCTTTGTCGCCGTAATCCCTCGTTAATTGCGAAAAGTCCTGAAAGCCTAAACATACCGCTACCTTATTACTTCTCGCCGTTGCGATGAGGTTATCCAGTCCCCTGAAATAGATTGTTGGCAACTCATCTATGATAACAGAACTCTTTAACTGTCCTTTTTTATTAATCAGCTTTACAATCCTCGAATTATACAAACCTAATGCTGCGGAATAGATATTTTGACGGTCGGGGTTATTGCCCACGCATAAAATTTTAGGCTCTTTAGGATTATTAATGTCAAGCGTAAAATCATCGCCTGTCATTACCCAGTACAGTTGGGGGCTAATCATTCTTGACAATGGAATTTTTGCCGATGCTATCTGACCTTGTAACTGGTCTTGCGCTCCGCCTTGCCACGCATCCATAAAAGGCGACAAATAATTTTCCAAATCGGGGTATGAGGTTAAAATAGTGAATACGTCCGAATACTTTTTATTCAGTAATTCAATAGCGTGTGGGAACGTACAATACTTGCCATCCTCATAGATTTTCAGATACCAAATAATGGCAGCTAAAAGAATAATTGGGCTTTCCACGAAGAAATCGCCCTGCTTCTGTATCCACGACCTGTTAAGGTTTAGCATTATGGTATATGCCGCTTCGTAAGCATCAGAAATGTCAGTCATAAAGTCGGGATTGAGTGGATTACATCGGTGGCTCTTGCGTGGGTCGTCGAAATTTATCACGTAAAATTTCGGCTGTACCTTGTACTTATCCCGATGCTTTAGTAAGTGGTTGTAGGCAATGGTGGAAAGGTCGTCGAACTTGAAATCGTAGATGTACATACTAAAGCCTTTCTCAATCTGCTGCTTGATGTAGTTGTTTACGATTGCATAGGATTTACCGGAACCCGGAGTACCCAAAACGATTGATGCCCTAAATGGATTTACAATGTTTATCCAACCGTTGTTCCATTTGTCTTTGTAATAAAATTTGGTGGGTAGATTGACGGAATACTCATTTTCCATCAGCTTGGTTTCTTGCTGAAAGCTCTCGTTTTCGTTATTGAAAACATCGTCCATTAAATTATTTTTCAGCAATCTGCTCATCCATACGCCTGCCATCAGCAAAGCGATATAACCTAATGAAATAGTAAGCATATAAAGGAATGTACCTGTTGCCGGAGGTAGTTTTAGCAACGGGGTGTTCAGGAAAAACAGCACAAACCCAACGCCCAAAGCCACGTAAATTTTAGACCAGGTTATCTTCTCGTTTTTTACGCCTTTTGTGCCTAAGCAACTCAAAGCCAGTAGAACCAAAGCGAATGCTTTGGTATAAAGGGTGTGTGAAAACAAGCCCGCCGTCCGGTCGAAATTGCCTAATATCTTGTTGATTACTTCCAACGTCCAACTCCGTTCTAAAAAGAAACCGTAGCAGAACCAATAAAGGTGCATCAGCACCAAAAGAATACTGACTGCCCGCATAAAAGCCATTATCTTGGCAAGCCCTCTTAAATCGTCTTCTCCCTGCATTATTTTAAGTTTTAATGTTCGGGCGTGAATTTAAAGGCTCTATGGAGTGGCTCTAAGAATGTGGTTGCCATTGGCGTTCTGTGGCAGTGTTTGGCTAAATATTATTGCTGACCTCTTTGGCGTTTGCGCTTCTTCTTCATCTTATTGGCAAAGTCCTGTTCTTCGTAATCTTCGCCCTGGGCTTCGGGCAATAAGCCGCCCAGTGCTTCAATCAAACCGTCTTCGTGTTTGTCCGTAGTTAAGAAGTCGAACAAATGGTGTGGTTCTTCCGCAGGAAGATCCGCATCATTTGATGTGGATAGTTTGGGTTGTGAAACGATAGGTTCCTTAATATCGGGTTTGATGTTATTGTTCCAATAATCATTAAAGGTGTTGGCAGAAAGTTCTGTTGCCAAACGTGAACCGTTCCAAACCGCTTTGGCATTGTGGTCAATAAATGTGATACCATAAATGCGCCCTGTATCATTCCGGCGTACCACTACGTTAATACCCTGTTCTACTAATTGCTTCTTAAAAGCCTGCTCATTGCCCGTGGTTTTCAGGGCAATGGTAACAGCAGATTTTAGTGTTTGCTTAGTTGGGCTATCTTTCAAAGCGGTTTTGCATTTCGCAAAATGCAATTCCAAAGCCGGAAGCCCTGCGCTCTTTCCAAACAGCGAAGCCTTGAACGGATGCCCGGCTCTTTCGCCTTTTTCATTCAATGGAATATATAATAAGCCCTGCTGCATTTTTCCCTGTAATTCGCCCTCGATTTTCTCGGTGGTAATATTGAACAGGGAAAGCAGGGCATTGTATTCGCCCAACGTTTGGTATTGGTAATAGTTCGGCAGGTGGCGAACAACTGAAGCGATTTGACTTTTTACATCGCCTGCCCGATAATCTACCGGACGGAAAACCTTATCTGTTTGGCTGCGCTCCTTATCCGTTGCGGGTATCAATCCGTAATTACTTTCCAGTTCGCGGCATACATTCATAGACCGCATTTTCTCGAATTTGTCCGAAATCTTTTTGCCCTGCTCGTCCACGCAAACCGATACAATATGTATATGGCTGCGGTCAATATCGGTATGTTTGAATACGACAAAAGGCTGTTCGCCGTAACCCATTTCCCGCATATACTGTTCTGCCATTTCCCGAAACTTATCATCACTTACCTTGTCGTTTGGGTCAGGATTGAGCGAAATATGCAAAGTATGTTTCTCGGTATTGCGGTTGGCTATTAGGTAAGGCGCAAAAGACTGGGCTAATTGTGCAACAGAATAATGACCGCTTGCGTTTTCAATCATCTTATTGGCGAATAAAATCTGTCCGTTTTCTTTCTCTACTTTAAGCTGATTGTACGCCAACGCCCCGTATAAATTTGCACTTCTTCCAATTTTTGCTATCATTTCTACCGCTATTTTTTCAGGTGTTTGGCTTCAAATTCCTCGCTTATTTGGATAATTTTTTGACATAGCACCGCCATTTCTGCCGTCTGTTTTTCCAGTTTGTACAGAAATGCTGCGGCTTTTTTCTCGGAAAAATTCTTGTAGAGCAGCTTTACAATTTGGTTATAGTTCACGCCAATGGAACGGAACTGGCTGTGAAAAGAGGTCAGCCGCATATAGAAATCAACCGTTCCCTTGTCAATCTTAATGGTCTTTATGGTCTTGTCAAAGATGCAGGACGTTATAAAATGCGCTTTTACCTGCATACCTGATTTATCAAAAAGAGCAAGAAAGCGGGAGTGTTCCTGCGCATTAAAGGAAATTGTATAGCGGATTGTCGCCGGGTCTTCTTTAGGGCGGCGTCCGGTCTTTTTCAATTGCTTTTTGTTGTTATCGTTCATCACTAATCCATTTTAAAATCCATACAAAACCCTGACTTCGGAAGGTGTTTTCTGCCCCCTGCAAAGGGCAAGTTGTTTTGAGCATCGGAAATCATTCCGAGATGCTCAAAACACAACTTGCCGTGTTCCGGTGAACACAAAAATCCGCCCTCCGGGACGGATTGAATGTAACAGGGAAAAACGGCTCAATGCCGTTCCCGTTACGTCCTGATATGTCAAAAGACTTTTGCATAAATCCGTTAATAAAAATCACAATACAAAGTAAAGCCCTGTTTACGATAGCGTTGCACTGTACCACAGTGCCAAATGCTGCCTCTGAACGCCAAACACTGCCACCGCTATACAACCGAATGAATTTGATGAGTTCTTTGCCCCTGAATGTTGGCAGGCAGGCAGACAGCCCGTACTTCAGGACGAGCAGACGGCACACATTCAGGATGGCAGGTTATCCTGCCTGCAAGATTGCAGGAATGCAAGAAAGCAAGAGCGCAGGAATGACGGAAAGCGTGACAGCCTGCTATCAGACAATCACGCCTGCCGGATGGATATAATGCAGGACGGAAAGAATGCAAGAACGCAATCCCGCCTGATAAGATGCCTGAATGAAAGCATTGCTGCTGTACGGCAGGAAAGCAGGCAATCGGTAATTCCCGCAGGCAAGCCTGATAGCTATCCTGCAAGAAAGACAGCACGAAATCAGGACTGCACGGCTGAAAGCCTGCAGGACTGAGAAGCAATAAGATGTAAACTTTAAATTTTAAAAATATGGACACAAAAAAGAAACCTCTGTTTGTCGCCTTTTCTTCTCAAAAAGGCGGTGTTGGCAAAAGCACATTTACTACGCTTGTTGCAAGCACAATGCACTATCGGTTGGGCTACAACGTAGCCGTATTTGATGCGGATTTTCCGCAGCACAGTTTGATGAAAATGAAAACCCGTGATTTGGCAATGGTAATGGAAAATGAGGCTTTGAAAAAACTGGCGTATAAGCAGTTTACCACCATCAACAAAAAAGCCTATCCCATTATGCAGCACAAAGCGGATAGCGTACTCGATGCGGCGCACGAATTTGTAAACACTTCTCCCGTTCCGGTTGATGTGCTGTTCTTCGACCTGCCCGGAACTGTGAACACGCCCGGCATCCTAAAAGCATTGGCAGGTATGCACCACATCTTTACGCCCATTACAGCAGACCGTGTGGTAATGGAAAGTACGCTCATTTTCACGCAGCTTTTACAGGACGTAATTATGAAAAAGGGTGAAACTTCCATACAGACCATTAACCTGTTTTGGAACCAGGTGGACGGCAGGGAAAGCACACCCCTATACGATGTGTACAATCAGCTTATTGAGCAACTGGGATTAAGCCTGATGCAAAGCCAAATCAAGAACAGTACCCGTTTTCGCAAGGAAAGCGAAGCGGACAGCAAAACGGTTTTCCGTTCTACCGTAATGCCGCCTGACGAGCGTTTGATGAAAGCCTGCCAGTTAGACCTGTTCATCAGCGAATTTTTAAACATCATTCAATTGTAGTGCTATGGAAAAAGACAATAAAAAGAAAGTCACGCCGGACATTAACGAGGAATTGATGATGAACCTAATGGTGGACGGCGTTAAAAAGGACGGCTTGCAGCTACCGCCCGAACCTGCTGAAGAGCAGGAAAAGGAAGCTGAACAAGAAGAGGTAAAGCAGGACGAATTACCACAAAGCAAACCCGCACAACGGGAAAGGAACCGCAACAAGAAAAGCCTTGACGGAAGCTACGGCGAACACTTTTTGAAAAGCCACTCAATGACAAAGCGGGGCGATAAAAGCATTTATATCCGGCAGGAATATCACGAACGGCTATCCCGTATTGTACAAGTCATTGGTAAAGATGCCATACCCCTGTATGCCTATCTTGATAACATACTGGAGCATCATTTTGAGCTATTTGAAAAAGCAATTACCGATGATTTCAACGAAAAGTTTAAACCCATTTTTTAAAGCATCTGATTATGGAAATAGTAATTGTGATTTGCCTGCTGATAGTCATTGTCCTGCTGTTGCAGGATAAGATTGTCATTCATAAAAGGTCGGAACAAAAGCCCACACAGGAAAAAGTTAACCCGAACCTGCCCGATATTATGGGGCAGCCTAAGCCAGTAAAAAGCCATTTAGTGCCAAACACTGCCAATGAAAGCCAAATAACGGAACCGGAGATAAACCCTGATAATTTAGACATTGAATACGACGAAAACGAAAACGTCAGCATTCAAATTCCGCAGGAAGAACTGGATGAAGTTTTCAGCAATATACCTGATTTGGAAGAAGAGGAAGAAGAATGGAACCGGTACGGAATATCCGGTGGCGATAACGGTTTTGCCCAAGGGGTTACCTACGACGAACTAAGCTCCGTAGGGGCATTGCTCCAAAAAGAGAATTTGGAACAGGCTCAAAAGGAAACAGCGGTAGCCATAGTTCAGAAATTACAGGGAACCGAATTATTCAGCCTACTGGAAAATTCCATTGAAGGTGCTTCCCGAAAAATTGCCGAGCTTTTGGATAGCACACTTTCATCTGAAAGCGACGACGGTTCTTCCACCTTGCGGAAAAGTGATTTGGGTGATTTTGACATTGGGGAGTTTGTCTGAAAAGACAGCTCCCTTTTGTCTTTTTAAAGGCGTTGCAGCCTGATAAAAAACAGTACAGATATGATTAAGAAAGACGACCCTGATTATATATTCGAGGAATATAAAGGACATACCATAGCAAGCCACAAGAACAATGTTGTTGGCAAAGACATTAATAATCTCATCATCGTTTACCGTTCAGATGAGTTCCCCAATCACGGATTTATCATTGGGCTTGATGATAGCAAGCTGTCCGGGGGCAGAAAGTCCGTACCGCACAACTTAGATGATGCAAAAGGCTACATTGACTGGGTAGTGGGTATTCAGCAGAAAAAGGCAGATATAAAACCGACCAACAATATTGTTGACCAAGAAGCCTACGATTTGCGTGTAAACAAAGGAATGCTGCCAACGATAGCTATTGCAGGGCATACATTCTATGTTGATATAAGAATGGATATGCTGCGCCCAAAAGATGATTTCCTTTCAAAAGGTATTGTGTTCTCGGATATATCAAACTACTATGATGAAGATAAAAGGATTTATACTATTCCCTACAATCCTAAGACACACGAATTTCAGGAACCGGATTACCGGACTATCAAAGAACTTCCCAAAGATTTAATCGCTGTACAGTTTCCCTCCGAAAGACTGCTTGACAGGATTGGATGGAACAGGCACTACGGATTTGAACTGACACACGGACTGGCAAAGCAGGGTTTGAAATTACAGTTTGAAGCGAAGCAAATACCCTGGGAAAAAACCTTTCTTGTTGGTTTGATTAAAAGCAATCTGAAAGAAGAAAAGAACCTGCAAAAAGCTACCAAAAAACAACAGCCAACACAACCAAAAAGAAGTAAACCGAAAGGTAGAAAAATGTAAATCGGCGCACCGATAACCGAACGTCAAACCGTAAAAAGTTTGGCGTTTTTTTATGCTCCTCCACACACCGTAAAGCCACTCACAGCCAAACACTTCCTTTGACTGCCACATTCTCATAACGCCTCTTTTTCCATAAGACATTTGTCCCGAAAGCTCGCAAGGTGCGGGATAAACAGTAACAAATTAATGTGTTTCAATTATGGAAAAACAAAGAAAAAAAGTTTTGCTGGCAGCAGTGGCAATGCTGTCAGGAATTGGTGCGTTCGCACAGGGAAACGGCTCGGCAGGTATCAACGAGGCTACCCAAATGGTAACAAGTTATTTCGACCCCGCAACGCAATTAATCTACGCCATCGGTGCGGTAGTCGGGTTAATCGGGGGCGTTAAGGTGTACAACAAGTTCAGTTCCGGCGACCCTGATACGAGCAAGACCGCAGCTTCGTGGTTCGGTGCGTGTATCTTCCTGATTGTTGCCGCTACTATCCTGCGTTCATTCTTCCTTTAATCCGTTGCCTTATGAATTACAATATCAACAAAGGCATCGGCAGGACGGTGGAATTTAAAGGGCTGAAAGCACAATACCTGTTCATTTTCGCAGGTGGGCTGCTCGGTACGCTTATCCTCGTGATGATACTGTATATGGCAGGCGTAAACTCTTACATCTGCCTGTTCCTCGGAGCAGGCGGTGCTTCGCTCATTATATGGCAGACATTTTCGCTCAACAGGAAGTACGGCGAACACGGGCTGATGAAAATTGCAGCCAATAAAAGGCATCCCCGCTACATCATCTGCCGCAAGCCTGTACACCGCTATTTAAAATTCACGCCTAAACAGAATGCCGTATGAGAAATGTAGCAAAGACCACCACACTGGAAAATAAATTTCCTTTGTTGGCAGTAGAGAACAACTGCATCTTATCCAAAGATGCGGACATTACCGCCTGCTTTGAAGTGCGTTTGCCGGAACTGTTTACGGTAGCATCTGCGGAGTATGAAGCGATACATTCCGCCTGGCACAAGGCTATCAAAACCCTGCCTGATTTTACGGTCATTCACAAACAGGATTGGTACATCAAGGAAAGCTATGCGCCCGATTTGGCAATCGAAGACCAGAGCTTTTTATCAAAGTCCTATCAACGCCATTTCAATGAGCGACCATTCCTGAACCACTATTGCTACCTGTTCCTGACGAAGACCACTAAGGAAAGAATGCGGATGCAAAGCAACTTCAGTTCGCTTTGCAAAGGTACGCTGATACCAAAGGAAATCAGGAACAAGGAAACGATACACCGCTTTATGGAGGCGGTTGCCCAGTTTGAGCGTATCCTGAACGATAGCGGTTTTGTAACCCTGAAACGACTTTCTGAAGATGAAATCATCGGCACGGAAGACACACAGGGATTATTGGAACAGTACCTCACGCTATCGAGGGGAGCCGGAACACCAATGCAAGACATCGCACTCGGAAACGAAGAAGTGCGCATCGGTAACAAAAGGTTAAGCCTGCATACCCTTTCAGATACGGACGACCTGCCTGGAACGGTATCGGCAGATACCCGTTTTGAAAAGCTATCCACCGACCGTAGCGATTGCCGTTTGTCATTCGCCGCACCTGTGGGTTTGCTGTTAAGCTGCAACCACATTTACAATCAGTACATTTTTTTGGATAACAGCGAAGACAACCTGCAAAAGTTTGAGAAGTCCGCAAGGAATATGCACTCACTGGCAAGGTACAGCCGTGCCAACCAAATCAACAAAGAGTGGATAGAAAAGTACCTGAACGAAGCCCATAGCTTCGGACTGTCTTCTATCCGTGCGCACTTCAACATTATGGCGTGGTCGGAAGACCCTGCGGAACTGAAACAGCTAAAGAATGATTGCGGTAGTGCGTTGGCACTGATGGAGTGTAAGCCTCGGCACAACACGACGGACGTAGCCACTTTGTATTGGGCAGGAATGCCCGGCAATGCGGGCGACTTCCCCAGTGAGGAAAGTTTTTACACGTTCATTGAGCCTGCATTGTGCTTCTTCACGGAAGAAACCAACTACCACAATTCGCCCTCGCCGTTCGGTATCAAGATGGCTGACAGGCTTACAGGAAAACCTATCCATTTGGATATTTCCGACCTGCCTATGAAGCGTGGTATCATCACGAACCGGAACAAGTTCATACTTGGTCCGTCGGGTTCAGGTAAGTCGTTCTTCACTAACCATATGGTACGGCAGTATTACGAACAGGGTGCACACGTATTGCTCGTAGATACGGGTAACTCTTATCAGGGATTGTGCGAACTCATCAAAGGAAAGACCAAAGGCGAAGACGGTGTTTACTTCACTTATACCGAAGATAACCCGATTGCCTTTAACCCTTTCTATACCGATGATGGCGTGTTCGACATTGAGAAGCGGGAAAGTATCAAAACCCTGATACTGACCTTGTGGAAACGTGATGATGAACCGCCAACCCGTTCTGAAGAAGTTGCCCTTTCCAATGCGGTAAGCGGTTATATCGAGCGTATCAAAACGGAAGATGTGTACCCATCATTCAATGGTTTCTATGAGTATGTGAAAGGCGATTACCGTAAGGTACTGGAAGAAAAGCAGGTCAGGGAAAAAGACTTTGACATTGCCAACTTCCTGAACGTACTTGAACCTTACTATAAGGGTGGCGAGTACGATTACCTGCTGAACTCCAACAAGCAGTTAGACCTGCTTTCCAAACGCTTTATCGTGTTTGAAATTGATGCGATTAAAGACCACAAAATCCTCTTTCCCATAGTTACGATTATCATTATGGAGGTGTTCATCAACAAGATGCGCCGACTGAAAGGTATTCGCAAGCTCATCCTGATTGAAGAAGCGTGGAAAGCTATTGCCAAAGAGGGAATGGCGGAATACATCAAGTACCTGTTCAAAACGGTTAGAAAGTTCTTCGGAGAAGCGATTGTCGTAACGCAGGAGGTCGATGATATTATCCAGTCGCCTATTGTGAAAGAAAGTATCATCAATAACTCCGACTGTAAAATCCTGCTTGACCAACGCAAGTATATGAACAAGTTCGACGATATACAGGCGATGCTCGGACTTACGGACAAAGAGAAAGGACAGGTACTTTCCATCAATATGAACAATGATGCAAGCCGACTTTACAAAGAGGTTTGGATTGGCTTAGGTGGTACGCACTCGGCAGTCTATGCCACCGAAGTTAGTTTGGAGGAATACCTCGCCTACACGACCGAAGAAACCGAAAAAATGGAAGTGATGCAGCTTGCTGCTGAACTGGACGGCAATGTAGAACTCGCCATTAAGCATATCGCAATGCAAAGGCGGGACAATTCAAATCAATAATCATTAACAATTTAAAAATTCAGAAACAATGAAAAAAGTATTGTATCTGGTGTGTACGGCACTGATGCTCGCCGTAGCACCGTCAGCAAAAGCCCAGTGGGTTGTAACCGACCCGGCTAATTTGGCTTCGGGCATTATCAACTCTGCGAACGAAATCATACAGACTTCTTCGACCGTAAGCAATGTGATAAAGAACTTCAACGAAGTGAAGAAAGTGTACGACCAGGGCAAGGAATATTACGATAAGCTGAAAGCTATCAACAACCTTGTGAAAGATGCCCGCAAGGTGCAACAAACGGTATTGTTGGTAGGCGATGTGTCCGAAATGTACGTGCAGAATTTTGGTAAAATGATGAACGACCCAAATTTCACACCGCAAGAATTGGTCGCTATCGGCAACGGTTATTCGGCACTCCTTAATGAAAGTACCGAACTGCTAAAAGAGTTGAAACAAATTGTAACCTCTTCAAGCCTTTCCCTAAACGATAAGGAGCGTATGGATATTATTGACCGTGTGTACAAAGAGGTAAAGGATTACCACAGCCTTGTACGCTACTACACCAACAAGAATATTTCTGTAAGCTACCTAAGAGCGAAAAAGAAAAACGATGCCAAAAGAGTGCTTGAACTCTACGGAACTGCTAACCAAAAATACTGGTAAAAATGGAATGGGATAATCTTCACGAACTCCTGCGGTCGCTTTATGATGATATGATGCCACTTGCAGGCGATATGGCGGCAGTCGCTAAGGGTTTGGCGGGATTGGGAGCGTTGTTCTATGTTGCGTTAAAGGTTTGGCAGGCTTTAAGCCGTGCCGAACCTATTGATATGTTCCCTTTGCTGCGCCCGTTCGCTTTAGGGCTTTGTATTATGTTCTTCCCGACCATTGTATTGGGAACCATCAATGCGGTACTAAGTCCGGTGGTGGTAGGAACCCATCAAATACTGGAAGACCAGGTGCTTGACCTGAACAAGCTGCAACAGCAGAAAGACCAGTTGGAATATGAGGCAATGGTCAGGAACCCCGAAACCGCCTATATGGTATCAGACGAAGAGTTTGATAAGAAACTGGACGAACTGGGTTGGTCGCCCTCCGACATTGGAACAATGGCGGGTATGTATATGGACAGGCAAGCCTACAAGATAGAGAAAGCCATAAAGGATTGGTTTCGCAATCTACTGGAAATACTCTTTCAGGCGGCGGCTTTGGTCATTGATACCATACGAACGTTTTTCCTAATAGTCCTCTCCATACTCGGACCAATAGCCTTTGCTATTTCGGTATGGGACGGCTTTCAGTCCACGCTCACACAATGGCTCACAAGGTACGTCAGTGTTTACCTGTGGCTTCCTGTTTCGGATTTGTTCAGCTCAATGTTGGCAAGAATACAATCCCTCATTTTAGAACGGGATATAGCAATGCTTGCCGACCCCACCTACATCCCTGATACGAGCAATACCGTGTACATCATCTTTATGATTATCGGCATCATCGGGTACTTCACAATCCCGACAGTAACAGGTTGGGTAGTCCAAGCCGGAGGCGCAGGAAACTTTACCCGCAATGTAAACTCCACAGCAATGAAAGCCGGAAACATCGCCGGAGCAGGCGCAGGTTCAACAGTTGGAAACATCGGCGGTAAACTGATGAATAAATAATCATTAATCATTCTAAAAATGGAATTTAAAACGCTAAGAAATATCGAAAACAGCTTTAGGCAGATAAGATTATATGCCATTGTGTTTGCGGTTCTCTGCATTAGCGTGGTAGGTTACGCCGTATGGCGTTCCTACCGCTTTGCAGAAGAACAACGCCAAAAAATCTATGTACTGGATAACGGAAAATCCCTGATGCTTGCCTTATCGCAAGATGCGAGCATCAACCGCCCGGTTGAAGCAAGGGAACACGTTAGAAGATTTCACGAACTGTTCTTTACGCTTGCTCCCGACAAGAACGCTATTGAAAGCAATATGAGCAGGGCATTTAACCTTGCCGATAAAAGTGCTTTCGACTACTACAAAGACTTGTCGGAAAAGGGGTATTACAGCCGTATCATTTCGGGTAACGTGCAGCAACGCATAGAAGTAGATAGTGTCGTTTGCAACTTCGACAACTACCCGTATGCAGTGCGCACCTATGCCAAACAATTTATTATCCGGTCAAGCAATGTAACCAGGCGTAACCTGATTACTTCCTGCTATCTCGTCAACTCCGTTCGTTCCGACAACAATCCGCAGGGCTTCAATATTGAAAAATTTGCAGTCGTGGAAAATAAGGATATAGAGGTTATCGAACGCTAAAAAACAATCTTATGGAAGCATTATCAGATTTAAGCACGTTCGCAAAAATCCTTACTGATAAAGGATATAGCGGGTATTTCCATACGCAGGGAGCGTATGCCGGAAAGCTGAAAGACAGCATCAGCGATTACCTCGAAAGCTGCCAAAAAGGTGCAGATACTTTGCCTAAGCAGGACTTACTGCTGACAGGCTACCTGCAATGGTCGGGCGATGACAAGCCCCGTGTAGAATGCAGTATGTGGGTAAAGTACCTGAATGGCAAATTCTCATTGAGCCGTATGGAGGTAGCAAAGAAAGACGGCTTCGGGCAACTGCTCAAAAAATCGGAACTGGCAAACCTGTCCGTAATGTCCGCACCCAAATTAACGGAAGCGGTCGCACTGGTCAACGATGCGCCGAAGCAACAGGTGGGTAAAAGTCCTAAGCGTTTCAAGCTGTAACACAGAAATAGTAAGGCTATGAAAAAATTAAGAGCAAATATGGACAGGTACTTTGACAAGCTGGACGACCGTTGGCGGGCGTTGCCCTTGCGCAAACAGCACCGATATACGCTGTACTTCTTTGTGGGTTATCTGCTGCTTACCGTAGCGGTCATTGGCAAAGTGATGTATGATACCTCAAAGTCCGGTAACGGTATGGTCATAGACCATATCGAGAACCCTGTCCTAAAAAGTAAAAACCCTGCAAGGTTGCAGGATAGTGTATCAACAATTTTAAAAAATCAGATTTATGAAAGAAAATGAAAAAAGGGTCAGCTTTCTCGTTGAGGGAGAAGACCCAAACGCAGCATCAAATCTGCCGGATAATAAAAAGAGCAATAAGGATAGGCTCAAAAAGCCAATTATCTTCCTTTTGATGGGCGTGGTATTTCTCGGCTGTATGTACCTCATATTTAAACCGTCGAAAGATAAAAAGGCGGTCGAAAATATTGGGCTGAACGATGCCGTGCCACAGGCTACCGGAGCAGGAATGCCCGACGACAAAAGCAAGGCGTATGAGCAGGAAATGCTCGAACGCAAAGAGCAGGAAAAGCGCAATGCACTGACCACGCTTTCTGACTATTGGAATACGGAGGAAAGTGCATCTGCTGACAATGAAGAAAGTTTACCTGAAGAAGACGAAAGCAACGGCTTGGGAGGTGGCAGAAATTCGGGAAGAAACGGTAATTCCGGATTGAACAGCTACCGCAATGCGCAAAGCACATTGAGTTCATTTTATAATAATGACAATGCAGAAACAATGGAACTCCGTAAGCAGGTGGACGAACTGAAAGCAAAGTTGTCGGAAAAAGATGTGCCACCTGTGGCCACCGTTGACGACCAACTCAAATTAATGGAGAAATCCTATGAAATGGCTGCAAAGTATCTTCCGCAAAATGCCAATACCGGAAACGCTGCTCCTGCCAATGGTGCAACTAATGGGGCTGCGGGTACAAACCAAAAAGAGCAATTTGTATCGTTCACACCAACAAGAAAGAACATTGTATCAGCCTTGTACCGTGAACCGTCGGACAGTGCATTTGCAGCCGATTGGAGTCAAACAAAAAACCGTGGGTTCTATACCGCAGGTTCTATTGAACAGGCGGTACAGCCTAAAAACAGTATCAAAGCCTGTGTACACGAAGCCCAAACGGTAGTGGGCGAAACGGGTGTACGTTTACGCTTGTTGGAGCCTGCCAAAACCCCACAACGTACCATCCCCAAAGGAACGATTGTAACAGCTAATGCCAAATTTCAGAATGGCAGGCTGCAATTAAAAGTTACCTCCGTGGAACTGGAGGGCAACATCATCCCGGTAGATATAACCATTTACGATTTGGACGGACAACAAGGCTTGTACGTTCCGTATTCGCCGGAAATGAACGCCCTTACCGAAATGGCGGGCAATATGAGCCAAACCGGAGGAACAAGCGTAATGCTCACGCAGAATGCCGGACAACAGGTAGCGGCTGATTTAAGCCGTGGCGTGGTACAGGGTATTTCGGGCTATTTCGCCAAGAAAGTAAGAACACCAAAGGTTACGCTGAAAGCAGGCTATCAGGTCTTCCTTGTATCTAAAAAATAATGTTGAACTCAAATAAATAAAACAATGAAAAATTATTTAAAAACCTTTTGGGCTATTGCCCTGATACTCGGCTTTGCCGTTACAACTTATGCACAGGACAGTGCAACTGCAAAAACACCGCTTGCATTGGGCAAAATAGAACCGTACCGTATGGAAGTTACCTACGATAAAACGTCGCACCTGATTTTCCCGACCGCCATTCGTTATGTGGATTTGGGCAGCGAATACCTGATTGCAGGGAAAGCTGAAGATGCGGAAAACGTGTTACGTGTAAAAGCATCAGTAAGGGACTTTGAGCCGGAAACGAATTTTTCAGTTATCACAAATGACGGGCGTTTTTACAGCTTCAACGTGTATTACAGTTCCTACCCGGAGGCATTGAGCTACGACCTGCTCACAATGCAAAAAGCGGTGGATAAAGCCAATGGTAACGATGTGCTTTTTGAGGAACTGGGCAACAATTCGCCATCACTGGCAGGCTTGTTACTGGAAACAATTTACAAGAAAGACAGGCGCATTGTAAAACATATCGGGGCTAAGAGTTTCGGCATTCAGTTTATCCTGAAAGGCATTTACATACACAACGGCAAATACTATTTCCATACTGAATTGAGAAACCGTACAAACGTTCCTTTCGAGATTGATTTTATCAATTTCAAAGTAGTGGATAAAAAGGTAGCCAAACGCACCGTAGTCCAGGAACGCCCTTTAACGCCTTTGAGAACTTACAAGCCATTGGACGGTATTGCCGGAAAATCGACCGAACAAAACGTGTTCCTGTTAGACCAGTTTACCATTGCCGATGACAAGGTACTGCTGATTGAGATTTTCGAGAAGAACGGCGGCAGACATCAAACATTGCAGGTCGAAAATTCCGATTTAATCAAAGCCCGTTTGATTGACGATATGCACCTGAAATTTTAATAACCCTTTAAAGCAATAACAAGAAAATGAAAAAGTATATCTATACCGTGGTGCTTGTCTTGATAGGCATCACGGCTGCACAGGCGCAAAGGATGCTGCCGAAGCAGAAAGGATTGGAAATAAGTGCAGGCGTAATGTCCAATGATAAGATTGGCAATGATTACTACATCAGCGCAGCAATGACGGTAAACGGTAAGAACGGTAATTATCAGCTTTGGGCGTTAGAATATACCCACCAGTACCACGAGTATAAAGACCTCCGCATCCCGCAGGAAACCTATTCCGCAGAGGGTGGTTACAGCTTCTTCCTGTTGGGCGATGCCCGTAAGAACATCACGCTGAATTTTGCCGTAACGGGCGTAGTCGGCTACGAAAGCATCAACCGGGGCGAAGCGATGCTGTATGACGGAGCGAAGATACTGAGCGAAGATAATTTTATATACGGAGCAGGCGGTCGCCTCACTTTTGAAACGTACTTGTCCGACCGTTTCGTTTTAGTCTTACAAGGGCGTACAAAAGTTTTGTGGGGGACGGATCTGGAACAGTTCCGTCCATCCGCAGGTGTGGGATTAAGGTTTAACTTTTAAAACGTAAAACAATGATAGCAATATTCAATAAATTCAGAACAGGGCTACTGCCATTATATGTATTCCTGACAATCCTTACAGCTTCGGTTACGTTGGTATCTTGCAGCAAAGATGATGAACTCGAAATACAGCACAATTTTCCTTTCGAGGTGAATGTTATGCCAGTGCCTAAAGATGTTGCCAACGGGCAGACCGTAGAAATACGCATTACCATACAGCGCACAGGCAATTACAGCAATACACAGTATTTCCTCCGTTACTTTCAATTTGACGGGCAGGGAACATTGCAATACTACAACGAACCGCCGTATCAGCCCAATGACCTGTACCAGTTACCATCGGAGCAGTTCAGGCTGTACTACACTTCAACGTCTGCCGTATCACAGTCCTTTGATGTTTGGATTTCGGACAACTTCGGCAATGAAAAGCAGATAACTTTTCAGTTCAATAGCAGCGACTAAGAGCAGTATTTCATTTTATAAAAAACGGCTTATCTGATTGGTAAGCCGTTTTTAATTTTAAGCCGGGCAGTGTATTTCAAAAGAAATAATTTCTTATCCTTGTAACCTGTTTCAGTTATTGAGTAAGATTTTATTTCCATAAACAATGAAAGCGGCTTGCCTTTTTGGGTGAGCCGTTTTCGCATTTAATTCACATCGTTTACAGGCTGAAACAAATATTTTTTGTAAATTCAAACAGTGGAAATAAAGTGTTTTTTGTTATGGTTGCATCATTAGTTATAGGTATCATATTTTTGGTTGCAGGCTTGGGACTTCGTTACTGGATTAACCGTAGAAAGTTTTACAGGCGCAGCCCTATGGGAGCAGAGGGCTTCTCATCTTATGAAAGTTCGGTTTTCATTAAATTGATTGAAAGGGTGGGCAAATGGATAGCTTACGCCCTGATTATATTCGGGCTATTATCGTTGTGGGTGTACTCCCGTGAGAAAAAGGAAAAACAGCAACCTGAAGTAAAAACCGAACAACCTGTCCAACGCAGATAATTGTTTCAGCATACATTTTAAAGCAAATCGGATAGCCAAAAGGTTATCCGATTTTTTGTTTTATACAGGATAGTAAACCGCCAAACACTACCTCTCAAAGCCAAACCCTGCAACTTTCCCCAACGCAGAAATAAGCCTTTATAAATTCAACTTCCAAAGCAAAATTGAGCAAACAATGGAAGTAATCGCAATACAAAAATCCGCACTGGACAGAATGAAAAATGAGCTGAAAGCACTTTTGGAACTGACCGAAAATGCCACGCAGAAATACACACCCATTTTTAAAGAAGAGCAATGGCTCGATAACCAGGAAGTGTGCCTGATGATGAACATTACCAAGCGGACTTTGCAGACGTATAAGGACAAAGGGTTATTGCCTTATTCCCGACTGAACCGTAAGACTTATTATAAACGCTCGGATGTGCAGGCTTTGCTCGAAGCCGGACAACCGTACAATACTGTCGAAAATGGATTTATTCACGAATGACAATGAAGAAATCATTGCCCATCAGGAAATGATAACACAGCTAAGAACCCGTATCGAAAGCATATTGAAAAACTACCGTCCTGTAATGAACGGGGAAATTTACCTTTCGGGCGAAGATATGTGCAAGCTGCTTCATATCAGCAAACGCACTTTACAGCAGTACCGTGATGATAATATCCTGCCGTATATACAGATTGGCGGCAAGATTATTTACAAGGAAAGCGATATTCTGACTATACTGGAGCAGAATTACAACTCCCATAAAATACATTGACTGTAACCTTTTTTGTGTTATATGCTATCAAAAAGGAATGAGTTTAGTATCTTTGTTTGCAGAAAATATAGAAATACTTAAAGTGTTTTTGCTTTAAGTTCCGCATTAGAAACTGGTAATTTTTAAAACCCCGGAACAGATAAGTAAGAACGCTCACGTTATAGGCGTGGGCGCTCGCTTATTTGGGGGTCAGGCGTACCAGTGCCTTAATGCCAGTAAGTGTGGTTGCCTGCGCCTTATTTTTTTTGCAGGTTCCACTAACTTAATAAACATTAAGATTATGGAAAGCAAAGAAAATTTTTACCCCGATTTTGACCTCCCTGCGTCGCAACTATCAGCTTTCTCTCTCTGTATAGATGTTTTTATTATATCTCTTAAAAATGGGGAAATTGTACGTTTCAAACCTAATGATTTAGCACACTTTAAAGAATGGCTTTGCCGTTTTAATGTTAGGGATATTGCCGTTAATGATGGCATATCTCACGTGTATAAAAGATGTTAATTTATCTAAACCCGGATTTTTAAACTTATTAAAAGAAGAAAATGAGCAAAGAACCAACAATTAAGATAGCATTTATAGATGACCACGACCTGCTAAGAAAAGGTATTTGTGATTTTCTGATAGGCTACGGTTTTGAAGTATTATTTGAAGCGGAGAACGGAAAATCTGCTATCGACAAAATTGCGCTCTGTGAGTATGTTCCTGACCTCTGCATCGTCGATGTAAATATGCCTGTTATGAATGGTTTTGAAACCACAAAAAAATTATTGGAAATATACCCTCAATTAAAAATATTGGCATTCAGTGTTAATGATGATGAAAAGGACGTTATAAAAATGCTTGAATGTGGTGCTAATGGTTACGTTCTAAAAGGAGCCGACCCTGACGAATTAAAAAAGGCTGTTGAAACTCTTTTTAATGGGGGGCAATACTTTAGTGCGGGTATTGTGGAAATTGCACAGGACTATTACAAAAATTAATTTTATTAAAGGTGGGCTTTTTCCCCAATAGACAAGGCATCCTGTGGGATAAAACTTAAAATTGAAAATACTCCAAATAGAACAAATGGGATAATGAGTATCCCACGAAATAATGTCGCAATCTGTTTAGTAAAATGGAAAAGGATTTGTGCTGAGCAGTGCATTTTAGTAAAGGGGTTGCACCTCTTAAATGCAAAAAGACTGCCCGACCATCGGGAGGATCTGTCTTTTTGCCGCCCGACTTTTCAGGTCAGGCGGCTGCTATTTTAGCTTATGGTTTTTAAATACACTTCATAACGTTCCGTTATATCCTTGCCTTTCCTGAAAGTGTCCTTTGTATAGCTGTAATGCTCTTCAAAGAACTTTACTTCTTTGGTGGTAAGGTCTAATAAATAGCGGTAGTCTTCGTTTATCCGCCTTTCATCCATTGTGCAATGCTCCGTAAGCATTTCGAGTTCCTGCTTACTGTTATCAAGGGATAACAAGGGCAAAAAAAGCCTTTCAACGATATATCCCTGTTCGGGTGCGCTGCTGCTGTCGGCAACGCAAATAAGAGATTTGCAGTTGCTCAATTTGATATGAAGATTTGAACGTGTCATAAATTGAAATTGGGGTTTATTGATTAAGCTGTTAATTGGGTTAATGAAAATTCTTCCGTCCAAAATTCCTCGCTCGTATGCTTCCCGTAGGCTGTATAGTAGCCTGTACCGTTTGCTCGCAATACAAGCCTGTAACAGTCCAGTCGGTTTTCTGGTACGGAAAACGTTTCCTGCTCCTGCTCGTCAAGTTCCACAAATACCCATTCCTTACCCTTTAGCAGTTCTTCAATATTAGGGTTGTCGTGTTTGCCTGTTCTGTAAAAATCTACTGCTGTATCATAGTAGTTCATTGAGCAGAAATAATTATTGCCCTCTAACGGCTTAACCACTGCAAGCCGTTTTGCCTGTTCCTGTTTCCATTCTTCGGATAGGTAGATAATTGCAAACTCGCAATTATCCCATTCGCTGTTGGTATTGGCTTTAATCAAAATATGTGCTGTCGCTTTATCTGATAATTTCATAGTTTTAAATTTTAGTGGTGTTTAACTGATTTTCGATTTTACGCTCTAACAAGGTTTCGAGTATTTCCCATTCGCTGTCGTACTCCTTGCCCTCAAAATGGTAGGTGTCTGTTTCCTCGTCTAATTCGTAGTTGTCAAAGTCCTTGCTATCTAAGCAGGTGTCCGTTAGTATGCCGTCTTCAAATATTGCCTGACCATACACTAAGCATCCTAATTCCTCATAGTCCTGTGTGAAATTCACATTGAAATGTTCGGCTATCTGCTTAACGGCTTGCGTATTTGGTGACCATTTTGTTTCATACTGGAATACGCCCGCACTTTCATTGTCCTGACTGATATTGTAGAAATAATCGCCGTGCGTGTCCTGTACGAAATTGGGCAGTTGCCCGCAGTCGTCTTTTTGCTCCTGTTTAGCCATTGATTTGAATAGCTGTGTAATCTGTTCTATTGCTTCGGCTGTTCCCTCAAAAACAACCCAGTTGTTGCACCAATTAGCCATAATTATTTATCGTTTAAGGTTATCTGTAAAAATTTGTCGCTCCCGAAAAGCAGGTGTATCGCCTGTTTTAATTGCGGGTCGCATTGTGCATCATCTGTATATTCAATCAGGCAGTGAATAGCGAAAATTGAATGGTGTCCGTCAAAAAAATGGTCTGTAAACCAGTGCGGGCGTTTCCAAAGTGGTTCAGCTTTGTCTATGCCTTTTTGTGCATTCTGCACAAGCCTGTACCAAAATTCAGCGGTGAAAAATCCTTTTTGATACCAACCCTCACGAAAGGCGGTTTCATTTTGCAGGAAGTAGTCGCATTGCGTTTTTATAGCGTTTTGCAGGTTCTCCAGTTCTGCGGGAAACAGTTTGCATAACAAACCCGCTTTATCGAGGTTATCCATTTTATCTAATGCTTTCATATCTTTTGTTTTAGTAGGCGACCACCTTTGCAGGCAGTCGCCTTTGATGATTAATTGAAGTTGAAAATCTCTGCTCCTGAATAGGCAAAGTCTGTACACAGTTCAAAGGCTTTTTGTGTCTTTAGCTGTGCTGTACCGCCCATAACAATGGATTGTAGTTTGGCTTCGCCATCCCTGTAATTGCGTACATTCTGAAAGTAGCCTGTGACGGCATTGTAAGCCCCGAATAATGTGCCTTTGGTAGTTGCCATTTGTTGGGTGTCGCTTATCATAGCGTATTCAAAGGCATCATCTACGGTGTTTTTGAACACGGTGGAAACTTCATCTTCAGCACCTTTTTTGAGCAGGTTAAGCGTTTCTTTGTTCGGGCAAAGTGCCAACTGGATTAGCTTTCTTACTTCTCGGTCTGTTACCCTTACTTTAGCCCAATCGTTAAAAATGTTCTCTAACTGTGTGCTTAGAGTGTTGGCAAGCCCCATAACCTTATGAGCGTTTTCAAGGCGTTGTTTTGCTCCTGACGTGTGTTTGATACGCACTACGTTGGTCATACTCCGCAATGAAGCGTTAAGGGTGTTTTGGCATACGATACGGATAGGAGTAAACGCTGCGGTAATACTTCCGCTACCGTCGTGGCTTGTGGTTAAGAAGATGTACTTTTCTGTTACGTCGTCGCCGTTACCTACTCGGATATAGTCGGGCAGCTTGGCAGTGATAAAAATGCGTTCCCCGTTGCCCAATGCTCCTGCGGTTTCGTACAGTATTCCATCGCCTCCGCCTACAATAGCATCAAAGAAATTGAACGCCTCACGGTTTTGTACGATATGGTAGTCTTTGCCTACTACGCCCAGTGGTGTATTGGTGTCGGTGCGGAGTGTAGCGAAACTGTTAGGTACTAAGATGTCATTGGCTTCAATCAGCTCTCCGCTGTCGCCTATGCTCATTGTTCTGCCCTGTGTAAACAGTGGGGATTTGATAACCTCGTAATCTAAACCTGCGTGTACTATTGCTTCCTCGCTTGTTGGGTACTGCTCCACGATTTGCCCCAAACCGTGCCACGCTTTTTGTTGAACGCTGAAAAATGAATGACGTCCTGTTTGCTCGTTGAAATTGATGTTGTGTGCCATAATGCTAAATTTTGATGTTTGAAAAAATGTTATTTACTCACTCGCTTTTCTCGTTTCCCGCTTCCCGTTGTGGTTTGCTCCGCTTCGCTTCGCATAAATTTTTCCAAAAGAAAAACCGGAAAAAAGAAAGCAGATAATCCAAGCGGGCAACAGCGTAAAACCGAAAGGAAACGGAATAAGTCCCGGAGGGTGGCAAGGCAACACACAGCAATTCGGCGAAGCCAACATTTTGCCTTGCCATTATGCCGTAGTCTTTTGGTTGGACGTGTGGGGTGGCTGCCCGCTATAACTTAGCTGCCTTTTTACCGGTTGATTGTGGAAATTTTCTACCCTAAATTTTTATGGAATTAATGACCAGGCTATCATAGCCTGTAATAGAGATTTGAAAAACGGAATAGCAGAAGGACATTAGATATGGGTTTCGTTTTTCAATTTTCTATTTAGCAAGTAGGTAATAAGCTCTTTTACAGCGTTGGACTGGGTAGAGGAAGTAAATGTGCTTTACCTACACAAGAAGTATGGGCATAAAAAAAGCAGAACCGTGAAGTTCTGCTCTTGTGATTAGATAAAAGCTGATTAGATTGCCATCATAAATGCTTCCTCCATAGCCTTGAATTTCGGCGTAACCAAATCCATATCCTTACTGATTTTTTGGCTTGTGATTTTGGCGTAAATCTGTGTGGTGGAAATGTTTTTATGCCCCATCATTTTGCTAAGGCTTTCAAGCGGTACGCCCTCAGTCAAAAACATTGTTCCGAAAGTATGCCTTGCCGTGTGAAAGGTTACTTTTTGCTCCGTAATAATCTCCGCCTTTTCAACCAGTTTGCCTATGTGTGTATTGCAGGTTGCATTTGTTGGAACAGGAAAGATAAATTCATTCCTTGTTGTACCCTGATATTTCTCAATGATACGTTTAGGGATTTCCATTAACCGAACATTGGAAGCAATATCTGATTTCTTTCTCCTGCTGATAATCCATTGATGACCGTCAAAGAATGATTGAATATTATTCCTTGTCAGTTTCTTAATATCCGCATAAGCAAGCCCAGTAAAGCAACTAAAAATAAACAGGTCTTTTACCAGTTCATACCGTGGGTGCGGTGGTACGCACATCATCAACTTTTCTACATCTTCTTTAAGGATATAACCCCGGTCGGTTTCCTCCATACTGATTTCGTAATCCTGAAATGGATTATCACGTATCAAGCCTTTTTTAATAGCCAGTTCCGCCAGACTTAATACAGGCATAGTGTAAACCCAAACCGTATTATGCGAAGACTGCAAATCGTACCGGAGGTAAAAATCAAACTCACGGATAAAATCGGCAGTCAACTCACGAAAAGCCATATCATCACGATGATAGCGTTCTTTTATAAACGTGGTAAGATGATTGTAAACCGTGATATACTTATTGTAGGTGCTTTGCGAACGCTCTTCCTTTTCGACTAATTTTTTAAAGTCCTCATTTTGGTCGTTGAAAACTTTAAGGATAGCATCATCCATTACACCAACACCTAAGAACGATAGCTTTACTTTTTGGGCGGTCGCAAAGCCCTCGTGTTTCAGCATATCTTCATAAATCTTGTCGATGCGCCCACGTATGTTATCCAGTTTTTTATTGATGCTTAATGCCTGCGCACTTTTGCCCTGAACTCTTCCGTGTTTTAAATCCCAATTATTGGGGTCAATTTCTAACTTTGTACCGAAAGTTTTAGGGGTTCCGTCAATGGTAATACGTGCCATAATCGGGGCATTACCGTTCTTTTTCAGTTCGTTCTTTTTCAAATAGAAAAGCAGTTTGAACGTCGATTTTTTTGTCTGCTCCATAACTCAAATGTTTAACGTTTAAAATTAAATTACATTGAGTTACAAGGGAATGTAGAAAAGGGTGCAAAAGACTGAAATATAATCGGTTAAGCTATGTAGTTACCGAAGTCAATCAGTAACGATTTAGTAACCTAACTTTGTATTTTCACGCCCAAAAACTATCGGACACCGACTTCTGAACTTGGACTACTATTTTATAAAGCATTGTATAGCAACGGTTCTAACCATTTTGCGTAATTTTGCTTTTATCTAATCTTTTTTTACTAAAAACATCAAGCTTGATACCCCAACAATTTCCTAATTTGATAGAAAAACCTTTCAATTAGCCTTAAATCCTCGGTGACAATCTCGGCACTTCCTTTGAGCTCTCTGTCAAATGGCAACTTTTTCCCAAAAGAAGTCCGCAATCCTTTTGGAAGCAAAACGTCAACATAATAGTTCCCTTTATCATCTGGAGTAAGAGAAATGTTTTGGACCTTGCCTTCAACGATTCCATATTCTTGGTATCGGTAATTATCAAGCTTTACTAAAACCTTTTGATTTGGTTTAACTTTACCGGAATTCACTGATGGAATCAACATCCGACCAACAACTAATTCCTTATCATTGGGTAGAACAGACATCACAATATCACCGGGTTTTACAAATTGGTTCTCGCCCCAAAATTGTTGGAAACTAACTACTCCTTCAGTAGAAGAAATAATGAGATAATTTTGTTCCCATTGTCTCAGTGATTTTCTTAGCTGTTCAAATAATTGGAGCGTTTGGGAGCTGTATGTAATCTTATCTTTCTCAGTATTTATTGATGCACCGCTTTTGGTTTTATTTAGATTTGAAACCGCTTCCTGCATCTGTGACAATGTTATATTGATATTTTTCAAATTTTGTTCTGCCTGTAGAAATTTTGTTTTTTCATTTTCTAGTTCCATCGCGGCAATTACACCTTGATTGAACAATTCTTGGGAGCGCAAGTATTTTTTTTGGTAAGGTCAAATTTTGTAACTTCTAAGTTCCGCTGCTGTTGTAATGTAGCAATCCTTGCCCTGTATTCCCCAAGACTTTGGTTTGCTGCAATATTTTCAGGAGCATAGGGCTTAAGACGAGTAAAAAGTTTTTCATCCTGCAATGCTTTTGCAAAACTATTGTATTCTCCCTGTATTTCGCCAAGTTTGAAGGTTGATGCCTGTTGAGTAGGGAAGTAGAGAACTTGTGATGATGACATTGAATCAACTATATCTTTTAGAGCTAGAATATCCTTGTAATCAGCAGCTGACTGAAGCACCATCATGACTTGATTTTTATTTACAGACTGATGATCTTTCACTAAAATTTTTTCAATTTTAGAATTTGTTCTTGCTTCAAGTTTTTCAGGTGGATTTTTGGAAGTTACGACTATGGGGGCAGGTATAAACTCAGGATATTTAATTACATAACTCATCAAGAGAACCATCAGGAGAATGACGAAAATTACCGTGTTTCCCCATCGAATCATCCAATGTGGCGGCTGCGTGAGAATATCCTGCACGTTTTCTGAACGTAGTTCAAGATTGTCTAATATGTCTTTTTCCTTTTCCAATTTATTATTAAATTTACTGATTATCCGTTTATGCACCTGTTATATTCGCAATTACTATTCTGTCAAAGAGTTTGTCTCCAAAATACCGTCTGTTTAATTTGTAAATAAACTCGTTGAGATACAACTGTAAGTATTTCCTTTTGATTTTATGGTAGTTGCCCAGCAATGTCCGTTTTGCATTACTGATTGCGATATGCACCCATTTGAGTGTTTCCTTGGTGGTTTTGGCGTCTGATTTCTCGGTGACGTGCAATTCCACCAGATCGGAGATGTCAACGTAAGAAGTGCTTTTGTCCGAAAATACGATGGCATCATCCTCCATGCAGTCCCTGACCACGCCGTTGATTCCTTCACTTTGATGGCTATCCAGTACCCTGGCCTTGAAATAACGCACATGCTTCTCCTTTTTGCCCGTTTCGATATCTTCCAACGGGGTGCTTTCGGCCATCACCGCAACGTTCTGCTTTCCCTCGGCTCCCCGGCCACGTGTACCCTTGCCTCGCTCGATTTCCTTACTGGCCACCGAAAAGTTAACGAATTCTTGCGGTTTCTTTCAGCGCCGCCAATACCGCCAGCCCGTCGCGCAAGGGGCGCGGCTCGTGTGTGCGGATGAAGTCAGCTCCACCTGCGGCGGCGGCAAGCTCTGCAGCGAGTGTCGCGGCCCCGACATCCCCCGGACCACGGCCTGTGAGCGCGCGCAGAAAGGATTTGCGCGAAACAGACAGAAGCACCGGCAAATCGAAGCGCAGCCGCAATTCATCGAACCGCGCCAGCACCGAGAGCGAGGTTTCGGGAGCAGCCCCCAGAAAAAACCCCATGCCGGGATCAAGGACAAGGCGGTTGCGTTTGATACCGGCACCCGTCAGCGCCGCGATGCGCGCGTCAAAGAACGCCGCAATGTGATCCATGATGTCGCCAGCGGGTGCCTCGCGCCGATCTGCCTGCCCGTCTTGCACCGAATGCATAACGACGAGTTTGGCAGATGATTTCGCCAATTGCGGATAGAACGCAGCGTCTGGAAAACCGCGAATATCATTGAGATAGGCCACACCACGCGACAAGGCATAGGCTTGCGTCGCGGGTTGATAACTGTCGAGCGAGACGGGAATGCCATCTGCCTTGAGCGCGTCCAGCACCGGCGCGATACGCGCGATTTCTGTGTCGGACGAAACAGGCGCGGCGTCGGGATTGCTGGATGCCGGACCGAGGTCGATCACATCTGCCCCCTCGGCCATCAGCTTACGCGCCTGCGCAATGGCTGCGTCTGGCGCCAGATACCGGCCTCCATCGGAGAAACTGTCCGAGGTTATGTTGACGATGCCGAAAATGATGAGCGATTTATTCATGGGGGCTTCTATAATAATACCTAAAATCCGCAGGTAGTTAATTAGGATGTTTAAAGATTCTGATTATCCGTTTATGCACCTGTTATATTCGCAATTACTAGTCTGTCAAAGAGTTTGTCTCCAAAATACCGTCTGTTTAATTTGTAAATAAACTCGTTGAGATACAACTGTAAGTATTTCCTTTTGATTTTATGGTAGTTGCCCAGCAATGTCCGTTTTGCATTACTGATTGCGATATGCACCCATTTGAGTGTTTCCTTGGTGGTTTTGGCGTCTGATTTCTCGGTGACGTGCAATTCCACCAGATCGGAGATGTCAACGTAAGAAGTGCTTTTGTCCGAAAATACGATGGCATCATCCTCCATGCAGTCCCTGACCACGCCGTTGATTCCTTCACTTTGATGGCTATCCAGTACCCTGGCCTTGAAATAACGCACATGCTTCTCCTTTTTGCCCGTTTCGATATCTTCCAACGGGGTGCTTTCGGCCATCACCGCAACGTTCTGCTTTCCCTCGGCTCCCCGGCCACGTGTACCCTTGCCTCGCTCGATTTCCTTACTGGCCACCGAAAAGTAACCCTCATCCAGTTCTATCATCCCTTCCAGTGTATACCTTGCATCCCGGTTGCCCATCGCCCTGCGGAGTTTGTGTACCATCGCCCATACCGGTTCGTAACGCTTCAATCCTAATTGCTTCTGGAGTTCGTTGGTGGAGAATCCCTTTTTTGTGCAACTCATCAGGAACATCGTTTTGTACCACACCAGAAACGGCAGCTTGGAGCTCTCCATGATCGTACCGCTGCGCAACGAGGTGCGGAAACGGCAACCTTTGCATTCATAACTCCATTTACCCTGTAACCAATAATGGGAAGTGCCCCCGCATCGCTTGCAGACAACCCCTTCCTTATCACGCTGCTCCTTGAAATGCAAACGACAATCTTCCTCCGAACCGAAATGAGCCGTAAAACTGAATATGTTCATAATCCCTGCTTTTTGAGCGCTAATATACTAAAAATATTAGGTGTGTTTGCGGAGAATCAGGTTATTTTAATATAATTTTCAATGAACTGCCTATCTTTATAGGCAGTTTTTATTTGTTAATTGGATGAGCGTAAAGCCTATAGGTATATTTGATTCTGGACTCGGAGGACTTTCTGTATGGGAGGCTATTTATGATTTGATGCCTGGAGAGTCTGTACTGTATTTGGCAGATAGTAAATATGCACCTTACGGCGGGCGACCTCAGAGTGAAATCATCCAACTTAGTAGAAAGAATGTGGATTATCTATTGGAGCATGGATGTAAGATCATTGTTGTGGCCTGTAATACCGCTACAACAAATGCGATTGATGTATTACGCCAATCCTATAGTGTTCCCATTATAGGAATAGAACCGGCTATAAAACCGGCGGCTTTAAATTCTAAAACCGGGGTGGTAGGAGTTCTGGCCACCAGAGGAACTCTGGCCAGTAGTTTGTTTGCTAAAACAGCTGCTCTATATGCAAAGGATCGTAAAGTCATTGAGCAATACGGTGATGGTTTGGTTGAACTTATTGAATCCGGAGAAATCGAGTCAAAGCAAATGCAGGCCCTACTCACCGAATATTTAACCCCTATGATAAGAGCTGGGATTGATTACCTTGTATTAGGCTGTACGCATTATTCCTTTCTGCGTTCTCAAATTCAGGCCATACTGCCCGCTGGGGTTCAGATTATTGACGCTGCTGATGCGGTGGCTAAGCAAACTAAAAATATCTTAGATCAAAGAGGTCTGCTCAGTCAGGTTAAAAGTATACCCAATTTTAGATTCTATACCAACAAAGACCTTGGTGTACTTGAAAGTTTTTTGGGGTCTCTTTCTGCTGATAAAACAATTGCAAAAGTAGATTTTTAGGATCTTAAGCCTTCTTTTTTCGTATATAAGTAAGGTAAGTGAATGCGTATTTGTGTCTCTCATCCTCAGGATGATATTCTTGTGATATTAGTTCCCACTGTTCCGGGTTGATTTCTGGAAAATAGGTATCGGCCTCTACCTGGGTATGAACTCGGGTCAGTTTTATTTTATCTGCTATATCCATGCTCTGTTTATAGATCTCCCCTCCACCGATGATAAAGGGTTGATCATCGTTTTGAGCTGCTTGTAATGCAGTTTTTAGGCTGTGGACTATAATGCAATTCCCTACAGCTTTATAATCTTGGCTCCTTGTGATAATAATATGGGTGCGATTGGGTAAGGTCTTGGGTAAACTCTCAAATGTTTTTCGTCCCATGATGATCGAATGCCCACTTGTAAGTACTTTAAATCTCTTGAAATCATCAGGTAGATGCCATACTAAGTCATTATCCTTTCCAAGGGCATTATTTTCGGCTGCTGCAGCTATGATGGTAATCATTTAAGTCAATGCGTTATCAGGGTTTGTATTTGTAGAAGTTTCTGAGGACTTGGCCTTCTCGATCTCCTGTTGGATTTTTGCTAATTTGTTTTTTTGGATGTTTACTAGTTTTTCTCGCTGTTCTCTTTCCCATTTTTTACCCAAGAACCTATTGGTGATAAAAACATTGATAAAATGTATTAAGAATATAAAGGTCCATACGCCTATTCCCCATACAAACCAATTGTATTGGACTCCGTAGTTTAAAAATTTATTGGCAATGATCATAAATATACTTCCTAGGAGAAAAAGTATAAAATGGTAGTATAGCCTCTTTTTTTGTCGTATTCTACTTTGGGCCGTTTCTATAAGTTCGTGTTGATCAATATCAATCTCACTTAGCTGTCTTGGATCTTTTTTGGAAAACATAGTTGATACATTTTAGTAAAGTTACAAAATACAAGCTATTTTTCGATAAAATAATTTAACGACTGAAATTACCTAAAAGTTAGTTTAAAGTATTCTTCTGGCGTGATTAAAAGCATAATTCCAATAACCTTCACTTAGGGATGATACCAAAACTCCTCTAGAGGTAGTGGAATGGATAAATTGAATATCACCGCCACGAGTGCTTACAACCAAACCAACATGATTAATTCTTCGTTTGTTTTTGCTGGTAGTAAAGAATAATAAGTCTCCTTTTTCAACCTGCCTTAGTTTTATTTTCTTGCCCTGTTTTGCCATTTGAGAAGAAATACGTTGTAATGGAATGCCGTTTTCATTAAAGGATACATAGACAAGTCCAGAACAGTCCATTCCCCTTTTGGTAGTGCCTCCATATCGGTAGGGGGTGCCATTATATTCCATGGCTGTTTTTATAATTGCATTGGATTTTTTCGAGCCTTTACGATTGCTTTTATTATAGTTAGTCTCTGTGTTGGTTTGCTTACCCTCTACTTCAATATGAGGTTTTGATCCACTTACGGAAACTGATTTTTGCTTGGATTTACATCCGATAAGACTTATAATTAGAAATGCTAAAAATATATTTTTCATGATGCTTTTTTGGGTACCTCAGCCAAATTAAGAAATTTTATCGTAAATCAATTGCGCTGTTTTTAAACTTGCCCCATTCCCACCTAATTTTTGTTCCAATTCAAAATAATCTAGAAACATTTGTTTTCTCACCGGCTCACTGAGTATCCTTTCTAGTTCACTTTTAAGGTTTTTGGAATTGAATTCTGATTGTATGAGTTCTTTAACAACCTCTCTATCCATAATCAAATTTACCAGAGAGATATATTTGAGTGTGATAATGCGTTTGGCTATTTGATAACTGATCCAGTTGCCTTTGTAACAAACCACTTCAGGAACTTTAAATAATGCGGTCTCCAGAGTAGCTGTTCCGCTTGTGACCAGAGCAGCCTTGGAAACACTAAGGAGTTCATATGTTTTACCGCTTACAAAATGCACATTGCTTTTTTTGATGAACTGGCGGTAGAATTGATAGTCCTGGCTAGGAGCGCCGGCGATCACAAATTGATAGTTCTTAAACTCATCCACTATACTGAGCATAACACTTAGCATATTGGAAATTTCCTGTTTCCTACTCCCGGGTAATAGCGCGATAATCTCCCGCTGATCGAGTTTGTTCTCGGATCTGAATTGATCAGGGGTGATTTGCTCAAAGTTATTTATAGCATCAAGAAGAGGATGACCGACAAAATGAACAGGATAATTGTGTTTATCTTCGTAAAATTCCTTTTCAAAAGGGAGAATAACAAACATCTGGTCAATATCTCTTTTTATGGCCTCTATTCTTGATTCTCTAGAGGCCCATATTTGTGGTGACACATAATAGAAGGTTTTGTATCCCATTGGTTTTGCCCATTTGGCAATCCGCAAATTAAAACCGGAATAGTCTATAAATATCAGCACATCAGGATTAAACTTCTCTATATCTTCCTTGCAAAAGCGTATGTTAGAAAAAATCTTTCTCAGGTTCAAAAGCACCTCGAAAAATCCCATGAATGCTTGCTCCTTATAGTGTTTGACCAATTCTACGCCTTCTGCTTTGAGTAAATCACCACCCCAGGCTCTAAAAACAGCCTTATTATCTACCGTTTTAAGTGCTTTTACTAAATTCGATGCATGCAGATCCCCTGATGCTTCTCCACAAATGATATAGTATTTCACAGTCTTTTAATTTAATTTCAAAACAACTTTAACAGTAGGATTATTATTGCAGTTAAAAATGTAGCGATCAACACCCCTTTTGCTCTATGGTCACGTTTTAATTTAATAAAACCAAAAAAGGCGACTAAATTTAGAAGTGCGCCCAGGGCTAATATGCTTCCAATATGACCCTGTTTCTGTGCAATTTGCAAACTACTGGCAATAGAAAGGTCTGAAAATAATAATAAATAACCTAGGGTTCCGACAATATTAGCAATGATTCCAACTAAAAAACCAGTAATAATTTCCTTTCTAATCATTCAGATCCCAGGTGTTAAGGTCTTGAATAGTATGATGAGCCGTCAGATCAAACTGTACAGGAACAACCGATACATAACCATGCTCCAAGGCCCATTCATCTGTATCTTCTCCTTTGTCTTGATTGACAAATTTACCTGCTAACCAATAATAGTCCCGTCCCATTGGGTTTGTTCGCTTATCGAATGATTCTACCCAGCGCGCTTTGGCTTGTCGACAAATCTTAATTCCTTTAATTTGATCTTTTTTGAGTTTCGGAAAATTGACATTTAGTACAACACCTTTGGGTATGCCATTTTTAAGGGCGTTTTGTGTAATGGTTTTGACATAGGGCTTAACAGCTTCAAAATCGGCTTCCCAAGAATAATCACATAATGAAAACCCTATGGCCGGGATTCCTTCAATTCCAGCCTCAACCGCTGCACTCATTGTGCCTGAATAAATTACATTAATTGAGGAATTTGAACCGTGATTTATACCGCTGATACAAATGTCAGGTGGGCGATTGAGTATTTCATTTACAGCAAGTTTTACACAATCTGCAGGTGTTCCACTACAACTGTATTCCAATTGTATGTCTTGTTCAGAAATCGTAATAGGGCTACAATACAAGGTTGAGTTTACCGTAATGGCGTGTCCCATAGCACTCTGTGGGCTATCAGGGGCAACTACAATTACATCTCCTATTTCGTTCATCACATCTATCAAGGCACGTAAACCTGGAGCAGTGATACCGTCATCGTTGGTGACTAGAATTAAGGGTTTGTTTTTTCTGATTATCCGTTTATGCACCTGTTATATTCGCAATTACTATTCTGTCAAAGAGTTTGTCTCCAAAATACCGTCTGTTTAATTTGTAAATAAACTCGTTGAGATACAACTGTAAGTATTTCCTTTTGATTTTATGGTAGTTGCCCAGCAATGTCCGTTTTGCATTACTGATTGCGATATGCACCCATTTGAGTGTTTCCTTGGTGGTTTTGGCGTCTGATTTCTCGGTGACGTGCAATTCCACCAGATCGGAGATGTCAACGTAAGAAGTGCTTTTGTCCGAAAATACGATGGCATCATCCTCCATGCAGTCCCTGACCACGCCGTTGATTCCTTCACTTTGATGGCTATCCAGTACCCTGGCCTTGAAATAACGCACATGCTTCTCCTTTTTGCCCGTTTCGATATCTTCCAACGGGGTGCTTTCGGCCATCACCGCAACGTTCTGCTTTCCCTCGGCTCCCCGGCCACGTGTACCCTTGCCTCGCTCGATTTCCTTACTGGCCACCGAAAAGTAACCCTCATCCAGTTCTATCATCCCTTCCAGTGTATACCTTGCATCCCGGTTGCCCATCGCCCTGCGGAGTTTGTGTACCATCGCCCATACCGGTTCGTAACGCTTCAATCCTAATTGCTTCTGGAGTTCGTTGGTGGAGAATCCCTTTTTTGTGCAACTCATCAGGAACATCGTTTTGTACCACACCAGAAACGGCAGCTTGGAGCTCTCCATGATCGTACCGCTGCGCAACGAGGTGCGGAAACGGCAACCTTTGCATTCATAACTCCATTTACCCTGTAACCAATAATGGGAAGTGCCCCCGCATCGCTTGCAGACAACCCCTTCCTTATCACGCTGCTCCTTGAAATGCAAACGACAATCTTCCTCCGAACCGAAATGAGCCGTAAAACTGAATATGTTCATAATCCCTGCTTTTTGAGCGCTAATATACTAAAAATATTAGGTGTGTTTGCGGAGAATCAGATTAAATTTTAAAATGTCCCAAATACGTCATAACAATATCCAAACTCTTTGTATTAACTGTGGAGCCATCATGAATACAATTATCTGTTGGAGCTATATAGTTGGTCCTTAAATCCTCCGTAGATTTTTTTTTTTAGCCATTTCATGAGTTTTTAAAAGGTTAATAAAAACAAAGTTACTAAAACGGCAAATGGGAAAAGCTACCGGAGGTTTAGTTCAACAGCTAAGTTCTTGTTGCGTGCGAATAACGAACAGTGATACCCTATTTAACGGAAGCTTCGGGAGTTTTTTTTCAGCATTATGGGTTTATCGGCGAAGGATTTTAGAGATTTACAGGGGATTTCTGAAAGAGTCTCTTTTTTGGGCGGTTTACCCGTTTTTAGTTAATTTTACAAAGTTACAGATTTAGGCGGTTGTTAAAGCTGCCGAAGCTTTAGTTCAGCGGATCTTTAAGTTATTAATTTCTTTAAAAAAATAGAAAAATCTATAATAAATCTGTTATTTCTCCAATTTATTTTTGGTTTTAAATTGGATCTATACTGTGGAAGAAGTGATGTAAGCAGGGAAGAACAGTCGATTTAAAAAAATCTATAAATGTAATTGTCCGGCAAATGAGTAAAAAAAACTTGGTTGATATCATAGAATTTTCAGAAGAGTTATCTGAACCAATTAAGACACTGAATTACGAGTGGCTTGAAAAATATTTTCGTATAGAAGAAGGTGATGTTGCATCACTTTCAGATCCCCAAAAGCATATCATAGACAAAGGCGGCCATATTTATTATGCTAAACTCAATGGTGAAATTGTTGGTACAGCCTCACTGTTAAAGAAAAGTGAAACGGTTTACGAATTAGGTAAATTGGCTGTCAGCGACAAAGCACAGGGACACGGTATTGGGACAATATTGATTGAACATTGCTTAAATATTGCCAAACAAAAACAAATAACGATACTTATTTTATACTCAAACACAACGTTGCAATCGGCTATTCATTTATTTAGAAAATATGGGTTTGAAGAAGTTGAACTTGAAAGTGGAGTTTACGAAAGAGCAAATATCAAAATGGAGAAACACTTTTAAACAGGAAAGAACAGCCGTTTTAGAAAAAAATTATAAAGAATCCAGCGGACTTTTTATCCTGGACTTTGAAAGGTCTGTCACATGCGTGTAGATTTGGGTGGTTTTAATGGAATTATGCCCAAGGAGCTCCTGAATAAAGCGGATATCGGTTCCTGTTTCCATTAAGTGAGTGGCAAAACTGTGGCGCAATCCGTGAATACCGACTTTCTTGCGAATGCCTGCCTTTTCCATCGCCTTCCTAAATACCGCCTGCGCAGACCGTACAGAATATGCCTCGCCTTCTTTACCCTCGAAAAGGTAAACCTTTGGGCGGTAGCTCAGGTAATATTCCCGCAATTCGGGCAGTAAGCTTTGTGGAAGTACGGCGATGCGGTCTTTTTTACCTTTCCCCTGTTCGATGCGCACCAGCATTTCCGCACTGTCGATATCGGAAAGTTTTAACGCTACCACTTCACTCACACGGAGCCCCATGCCGTAACACACTTTCAGAACAAGTGAATGTTTGAGATTTAGTGTGGCAGCTATTATTTTCTTGATTTCAGCTTTGCTGAGCATTTTGGGAAGCAGCAGCTTTTTCTTTGGGCGCGGAATGTCGAAAAACATTTTTTGGCGGTGGAGCACTTGCTCAAAATAAAACTTTACGGCATTCATGCGGCTGTGGATTTCGCTTTCCGAGAGTTTCAGTTTTTCGTGGCAGTAGAGGAAATAAGACCGCAAACGTTCGGGAGAAAGCTCCTGCACGGGATAACTTTTTAGGATGTAGAGCAACTGTGCAAATTCTATGCTGTAAGTGCGTAAGGTATTTTGACTGTACCGCTTCAGCAGGAGATGTTCCTGGAAACGCTGGAACTCCGGCAAATTGACAAGGTGAATTTTGGAGAGTACTGCCTTGCCGGTTATTTTCTCGGGCAGCCCAAAAAGTTTGCGGTAGTGCCTGTTATCGGTAACATACCATTTTTTTTGTGAGGCGGACCACCGTGCTTTTGTGTGTTCGCGCAGAAAGGAAATGAGCTGCCGGTCTTTTTCAAACTGCACCCAAATAACGTTGGAGCCGTTGTGAGTTCCGGAGGAAAACTGAAATCTTTTGTCTGAAAAATCCATACCACCACTGCGTATTTTTTATATATTAAAAAAAGCTAAAATCAGATGGCGTTGGATGTTATCCGCCGCCAATAATTTAAAATACGCAATCCAAATATAGCTATAAAATATTAATATACAAATACTTAATAAAGATTCAAAAAAAATTACGATTTTATGATGCTTGATTCATAAATATTCATATATTTGAGTGTTGGCGGTAATTTGAAGAAACAATTAACAACGAAAAACATTCAAGAAAATGAAGCTATAAGTAACTGTAAGATAGAATAAGAATTGAAATATCCTTTAATACGCAAAGTAGAAAGGGCGATTGTTAATATTAAAAAATTAGAAAATGACACAGTTACAAATGATTGACAAAACAAAGTCAATAGCTCAAAATGATAAAAATATTTCTGCCGTATTTATGTACGGGTCATTTACCAAAAATGAAGGGGACAAATATTCAGATATTGAATTCTACATCTTCTTGAAGGATAAAGAAAATTTTTCCGCTGAAAATTGGGTAAGCCAAATTCATCCTTTGGCATTATATTTTACCAACGAGTATGGAAGTGAAGTTGCCATTTTTGAAAATATGATAAGGGGGGAGTTTCATTTTTTGACAAACGACCAAATGGAAGTTATCAAATCGTGGGACGGTTTGGTAGAGTTTAGCGACTTTGACAAGATGATTTTAGTAGATAAAGAAGATTTATTGACTAACACGCTCAAAGAAATAAAAACTAAAGTACCTGATCGAACAACAAATGAAAATATCCTGTGGTTGAGCCAATCATTGTTGAATGTTTTACTTACAACAAGCAACTTAATTAAACGACAGGAATTTGCTCACGCTTACCAAAGCTTATCAAATGTTCAAAAATATTTACTTTGGTTAATAAGAATTGAAACATACCAAACCAAACATTGGGAAAGTCCAACAAAAAGCTTGGAAAAAGACATAGACCCAGATTGGTATTCGTTATTTCAGGAGACAACATCAGAATTAGATCCGACAGATATTAAAACAGCTTTCAAGAAGACATTAACATTGACTGAAAAACTTTTTGATAATCTTGGAGTTGAAGCAAAATTAAAGGGGGTATTAAGGAGAATTGAATAAAAAAAACTACCGCCAACATTGTATAAGCGTAATGCGGGCTGAACTGCTAAATTTGAGCATTTTTGCTCCTAAGAAACTTTGTGGTGGGCGGACAGTGAATTGCTCCGAAATCCCGCACTACGCTTATACTTGACCGTTATGTGCCATTTTTGAATGACAATGCGAATAGATACAGACAAACAAATGAATTTACTTAGTGATAAGAACGTTGCAATAATTGGTGGTGGACCCGTTGGACTGACTATGGCAAAATTATTACAGCAAAACGGCATAGACGTTTCAGTTTACGAAAGAGACAACGACCGAGAGGCAAGAATTTTTGGTGGAACCCTTGACCTACACAAAGGTTCAGGTCAGGAAGCAATGAAAAAAGCGGGATTGTTACAAACTTATTATGACTTAGCCTTACCAATGGGTGTAAATATTGCTGATGAAAAAGGCAATATTTTATCCACAAAAAATGTAAAGCCCGAAAATCGATTTGACAATCCTGAAATAAACAGAAATGACTTAAGGGCTATCTTGTTGAATAGTTTAGAAAACGACACGGTTATTTGGGATAGAAAACTTGTTATGCTTGAACCTGGTAAGAAGAAGTGGACACTAACTTTTGAGAATAAACCGAGTGAAACAGCAGATTTGGTTATTCTTGCCAATGGCGGGATGTCCAAGGTAAGAAAATTTGTTACCGACACGGAAGTTGAAGAAACAGGTACTTTCAATATACAAGCCGATATTCATCAACCAGAGATAAACTGTCCTGGATTTTTTCAGCTATGCAATGGAAACCGGCTAATGGCATCTCACCAAGGTAATTTATTATTTGCTAACCCCAATAATAATGGTGCATTGCATTTTGGAATAAGTTTTAAAACACCTGATGAATGGAAAAACCAAACGCAGGTAGATTTTCAAAACAGAAATAGTGTCGTTGATTTTCTTCTGAAAGAATTTTCCGATTGGGACGAACGCTACAAAGAATTGATTCATACGACGTTGTCATTTGTAGGATTGGCTACACGGATATTTCCTTTAGAAAAGCCTTGGAAAAGCAAGCGCCCATTACCCATAACAATGATTGGGGATGCCGCACATTTGATGCCGCCTTTTGCAGGGCAGGGAGTAAATAGTGGGTTGGTGGATGCCTTGATATTGTCTGATAATCTAGCCGATGGAAAATTTAATAGCATTGAAGAGGCTGTTAAAAATTATGAACAGCAAATGTTTATCTATGGCAAAGAAGCACAAGAAGAATCAACTCAAAACGAAATTGAAATGTTTAAACCCGACTTTACGTTTCAGCAATTGTTAAATGTATAAAATGGAATAAAACGGCACATAACAAACAAATTGGCAATAGAGCCGGTGAAGTACTTCTATTGAACTTTTGTGCAATGTTGAAGATTAGTAATTCTATTCAACATTTGTGCTAAAAGTCGGCTCCATCGCCAATTTGCCAAACGTTACCTGCAAGCATAAAAAACCAAACCGTAAATTCAAGAAACTAATGAAATCAAAAAGTTTATTTTCTTTTATTGTAACACTTTTCCTTATTTATGGATGTTCGTCTAACAGACAAGCAGATGGAAAATCAAATATTTTGGCTAAGAACGACATAAATATACGGGGCGACTTCCAAAATTATTTTGACAGTTGCGGAGTTGAAGGCACAATTGCTATTTATGACATTAGAAATGATAAATGGATTGTATCGGACACAGTTGGATTAGAAATTGAAACGCTTCCAGCATCTACATTCAAGATTATAAATTTATTGATTGCTCTTGAAACTAATACTATCAAAGATGAAAACGAAATAATAAAATGGGTTGGTAGTACAGATACAGTTAAGTATGGTTATAGACCCGAAATTTATCACGATATGCCAGTCAAAGAAGCCTTTGAATTATCAGCAGGTTGGGTTTTTGTAGAACTTGCAAAGAAAATCGGAAAAGATACCTATAGAAAACACCTCGCAGAGAGCAAGTATGGAAACAATAATTTATCCCAAACTGAAGCCGATTTTTGGAATTTTGGAGACTTTGCAATTTCGCCTAAAAATCAGGTCGAATTTGTAAAATCTTTTTATGAAGAAAAATTACCCTTTTCTAAGCGAAATATTGACATTGTTAAAAACGTAATGATTACGGAACAAAATGAAGAATATACTATAAGGGCTAAGACAGGTTGGACAAGGGAAAATAACATCAATACAGGTTGGTGGACAGGGTACATTGAGACCAAAAATGGGACTTATATTTTTGCAACAAGACTTTTACAAGACAGAAAAATGAAAAGGTCTGATTTCGGAAGTTGCAGAAAAGAAATTACCAAAAAAGTATTTAAAGACTTGAATATAATTTAAAAGAATGCCAGCAGGTAACAGGCGTTTGGCTCAATGGCGGGTGACGTGGTTAATTGAACATTCTACCTCGCATCAACTTTTGTGGTGTATTGACAGTTTTGTGCTCCAAAATCCGCCACTGCGCCAAGCGCCAAACCGTTATGTGAAAGAATAAAACGGCACCTCCAAAAAGAAAGTGCCGTTTCGAAATTAAATTTATAAATTCTCAATCCACTACTTCTGAAACAGTTGATTTTTCTATTAGAAAAATTCCGTCAAAAGCTTCTTCTATTTCAGTTTTTAGGCACATCGAATCAAATCGAATCTTATTACAATTTTTTAATTCCGTACTTCTGTTCATTAGTAAACAGCATTCTTTTCCTCCAAATTCTTGCATAATAAATTCAACAGAATCCGACTCTGGAAAATCAAGTGGAAATTTATCAACCCTAAAGCCAAATTGATAATCATTATCAGGATACAATGCCGCAGTTTCTCCACGTAGATTAGTTATTGCAAATGCTTTATATTTTTCTCCAAAAGTCATCGAAAGTCTTTGCCCCATTGGATAACAACTAATAAATCCATCAAAATCTACCGGAGTTTTTTGAATGTGAGCATTGTGGGCAACCAAAATAATCTTTTTACCAAGTGAATTTTTCAAAAACCAATCAATGCTTTCTGCCATATACTGGTCTTTTGCTCCCATATCTCCTTCAATTCCCCTTTCAGTAATGAAACTTTCCATAGCATCAGCATTATAATTCATATAAATCAAGCCTTTAACTTGATGAACTATCGATTGAAATTCTAAACTTTCTAATTTTGGTTGAAGAGTAATCAAACGAATGTAAACTTTTAATAGCAATGCTTTTAATTCATTATGTTCAGCTTCATCAAAAAGCGATAAATTTAACGCAAGCTGAGAAGTCGAATAGAAATCAAATTTCTCAGCAAGATTTAAAATCTTCTGTAAGACATCAGAAGAAACGATTGAAAGTCTTTGCAAATAATCAGATACAATACGAAAGTTTGGAAAATAAGAACCTCCATTTTTAGGAATATCCACACCTAAAAAGGTAATTTGATTATTATTGTCTTGATTATACCGACGAAGCCATAGCAAAGTATCTTTAAACTCATTTGGATAATAAAAGTGTGACAGTAACTTATCCAAATCGTCGAATGGAATTTGTGATTTTATCCACTTATCAACTTCTAATCCTTCAGAAAAACCAAACTCAAATGCCAAGGTGTCAAAATCACATTCAGTTACTAAAAACTCAATAACTTGATGCCTGAATGTAAAAAACTCTTTTATGAAATGTGAGTTTTCGCCTAAACCAACAATTGTAGAAGAATCAAAATATTCTCGAAATCGAAAAAGACTTTGTTTTATGGATGTATTATTTTCCGAATTAAACGGAAAAGTTAAGGGTTTTATATTTTTCATTATTACCTTATTTTAAATTAAAAATTAACGTACCAAATAGCAACCGTCTCAAAAAGACGATTTAATAATTTACTTTAATTTTTAATTACCAAGGCTTGCTGAAATACATAAAATGTGAATTATTTGAATACAAAGATACTAAAAATTCCTTCACATAACATCGCATTGGCAAAATGGCAGGTTAAGTGCTAAATTGAAAGTTTCTGCATTTTATTCCGCCGAATGTGTTCCACATTCGCTTTTTATTTGTAAGTTAGCTCTGTGGAAACACATCGGCTACGTTCTCGCTAAATTGAACTTTTTGTCCAATTTATCCGCCACTTCGCCAATGCGTTTCCCGTTATGTGTAATTTTAGCCGCAAACGCAGTTAAAACAAAAAGGCTCCGAATTCCGGAACCTTCTTTTTATCATTTCATTTTTCTAAAAAACTTGTACAACAAATCGATTTTATTTGAACAAAGAATTGGCATTGCTTCAAAAAGATTTTCCTCATCCCATTCCCACCATTTCATTTCCTGCAACTTTTGGATGTCATCATCGCTAAATCTCTTTTTTATTAATTTGGCTGGATTTCCCCCTACAATTGAATAAGGTTCAACATCTTTTGTAACCAAAGCACGACTGCCAATAACAGCTCCATCTCCTATCTGAACTCCTGGCATTATCATAGCTTCACTACCAATCCAAACATCATTCCCAACAACTGTATCTCCTGCTTTTTGAAATCCATCTTGGCTTTTACTGAAAACATCAAATTCAGACATATAAAAAAATGGAAAACTGGAAATCCAATCATATTTATGACCTTGATTACCTGCCATTATGAAACTTGCACCACTCCCTATTGAGCAGTAAGAACCGATAATTAGTTTATCGACATCATTCCTGTCCGGAAACAGATAACGAGCACAATCATCAAATGAATGACCGTGATAATAACCGGAATAATAAGAATATTTACCCGAAATTATATTGGGATTAGTTATGTGGTCTTTGATTATTTTTCCTTTAAAAGGACTTTCGAAGAAATTTTTCATTATTTAACATATTTAATTTACAATAAGACAATAAGGAGACAAAGAATAGTACTAAACTATTCTCTTCCTATACGTTGCGTAAAGTAAATATGCTAATCTGATAATTTCATCTGACAAATATACAAAAAAACTACACATAATAGCTAAGTTTTCGTTGCGTGCGCAGCACGAACAATGAAAACCCTGTTGAACGGAACCTTCGGCAGCTTTTGGTTGGGTATTTTCCCACACTATGGGTTTATCGACAAAAGATTTTTAGAGATACAAGAGACTTTGAGAAGAGTCTCTTTTTTTGTGGGTGATTTTGGCGAGTTTTTCTTGGTTTTATCGTGCTTTCCTTCACGTTAGGTTAACATTTCCCTTACCCAAATCCGCTAAAATGCAGATTTAGGAGCAGGTAAATTTCGGCTCATCTCCAAAAACCAACTTGGCGGACCTCGTAGATCGAACGTGGCAATCGTCACAAGATTTCCATCTTTACAACACGTACATTTCGGCTGAAAAGCTTTTGGCGGAAGCTTTTCTTTGGGCTGGATGCCTAAATTTTGTTGTAGATTTTTAAGTTTGATACGCTTCCAGGTGCTGCTCAAAAAACCATAATGACGGATTTTTACAAATCTTTTCGGTAAAATATGCATCACAAAACGGCGGATAAACTCTTCATGGCTCAAAACCATCTGCTTTTTGATGCCTTTTTGGCGGTAATCTTTGTAAGAAAAAGTTACCGTTTCCGCGTCAATTTTCCTGATTCTCTGGTTGCTGATGGCGATTTTATGCGTGTATCTGCCCAAATATTCTACCACAGATTTTGGGCTTCCAAAAGGCTTTTTGGCGTAAACAACCCAAGACTTTTCCCACAGATTTTGCCTGATTTTGGTATACTCTTCAAAGTTTTTATCTTTTAATTTCTCACAAAATTTAGCCCTGAAAACTTTACTCAAAGCCTTTACCGGAAACAAAAATTTGCCGTCTGAACGTAGATTTTTCCAAGCTCCGCTTTCATCCACTCCACCGCCCGGAACAATGCAGTGCAAATGCGGATGAAGGCTCAGATTCTGCCCCCAAGTGTGCAAAACAGCAATCATTCCCATTTTTAAACCTCGATTTTCACCAAACGTTTGAAGCGTTTCCCAGGCAGATTCAAATAAAAAATCGTACAACATTTTGGGCTCGTGAAGCGCGGTTTTGTTCAATACATCAGGAAGCGTAAAAACCACGTGGAAATAAGGTACCGGAAGCAGTTCGGTTTCCCGATTTTCAATCCATTGCTCTCGGTTTTTGCTCTGACATTTTGGGCAATGACGGTTTCGGCAGGAGTTGTAACTGATGCTTACATTTCCACATTCATCACAAGCGTCAATATGACCACCCAAAGCAGAGGTACGGCATTTTTTCAACGCTGAAAGTGTTCGTAATTGCCAAGAATTAAGTCCTAAATCTTCCAATTTTGAACCTAATTTGTTTAAAACATCGGCGACTTCGTATTGAGGTTGAGATTGAGGTTGAACTGACTGTTTTTTTGAGGTTTTTAAACCGCTCATTTTTTCCCAAATTCTGAAAAAAGGGTATCGAGCGGTGAAAAGAGTTTTTGGGTTGAAAGCTGGGCAATTTGAAGATAAACCAGCGTGGTATCGATACTTTCGTGACCGAGAAGATTTTTGATGCTCAAAATATCCATCCCATCTTCCAGAAGATGCGTCGCAAAACTGTGCCGAAGCGTATGGACACTCACTTCTTTCAGGATATTTGCCGTTTTTGATGCCTGCTTTACCGCCCACTGAACGCCGCGCTGGGAGTAACGGGAATCGAAATCGCCACCAGCACGCCCTCCACGAGGTTCTCCAAAGAGATAATCTTCCGGTTTTTCCGCTTCGATATACTTTTTGAGCCCACGAATCAGATGTTCGGAAAGTGGTAAATAGCGGTCTTTTTTGCCTTTTCCCTGAACCACTTTGAGTTGTTTTCGACCAAAATCTAAGTCGCACAAACGGAGATTTCGAACTTCCATACAGCGCAATCCGCAGCCGTAAAGAATGCCGATCAAAATTTTATGTTTTAAAAGTTTACAGCCGGACAACATCTGCCAAACCTCCTGTTTACTAAGCACTACAGGCAGTTTTTTCTCTCTTTTAATTTCCGGAAGACTCAAATAATCATAGCTCAAACCTTCCGATTTAAGCAGAAATCGAAGTCCGTAAACGGTGTGTTTAAAATACGACTGTGAAGGTGATTTTGATTTTTTCTGAAGGTAAAAAAGGTAATCGTGAATTTGCTCGGGATCCAATTCTGTAGGAATTTTTCCGAAATGTAGCGACACCGCAGCGACGTGTCTGGAGTAATTTTGAAAGGTACTTTGGCTTCTTCCCAATACAGAAACCGTACGTTCAAACCTATGCAAAAGCTCCGCAAATCCCGGAACTTCGCGCTTTGCCTGATTGATGATCTTGTTTTCTCTAAGCTCTTCTACACTCTTTTTTTTGTTGCCATTTTACTGATTTTTAATTAGTTTTACAAAGTAACTAAATATAGCGCTGAGAAAGCTACCGAAGGTTTAGTTCAACATTGTATTGGCAAAATGCGGGATGAAGTCTTGAATTGAAAAGCCTAAATATTTAGCCGCATATGCTTTTCAATTCCACTTTTTTTAGTAATTTAGTCATTGGGTGCTACCGAAAAGTTTACGACCTGTTTATCGTTTTTCAAGGTGTTGATTTCTGCATTTTTGGTAATTCTACCTACGATTGTGTTCATAATCTTAAATTTTAAAATGTTAATATTTTGTTAATTTTTGTTTTGTCAAAGGTCAAATGTTGGGAGTGAATTGATTTGGTATCGAGGACACTCGGCATTTTTCTTTTTTTATATTAAGTTAGAAAACAGTATTTTTTGCTGGATTTTTATTGTTTTTCCGTTGATTTCAAAGAACGTCTATGGTTGATTTGATTCGTACAACTGAGGTTCCGGCTTTTTCTTTGCCCATGAACATAGGACGGCACCATCCATACAAAACCCGATTCGGTTCCGCTGGATAAAGGCAGAAAATTCCGAATCGGGCTTGAAATCTTTTTGTCCGAAGGATTTAGGAGTGTCTGGAAAAATTGTTGGAGCTTGTGGAAAGAATTTTTTTAGAAACCCAAAAAGATTTTTTTGTGTGGGTGGTGCCGTCCTACATTTGCAAACGTAAAAGCCCAACCGCAGTTGGGAAACTTAATCAATGGACGTGGTTGTTAATGGAAAACTAAAGGAAATTCATTGGAAAATGGTTTCTCCAATGATTTAAACTGATCAAATATTACAAAACCACTCGTTCAAGTCCTTAAAATTATGATAAATTAAAGAGCAATCCTCTACATTTTTGTATTGACTTTTAATTTTTAATTTAACCGATTTCCCATTCTTATCATTGTCTAGAAAAAGTGAAATTTTCTCATATTGTTTCAGTTTTTCTTCCACCTTGAAAAACATTGCAGTTGAATTTAAAGTCAAGTAATCACAGTTTGAATTATCTGATTTGTCTAAATTTCGGTAGGTCAGATAATCGAAAAAGCCCTCAAATATGAGAATCTCGTTCTTGAGATTGTTATCATTAACAATCAACGTCACATCCTTTTTTCCCAAACATATTTTTGACTGTGGATTGCGAATCTCAAAACCTCCGGACTTATTCTGAAATCCAATTCCGAAATATTTTCTTCCTTTCAATTCGTAGTGAATTTCCTTAACCCTATGCTTTTGCTCAAAAACTCTTCGGGACTTCAGATACTGAATTAATGCAGGATGCTGGATTTCTTTGATTTCTAAAATCTGATTGCATGTTTGACCAGTAGTTTCGTGATATTTTATTTCATTTTGAACTCTAAAATCCAATGTTGAAAGGCATTTCAATGCTTCTGAAACGGAACATTTCTTTATCTGTTGGACAATTGAAATCACATCGTAACTTTTTCCATTTCCAAAATCGAACGCCTTGTTTTTGACAAAATCGACCGCCAGACTTGGAATTTTTTCCTCCCGGTCCAACGCAAAATAAAACGCAGTTTTCGGATTTTCTTTGACCGGAAACAGCCCGAACGACTCCAAAACCGCCCGAATTCCGACGTTTTGCTTGACTTTTTCGCAATTCATTTTTTTTCTTTTAATGCAAATTACTTATCCACATTTCCCTTTTAAATAAAAAAGACTTTTAATTTATTTTTATATTACTTTTAGCAAACGGCATTCTTCTTTTGCCACAAAGGATTTAATGGTGTTTTTCGGTGAGTTCAATTCCGAAAACTAGTGAGTTCAATTCCGAAATTTGGGTGAGTGCAATTCCGAAATAAAGCCTGTTTTGGGGTGAGTGCAATTCCGAATCGATTTTTCCATTTATTCTGATAACCGTAGTTATCCACAAAACAGCTAGGTTATCCACAATTTTTGTGTTTTCTAAATCTTCGGGTGAGTGCAATTCCGAATTCGATGCTGTTATTTTGTTCATTTTTAACATTTCTTTAACTTTAGTGAGTGCAATTCCGAATTGGTGGTGAGTGCAATTCCGAAATCAGACAATCATCGGATAGCCATTAGGGAATATTTCTCCCATTTTTGTATTTCTATACAAATGCTTGATGTGTGCCTGAATTTCAATAAGAAATTTTTGACCTTTAAAGTCGGTCGATGCTATCTTTCTCATTCTGCAGTTCCTAATAAATTCCTTGAAGGCTCTTTCAATCAGTTCCCTTGTCTGCGGTATATTTTCGTATTGATGGAAAAACTGGACTGTTTCGGCTTCGTCTAATCTATATCGTTTTTTGAAATAGAGCAATCTTCGGTTAATTTTATGACTTTGGTTAAAATTCTCTTGGTTTGATTCTATAAGTTTTTTTGCTTCTTCAAATGGATGAGAAAATCCTTTGGTTAAGATAGGAACAATAAATATGGAATCCTTTTCATACCTGTATTGGAAAGAAAAACTATTGTATCTGTCGAGATTGATTTTGATGGGCTTTAGAAATTTGAAGCAGAAATCTTTGGTATTTTTATAATTTAACCCAAACTTTTTATTGAAATTACCCAGCTTCAGCATTGTTCCCGATTCGGGAATTTTTGAAAGCCAGATGGAGAAAATAATGTGTTTGTTGTTTCTGATATTATACACCAGATGATAGAGTACATAATTATATTCGGGAATAACCAATAATTTTTTCAGCCAGTAACTGCTAATTAGAAATGTGGTAAAACCTCTTTGGTCATAGGTTGGCGTAGAAATAAGTCCGCCAAATGTTTTGATTTCTTTCCCTTTTGAATTAAGCGATTTGTACCATCCCATCTTAAATTTGGCGAGAAACTCATAGGCATCCACAACCTGCTTTGTGGAACCACTCGGAGAAATTTTACTGTTCCGGATTTTGATGGAGGCGAAAATGTTATTTTCTGTTTCAAATTCTTCATCAAATAGGGAAAGTTGCTTCGGACGGTCTTCGGGACGAAACTGTTCATTGCCGATAATTGCAACGATATTGAAAATGACTCGAAGCGCATTGATTGGGATGTCCGCCGCTTGTTGGTCATCAAAAATAAAGTCGTCCACGAAATGGTTTCCCAGCCGAATCTTGTCGGGAACTTTTTCTCCCTTGTCCTCAAACTTCTTTCGGACATGGCGCAAATCTTTTTCAGATAAAGACATTTTCTATTCTTAATGTTCCTGATTTCTTATTTCCTGATTTCAGATGGTAATTATTTGGTTCGAACAGTTTTCTTTACTAGTTTTATTTTCTCACTTTTCAGTGTTTTGTCTCCATCAATGAGATTGTAGTGTTTGTAGGAATCAACACCAGTTGCTTTGAACACCCTTTTTTCGGCTTCTCCTATATTGGGGATCCTCACTTTCTGGATACCCAGATATTCGTAAGATATTTTATTGATGGTTACTTTTTGACCAGGTTTTAAGTCAGATATTTTCATTGTTTTAAGTTTTTACGATTTGTTAGAAATGAAATCGACTTTTTATTGATTTCATGATGTTTTCGGTCGTTTGATATTTGGAATGGAATCGACGGAAACTGTATCATCATTTTGACTATTCTTCAAATAGGGCAGGATACTTTTTAATGAGGATTTCCAGTTGGAAATGGGTCTTCCAGAACTATTCCGCCAGTCGTTTTCTAACCACGAATGATATTTTTCTTCAATTACAGAGTCCAAAAGAGGCTGATAATCCTCTAAAGTTGTTGCAAACTGAATAAATTCTTCCAATTCGGGAATAATTTTTGACTTGCTGCTTTTGGAAGTATCAGTAATGGAAACTTTATCACTAGATTTACTGATTTTGGGAACAACTTCCTTGGACGAATCGCTTCTCTTTAAAGTTTCATGTTTTTCAACAATTTCCAAACTTGGTACTTTTTCGATTTTTTCCTTCTCTATTTTCTCCAGTATGGGAATATCAGATAAGTAATTTAACAGAATTCTGTAATTACAAGGAAATCCACTTTTGGACTCAAATTCAACAAGACCCAACTCGCGAAGTTTATCTTTGGTCGGTTTTACGGTTTTTCTAGTTATTCCCAATGCATTACCGAGTGCAACATCGGAAATAACGACCTTATAACTATCGTTGTCCTTTCCTAATTTCAAAAGGTACAGATAGAGCGAAATTGCCGAAGAGCCAAGTCTTGCCTTGTGATTGAAGTCCCAAAATCGGTCGATAAGTTCCAAGTAATACATTTCTAACTGCTTGCAAAAAGTTCTATAGCCTTTTTCTTGTCGATGATGATGATGTTTCCTTTCTGAATGATGGCTTCATCCAAAATTCCTGAAGATTTAATCTTGGATGCTTTTGAAATGGAACAGCCCAGAATTTTTGCCAAACCTTTTAAACCGTATTCATACATATTTTCAGAATTTAAATTTTTAGATATCTCTAAAAATTCTTTTACGGTCAGATTGCAAAGAGGTGTTTGTGGGGTTATGTTTTCCATCAGCTGTTATCTTTAAAAAGTTCTAATGCTTTTTCCGAATCAATGATAATTTTTCTCCCATTTTGAATGATGGCTTCATCAAAAATTCCCTTACTTTTCAATTTTCCTGCATGATTTTTAGAGCATCCCAATATTCTTGCTAATCCAGAAAGACCGTAAACATACTTTTCATTAAATACCTTTTCTTGTGTGGGGTTTTCTGATGATTCTTGTTTTCTGGCATCTAAAATTTCCACAAATTCACCTATGGTCAATTGCCAAATTGGTCTATTATAATCTTCCATTTTGAAATTTTTATTGTAATTTGTTCTAAAAAAATACTTATTTGTATATATTTTACTATATTTGTATTGCAAATATAAAATAAATATTGAAATATATCTATATTTTAATCTCAAAAACAAAAAAAAAATTAAAGATGACTATAACTGAAAGATTGCAAAGTTACATGACCTACAAAGGGTTAAACCCCAATAAAATCACTGTTGAAGCTGGTTTGTCTGTTGGTTTAATTGGCAGAGCTATAAAAAACAACTCGGGACTCAACTCAGATACTATTGAAAAAATACTATACACTTATACCGATTTGAATCCAGAGTGGTTTATTTCGGAATCAGGTGAAATGCTAAAAACCAACAACCAAAACATTAATAATAATGGCTCAGGAAATAATGTAAACAGCAACATTAATGGAAATATTAGTGGAAATGTTACTATTTCGCATAGCGAGTTTTCTAATATGATAGAACTTCAAAAAGGCTATCAAGAAATACAAAAAGAACTAACAGAAAGATTGAAAACCAGTCAAGAGCAACTATCGGATAGCATGAGACAGGTTACTATACTTCTTGAAATTTTAAAAAAATAACTATGAAAAGGATTTTGATAATTAGTGCTATTTTATTTGGGGGAATCGTGATTGCTCAGCAGAAGAAAAATGCTTTGAATAATTGGAAAAGTAGAGATGCAGAAATCGCACAAAAGGTTTTTTCAAAATATCAGGAAAAAGAAAATAAGAAATTAGAAGATGAAAAAGCAGATTTAATAAAAATTCAAAAAAAGTTGAAAATTGAGATAATAAACGAAGGGGACATTGAGAAATACAATCAAAATATATGGCTTCGTATTGTAAAAGTGAATAATGGAAATTTAGAACAGATTGTTGATACGAGAGATAAGGATATTTCAGTTGTTACAAATACAATGGGAACGAACAATTGGAAAGATGAAGCAGGAGGGTTTAATTATACATCTTTCACTGACTTAATGAAGATTTCCCAGGAGCTTACAAGTAATAGAAATGAAACAGGAATATTAGCAAACTCATTAAAGCCCATTGAATCTTTTGAAACCCGCGAACCTGTTTTATATTTTTCTTTAAAAATCTACACACATAAAAACAGTTCAGAACAAACAACTTTACCAACCTTGTCCAAAACAATAAATATTTATGCTGACAACCAACTGATAAAGACTTTAAAATACTCTTTAGATGACTTTATAAAAGCAGAAGGAGTGTCAATACGGGACTTTAAATTGGGTTCTATTGAAAATCGATAATCAATTTTTCTAATATGAATATAAAGTATCACGCTCAATTTCTTCTTGACAGGGAAAAAGACAATCCTACTGCAAAACTGCGATATCGCATTAAGTGGGATGGCAATATTGTGGCTTTCAATTTGGGATATAGAGTAGAAATACAAAAATGGAGCAAGGAAACACAACGCTGTAAGGCCAATACAACTCACGGGAACAAAAAAGTCTCGGCAAGTGTTATAAATAGAAAGATACAACTATTTGAATCCGCTTGTGAGAAAACTTTTCAGAAATATGAAATTGATGGTGTGATACCTAACCAAGACCAGTTTAGGGAATGGTTTAATGTTGAGATTGGAAGAACGCCTAAGGAAGAACTGAAATCTGAAAAGAATTTTTTTGAGATATATGATATGTTTGTAAATGAGGAATCGATTAACAGTCAATGGAATTTCAGGACTCTTCAAAAAATGAAAACGCAGAAAAAAGTATTGGAAGAGTTTGACCATGATATTTCATTTGAGAAATTTAATGAGCAATATCTTTCAAATTATCAGCGATATTTAGAAGGGAAGAATCACAAGAATTCAACAATTTCAAAAGAGCTTGCTGCATTGAAGTGGTTTTTGAAATGGGCTATGAAGAAAGGTTATACAAAAAGTGGAGAGTTTGAAAAGTTTAAACCAAAAATTAAAAATGTTCAAAAGAAAATCATTTTTTTGAACAAGTCTGAGTTAAAGAGATTTACTGAATATGAAATACCTACGGATAAAAGCTATCTTGAAAAAATAAGAGATGTTTTTTTATTTCAATGCTTTACGGGATTGAGATATTCGGATGTGTTTAATTTGAAAAGATCTGATGTAAAGGACGGTTACTTAGAGATAACAACACTCAAAACAGCAGATAATTTGATAATAGAATTGAATAGTTATAGCCGAAAACTTCTAAACAAATATATCGATGTAGAATTTGAGCATAATAAAGCTTTGCCTGTAATCAGTAATCAAAAAATGAACGATTATTTAAAAGAACTAGCTGAATTAGCTGAGATAGATGAACTAGTTACCCAAACTTATTTTAAAGGTAATGAAAGGATTGAAGAAGTTTTACCAAAATATTCACTTATGAGTACTCATGCTGGAAGGAGAACCTTTGTTTGCAATGCTTTGTCTTTGGGAATTCCACCTCAAGTGGTTATGAAATGGACAGGACATAGTGATTATAAGGCAATGAAGCCATATATTGATATTGCTGATGAAATAAAAGCAACAGCTATGGAGAAGTTTGATTCTTTTTAACGAAAATCTTTCTCGCCTAATAAGTGAATGAACAAAAATTCCTTGAAAGAAAAGTTTTTTTTAATAAGTTTAAAGTATCTTTGAAGATTGTGTACTAATTGTATGTAGTAATCTGCTCACACGTTAAGATCTTTTTAAAGAAAAAGGAATCATAACCCACCTCACCACCAATCTTACTGCCGGAGAAATTGAATCCATTTACGGAAATCGTTTGAGATCTAGGATGAGGGAGATGTTTAACCAGTTTGTGTATGACGAGGAGTCAAAAGATAAAAGGAGGTAGCATTTGATTTACTTTTGGCTTTTTTATAAAATAAAATCGCTGTTAGATCAATTTTTTAGTTTGTTTTATCCTATTTTTGTAAGAATACCCAACAACTCAATTTAATGACACTATCAGAATTCCTCAAAGATTCCAACTATAAACTAACCCAGTTTTCAGAAGAAAAAATAAAAAAATTTGAAAACTCAATTTTCACAAAAACGGTAAAAGATAAAGAAGTTCCTTATATCAGTTGCATTGTCCGCAAAAAAGATATAAAACTTACACCGGAAGAAGCAATTAGGCAACTTTACCTCTTAACGCTTACTGAAGACTTGGATTATCCTACAGACCGTATGGAATTGGAATATGCAGTGTCCTTTGGTCGTGAAAAAAAACGTGCTGATATTGTCATTTTCGATAAGGACAAAACCACTTCGCCATACATTATGGTGGAACTTAAAAAACCCAAATTAAAAGACGGTAAAGAGCAGTTAAAATCCTACTGTAATGCAACAGGTGCACCTATTGGTGTTTGGAGTAACGGAGATTCAATTTCTTATTACCACCGTAAAGATCCTAACTATTTTGAGGATTTATCGCAGTTGCCAACAGCGTTCGAAAAACTTTCTGATGTTCTAAAAGAAAGATGGAAAATTGCAGATCTGATCAAAAAAGATAAACTGGTATCCGAAAGAAAATCATTGAAGGATCTTATTCTGGAAATGGAAGACGAAGTATTGGCAAATGCCGGTGTGGATGTTTTTGAAGAATTGTTCAAACTCATTTTCACAAAATTGTTTGATGAAATGCAGAGTGGTAGAAATGCAGACAGAAATTTGGAGTTTAGAAATTACGGCGATACAGAATCTGAATTGAAAGAAAAAATTCAGAAACTGTTTGATAATGCTAAGAAGAAATGGGAAGGCGTATTTACAGATGATGCAAAAATCATGTTAACGCCCTCTCACTTATCAGTTTGTGTGGCTTCCTTGCAGGATGTTAAACTGTTCAATTCAAATTTAGATGTAGTAGATGAAGCCTTTGAATATCTCATTAACAAAAGCAGTAAAGGGGAAAAAGGACAATATTTTACACCGCGATATGTGATTGATATGTGTGTGAAAATGTTGAATCCTCACAGAGAAGAAACAATTATCGACACCGCTGCAGGGAGTTGTGGTTTTCCGGTTCACACGATTTTTCATGTATGGGAAAACATTCTTAAAAGCAAAGGTCTGGATAAAAGCCACCTGTTTACTTTGGAGGAAAAACCGCAGGAATGCACGGATTATGTCAACGATAAAGTATTTGCAATAGATTTTGATGAAAGAGCAGTTCGCGTAGCAAGAACCCTAAATCTGATTGCAGGTGATGGACAAACAAATGTTTTACACCTCAATACTTTAGATTGGGAGCGTTGGGATGAAAAAACAGAAGACGAAGATTGGCAAGACACTTATTTTGAGGGTTGGAAAAAACTTAAAAAATTAAGAGCCAACAAAAACAGTAATCGTGATTTCACTTTTGATATCCTGATGGCAAATCCTCCTTTTGCTGGAGATATCAAAGAAAGCAGAATTCTGGCAAAATACGATTTGGGTAAAAAGCCGGATGGTAAATACCAAACCAAAGTAGGTAGAGATATTCTGTTCATTGAAAGAAATTTAGATTTCCTGAAACCGGGGGGTCGTATGGCAATTGTTTTACCTCAAGGTCGTTTCAACAACAGTTCGGATAAACAGATCCGGGAATACATTGCGGAGCATTGCCGTATTTTAGGTGTTGTTGGCTTGCACGGAAATGTTTTTAAACCACACACAGGCACAAAAACTTCAGTTTTATTGGTTCAGAAATGGGATGATAATTTGTGTCCAAAGATGGAAGATTACCCAATCTTCTTTGCGACAATGCAGGAACCAAGCAAAGACAATTCTGGAGAAAAAATCTATGTTAAGAAAAAAGACTATCCAAAGTCTGCCAAAAAAACCAAAAATGAAGATTTGGAGGATGTAGCAATAGATGTGTATGATGAAGAACCAATTGATCTTGAAGAATTCTTACTGGATACACACGGCCACCTTATTGTAAAACACGATTTGTTCAACCACGAAGGACTCACAAAAGACGGTATAGCAGAAGCATTTATAGAATTTGCCAAAAAAGAAAAACTCTCTTTCGCGGGAAAGAACTAGGCCCTTTCAACCAGGAGAAATACAACAATTTGTTGGAAGGGCTGGAAATTAGTGTATTACAATTAACAGATGTTTTAATTGATAATGATAATAGGAGGATTGATAGTGAATATTTTAAGAAACAATTTTTAAGTTTTTTTGATTCTGTTCCTAATTTGAGACCATTGGGATCATTAGTCAAAGATGGTTATCGGGTTGTTTATGAAAATACTAAAATTGTTGATTCTATAGAAGCGATTGAAAGAAAATATCCTATATTTTTGCAAGCGACTGATATCAAAACTCCATTTATTTCCACCGAAAATTTATTTTATGTAGATAATACTGAATGGGAAAGGTATCCAAAAGGAAGAATTGTTCCTGGTGAAATATTAATTGAAGTTAAAGGGAAAATTGAAAAAGTAGCAATAGTTCCAGATGATTTTCCGAAGAAGACTTTAGTTACAGGTAGTTTATTTAAATTAACTGTAAATAAAAAAATTAGTAAAAATGTTTTATTAACATATCTTATATCAAAATTTGGTGTTTCATTTAAAGATCGTTATAAAACAAATTTGTTGATCTCATTTGTGAGTAAACCAGACTTATATAGGATTCCAGTACCTACTTTTTCACAAGAATTAGAGAATATTATTGACGGTTTATTCAAAATAATTACTGAAGCACAAAAAATATCGAAATCAGTTTATAAAAATGCCGAGAATATTTTGCTAGAAAAATTAGGACTGTATAATTTGACTTTTTCTAACGAAAATTTTAACAAAAAGTCCTTAAGTGATTCTTTTCTGAAATCTGGTCGTTTGGACGCTGAATATTACCAACCACAGTATGAAGAACTTTTATCCCATATTAATTCTGTAAGTAATGATAAACTAGGGTATTTGGTTACAGTTAAGAAATCTATTGAGCCAGGCTCAGGGGCATATCAGGAAGAGGGTGTTCCGTTTATTAGAGTTTCAAATTTAAGTAAATATGGCCTTACAGATCCCGAAATCCATTTAGATAGAACAGAGTTCTCAAACATTATCAAACCTACAAAAGATTCAATTCTGCTGTCTAAAGATGGTACGGTGGGAATTGCTTATAAAGTAGAAAAAGATATAGATGCAATTACTTCCGGCGCAATCCTACATTTAAAAGTCAAAAACAAAGAAAAAATATTGCCGGATTACCTGACATTGGTTCTGAATTCTATCGTAGTAAAAATGCAGGCAGAACGCGATGCGGGAGGTTCAATCATTCAACATTGGAAACCTTCAGAAATTGCACAGGTGGTAATTCCGATTTTAGATTTTGAAATACAACAGGAAATTTCAGATTTAGTTCAGGAAAGTTTCAAATTAAAAAACGAAAGCGAACAGCTATTGCAGGTTGCAAAGCAAGCTGTAGAAATTGCCATTGAGCAAAACGAGGATAAAGCGATGGAGTTCATAAATCAAAATAGTAAAGATGCCGGTAAGTCAGGAAAACATAAACCGCTGGATTGATCAGGCGAATATAGATTATATTGGGCATTACATTAAAGCGTGGATTCCCTTTAATGCTTGGTATAATAATACTTATCCTCAATTCAATTCTGATAGAGAGAAAATCAATACAATAAAGAACGATGCAAATACGGTAAGAAATGCAATCAATATGTTATTGGAAACAGATTCTCAACTATCCTTGGAGTTCAAAAGTCATTTGGCAACTTTAATTTTTCAGTTACAAGCACAACAGATCAATGGGCGAGATGGTAGAATATCATTTGATAATATTGTAAAAGAAAGAAATACTATAAATCAAAAAAGTATTGATTTTAACAGAAATCGATATTTTCTTCGTAGAACAGACGGTAGATTTGTTGGTGAGGTAACCTCTGTGCAGATTAATGTCAACAAACTTTCAGATAGTTCAAGTGTTTTCAGTTATCAACATACAGAATATGATTTAGTTCATTTGCAAAATAACGCGCATTATCAAGGCCTTTCTAATCAGGTGAAAGAACAGGTTCGTCTGTGCTTTCAGGAACTTGAACCATCAAATATAATTTCGGTAATGCAGGATGAACCAAGAGAAGCACCAATAAATTATTATGTGTGTGATGCCTACAAATTAAAGCGCGATATACAAAACCCCAATTGTTACGGACATTTGGTAATAAGGGCTCTTATTGAAATTTTATATCAGATGCGGAACGTTCTTTTTCATGGTGAGTTAGTTCCTAATCTTGAAGCCCAAAAAGCATACAATAGTGCCTTTCATTTATTAAGAATAATTCTTGAAAAAATAAGATAGTATGCAGCAAAATTCTACAGATGAAGAAATAATTTCAAAACTTGAAAAAAAGCCTAACAGTATTTTAAAAGTAGGATCGATTTCTTTTGGAATATCAATATTTATAATACTCTTTTTACCTTGGATAGTAACACAGTGTAGCAGCTGTTTGTCATTTAAAATTGACAAGCCTAACGAAATAGGAGATACCATTGGTGGTATTATGGGACCGAGTGTTGCAATCATTGCAGCAATGCTAACTTTTATAGCATTTTGGGCACAATATGATGCGAACATTGAGCAACGGAAACAGTTTCTTTTAAATCAGAAATCACAACAAGATGATGCAAAAATACAGGAATCACGTTTTTTGGATGCCCAAAATCGTATCAGCAAAGAGCAATTCGAGAATAAATATTATAATCTTTTAGAAATTCATCGTGAAAACACAAGAGATTTCAATTGGAGATAAATACGCGGGTGTTAAAGTCTTTTATCCTCTTGTTCAGGAGTTGAAATGTGCTTACGAAATATTATATAACAAATATCTCCTTTTTGATTCTTTCGATTCTAACCCCTCTAATTATACTGAGGAAGAACTCTACCAATTAGCCTACTTAATTTTTTTCTTTGGGATCAATAATAGTAATAACCCTTTGTTTAAAGAATTAATGAGTGATAGGTTGTTTTCTATTTATGAGGAGGTAAAAGAAATGTTTTTATTAATTGAAGAAACGGATTACGAATATCTTTCAAATGAAAGACGTACTTTTTGGATAAGGTTTAGGTATCGTGCTTTCATTGGTCATTCTTCAGAATTAAGCCATTATGTTCGCCACCTTTTTCAAATAGTGAAGTTTGTAGATGATCAGCCAACTGAATTACTTTCAGACGATGAAAAATACAATTATATTACCAACTTAAGAGCGCAGTTAACAAGTCACGAACAACTTTTTATATATTATAATGCCCTTAGTGTGTTGGGATATACGTGGTTGGGCAAAAGCAGTTCTAATTCCGTTAATTATTTAGAAAAATATTGTATTGTTAAATCTTTACCGTTGCCACTGTGCGATTTCTACAAGCACCCACTTGAAAATCAGGTTCTGCCTGAATATAATTCACAAGGAAAACCAATGTTTGAATGGATAGAAATTAAAGAACGATTAAGCAACTTAAATTAATCCAAATGAATAGCGTCTACGACAGTATGTCAAAAGCAGAATTGGAAGTCTGCAATTTCTTAAAAGAACTTAAAATATTTTGGACATTCGAGCAACCTGTATTTCTTACAGATGATGGCAATCGCCCACGCATATTTTGTCCGGATTTTTACCTGCCTGAATTGGGAATTTACATTGAGGTAATCGGTAATCCCGGTCTAAATGACTATGGAAGACGTGAAGAAATCTATTGCAAGAATAATATTCCAATCATTTTTATAAAGCCTTTTAATCATATAGGGTGGCGAGAATATTTAGTCGATGAAATTGTTGCGATTCACCAGGATAGATATCAGAAAATTAAAAGGATACAATCGCATTGGTAACTACATGAAAAAGTTTGAAGACCTTTTGCTAATTACTGATATTTCTAATCTTACAGGTAAAGAACAGGTAGATATTGTTGGAGAATTGTTTGATCTTTCTTTTGATAATAATAGTATCTCAGGTATTAGTAAAGCTTTTGATTTAATTGGTCAGATTCAAATAGAAGAATTATCAGCCCCTTTGCAAACGTTGCTTTATTACGATATTGCAAACGGCTACGGCTATTTGCGTAAATTAAAATATTTCAACACACCCGATTCCTGGAATTTTGAAATGGAAGAAATTTCACATGAGGTATTCCATCTTCGAAAAGCAATTGCATCTCTAGGATTTGAAGAAATAGATGACTTAAGGAAATGTCAGATTTATACTAATCTTGGTAATACTTTTTCTTTTATAGGCAGGTTTATTGAAGCGCAGGAATATTGGCGCAAGGCATTAAATATTTTCCCTAATTTTCCAATGGCATTAGCAAATAGTGGACATGGCTTAATGTTTTATTCAAATCAAATTTTTGACAATTCACATAAGTTATATTTTATTAACTACGGCTACCATAAAATCAAAGAAGCATTACACTTTAAGGAATATCTTGAAGGTGATGCTGCAAATCAATTTCTCAAGATGAAATCGTATATGGATGCTACTTATGATGTAAAAATCCTTTCAGAACAGTTTAATTTAAACAGTTTTGAATTTGGTGATAATGAAAAACTGAACAATTACCGATATTGGTGTTTAGAAAATTACCTTTACATTAATCCTTTAAACGATTTGGGAGCGTCTAAATTTGCTTCTCACGATTGCTTGAATTTGCCATCTTTAATCTTAGAAACCAAAGCGCCACCAACATATTTCACACTTTACAATCAACTTAAGCAGGAATTTGCAACTGCAAGATATTTCTATTACAAATCAGTCGTTTTTCAAGATCCTCATTTTTCAGACGAAGATGTAGTAATTGTAGATACTATGGAAAGTGCTTTGTTTTCTTACAATCTTGAACTCGCTAAAAGTGCTTTTCGCAACACCTATTCAATTTTAGATAAAATTGCATATTTCCTAAATGATTATTTGAAACTGGGAAACAACTACAATCGCGTAAACTTTAGAAGTGTTTGGTTCAAGAAAGATAACAAAACATTACATGAGCATTTTCAAAACTCTCAAAATTGGGCTTTAAGAGGGTTATTCTGGTTAAGTAAAGATTTTTTCATTAAAGAACATGATGAGGTGTTAGATCCAGATTCAAAACAGATTGCCGAATTACGAAACTCTATTGAGCACAAAGGCCTGAAAATAATGTATGATACTTATTTGTATAGTAATTTCTTTAATGCTGACAAAGAAATTATTTTTATAATAAACCGTGATGATTTTGAAAGTAAAACTTTGCGGTTGTTAAAAACAGTTCGAGCTGCGATAATGTATCTTGCTTTTATTATTAATTATGAAGAAGGTCAAAAAGAAAGTAATGGTCTGCCGACACTTCCAATGAATTTAAGCGAAGTTCCGATTTATATGAAATTCTAACTTTAAAGTTTATAAAATTGTTAAATTAAATGATAAATAAAACTTTGTGGTTTAATTTTTGTTTTATATCTTTGCGCAAAGATTACAACCTTGGCCACCAAAGATGAAGTATCACAGTTTCTTAAAGAACTGAAGTCTGTAAGCGCTGCAGGCGAAATTTTCTTTATCGACAGGCAGGTAAACACCCAAACACTCGCAGAGTTAGAGATTAAAGCACTTGAAAGAAAAGCTTATATCGAAAAGCTTGTTCTGGAAGACTATTCCGAAGGTCCGTTAGATAACGATCAGTATGGCATAGAACCCATGTGGGTTTTCGGAAAGAAAGTCAAAGAAAAGGAAGTATACATTAAAATTACAATTACCGCGCTTAATGTAATATGTATTTCTTTCCATACCTCACAGTATCCTATGAACTATCCATTTAAGTGAGAACATTATGAAAAGTCCTTTCACGGGAAAAGAAATGAAACTACAAAAAGAATCAAGAAAAGTAAGTTTCAGAAAACAGGAAATCGAATACACAAACCTTAGTTATTATTGTGAAGACACGAAACAAAGTGTGGTAACCACAGAATTAGATGAAGTTAACCTTCGTCAGATTTATAACAAATACCGGGAATTGAATAACATTCCGTTCCCGGAAGAAATTAAAAAACTTCGTCAGAAATATGGCTTGTCTGCTGCAAAAATGAGCGAACTGTTTGGTTTTGGTCCTAATCAGTATGCTCTCTATGAAAATGGAGAAATTCCCAGTATTTCGAATGCAAAGGCAATACGTTTAGCGGACAGTCCTTTTGTTTTCAAAAACATGTTGGAAAGCAATAAAGCAATAATTAAGGAGAAAGACTATAAATCAATAATTACAAAAATCAATGCAAAACTTGTAGGTTTTGAAGATGATTTTTCCTTTGAAGAGTTTTTATTGGGTGGTAAAGAACCAAGCCCCTTTACGGGTTACAAATCGCCGGATTATAACAGGTTAGCAACCATGGTTGCATACTTTGCTAAAAATTTGAAACCACAAAAAACATTATTAAATAAATTACTTTTTTATTCTGATTTTTTGCAATATAAAAATTTTGGTTCTTCAATATCAGGTTGCCGATACGCAGCCATAGCAAGAGGTCCGGTTCCGGATAACTTCAGAAGTCTTTTTGAAAAAATGGAAAAGGATAGTTTTGTAAAAATAAAATACATAGAATATCCGGATGGTAAAGTAGGCGAACAGTTCCTTTTAGGAGACGAGAAGCTTTCAGATTGGCAGTCGTTTTCGGAAGATGAACTAAAAACATTGCAAAATGTTTGTAGATTTTTTAAAGGGAAAACTACCAAAGAAGTGGTGGAGATTAGTCATAAAGAAACAGCGTGGCTTAAAAATCAGGAAGACAATGCCTTGATTGATTATACTTACGCTTTTGATTTAAGTTCATTTTAATTTATCCGTGATTTTTACAGCTTAGAATGGAAGAGCATGAAAAAATTTACGATGAATGGAAAAAAGATCTCCCGGTCAAGCTACAGGAAAATTTTGAAATAATTTGTGATATATCCGGTAAAATCAATTCTTTAGATCTAATTAGCTATTTGGCATTTTATAATGCGTTGCACAATGGCAATGAATATTCAGATTATAGGGAAGATAAACACTTTTTTGTTGCAGAAGCTGTTGCAATTCACTGCCTGAAAAAACCGATTATTGAACAAACTATCATTTCCGAAGATGAACTACCGTTTGCTTTCGAGAAAATTCAAGAAGCCGCTTTACGCTTCTGTTTTTTAAGTGATGCTATTTCCATGTCTGAAAAACCAATGGATAAAAGTTTATTGTCCGAAATTAATTTGACTTTACAAAGAGAGTCGGCTAATATAAGAAATCCCGGTCATCCTGAACATCATTTATCTTTTTCTAAAATACTTTACAAACCATTTAATGATAAAATAGAAAAAATATTCGGGTTTTCACACGATACAACAATAATTATAAGAAAGAAAATTGTTGAATTTTTACGTAAAAAATATGCCACTGCATCTGATGAAACAATAGAAAAAGGTAAAGTACTTGCAAAGCAATTAATAAAATATAAAAAAGGAGTTGTTGGGGCAGAAAGTATTGGATCAAATATTGTTAACCTCGAAGAAGTAATAAATAAGCGTGAAATCGACATTCGAGATTTGTGCATTAAGCATAGTCTTACGCAACTCTACAAAAATTTTAGTAAATGCTATGTTTTCACAGTTGATGAACTTGCGGAATTCTGCGATATTGATGTAACAGAAGTAAAAAATTTTCTAAATACTTATTCTTGTCAATTCCTGGAAATCCCTGAAAATGAAAAGATTTATCAACCTTTGAACTATCTGCATCATAAACCTATTATCAAGCACAATGAAAGTTATTTAATTCCTTCAATCCCCCTTTTTAATTGGGCGGTGGAAGAGGTTTACAAAAAGGAATTCCGCAAACACACAAAATTATTTGATAGGTATACAAAGATTAAACACGATTTTCTATTAGATACTGGTGTAGATTACTTTTCCTCACTTTTACCAGAATCAAAAATCTATAAGAATGTCTTTTATTATGACGGTGAAAATAGATATGAGACTGACGCTATTATTGTTTTTGATAATTATGTATTTGTTATTGAAGCAAAAGCAAATGTTATTTCTGAAAAAGCAAAATCCGGTCATAAAGATAAAACAAAGGATCACTTAAATGATTTAATAAAAAAATCATATGATCAGGCAGTTCGAACAATTGATTTTATTGAAATTGGTGCAGATTTTTATGATAAAAATGGGAAATTAATTGTAATTGAAAAGCCGCGAAATGCTGTTTTTCAATTAGTCAGTTTAACTCTAGAACCTTTAGGCAACATCATTCCTAAAATAAAAACTGATGACGAATTAAATTTTTTTTCTGAGAAATATTTTCCGTGGATCATAAGTTTGTATGATTTAATTTCTATAAATGATTTTTTCGAAACCCCTTCTCTATTATTTCATTATTTAGATTCTAGATCAAGATTTTTGGAGTACAATGATGCACACATATATGAAGAAATGGATTTAGTGGGATATTTTATTAGTAGAGGAGGTTTAGATTTGGATCGATTTATTGAAAAAGCGAAAAATGAAGGAGCCAATTATGTATACTTTGATAATGAAACTGACTTTATAAACAATTATTATATGCATCTTTTTGAAGGTAGACCTATTAAGAAACCTTCATATTTCAAAAATTTAAAATTTAAAGAATTAATATCAAAAATTGATAATTCATCTATTCCATGTAAATCATTGGTTTCATTAAAGCTGTTAAGTTTTAATCGTAATTCAATAAATGACTTGATGCAGAAAATTGAAAAAATTAAGAAAATGTATTACAAAGATGATGAATTGCATGATGCTTCGATTTTTACAATGTCAGATGGAGGATTTGGTTTTACATTCATGATTGGTAATGATTACGAATTACTTGAAAAAAGACTAGATCAATATATTTCGTTTAAGAAAAATCAAATGTTTGCTAAAACATGGGTTGGAATCGCTGAGTATAAAAATGAAATTAGAATTATAAAGATATTAAGTTAATCCCCGCTCTTCCCCAGCAAGTTACATAATGAACATTATACGCACAGTCCAACGCAACGGGGAGTTCGTCCTTTACGGTATGCAGTCCAAAGCAAATTCCAAAACATTCTGCAAACCTTCATTCCCTCACAAGCTAATGCCAAGTGCCTATAATGTGGCATTATGTAAAATGCTTTCCTTTTGTTTGGGCGAAGCCCGCACAATCCACCGCCTTCCAGCCGCCGGTGTCATTATAATTTAGAAGATAAGTTTCCCAAATCAAAACCTTCAAATCCCCGCCACCCATTCAAGGATGCAGAAAAATGGTACAGACTGTTTCGGGATTTTCCAAGTTCCTTCAGCCACTGCACGGACAAGTCGTCCAGTCGCTTTCTTCACCGCGCACAGTCGTATTCCATACTGAAAGAAAATACCTTTCCAAAAAACTTCCAGCACCCATCGCCCCACTTCCAGCAACAAAAAGCATTTTCTTTCAGCATTCCATACCACTGTCTTTACAGCCGCTTTTTTCATTCAGGCACATAAGGAATGTTTAGTCTCTCCTTAAACCACCTATAATTTACTGATTAGTAGTATTTTGGGTTTAGAATAGCTTGTTTTTTATTGCAAGAATTTGTATCTTAGAGCTTTAAAACCTTGCAAATATGTTGGGGAAAAATCCAGAAAAGAAGCCAGAATTATTCCGCCCAATGTTGGTGGATTTTATTGACCACGAGCATGAACTTGTTCTACTTTCAGAAAAAATAGATTGGAATTATTTTGAGAAAGAATTTTCGCCCTTGTATTCCAAAGTGGGCAATCCGAGCCATCCGATTCGGTTTATGGTGGGTTGTTTGCTACTGAAACATTTGTATAATTTGGGCAATGAGACGTTGGAAAAAGCCTGGATCATGAATCCTTATATGCAGCATTTTTGTGGCAGGGTTTTCTTTGAACACGAATTTCCTTGTGACCCGAGTAATTTTGTTCATTTCCGAAAAAGAATTGGCGAAAAAGGTATCGAAAAAATCTTTGCCTACAGCGTAAGAATGCACGATGCCAAGACGAACACCTCAAATTTTGTTTTGTCCGATACTACCGTTCAGGAGAATAATACCTCTTTTCCTACCGATGCAAAATTGTGCAAAAAAGTGATCGATTATTGCAACAAAATAGCCGGAAATGAAGGCATAAAACAAAGACAACGCTACACAAAAGTCAGCAAACAAATGGTGCGCAACACCTACAACGGAAAACATCCCAAGCGGGCAAAAGCGGCAAGGAAATCTCAAAGACAGCTCAAAACCATCGCCATGAGACTGATTCGTGAATTGCAACGGAATTTTAATGCAGGACAGCAAGAATTTATAAAGATTTAATGACATTGTACACCAAGGTTGTCACACAAAAAAGAAACGATGCCGATAAAATTTACAGTATTCACAAGCCTTTTACCCGATGTATTGCCAAAGGAAAAGCGCATAGCCAGTATGAAATGCGAAGTATTCGTGAATACCATTAAAAAACAATAATAAAGCAATGAACAATTTGGGAATAAGGTAGGTTTGATAACCACCGCCAACAAAGGCAAGAAAATCATTCTCGGGATTAAAGCATTTTTGCAAACTCCTTACGATGGTCACACCATAGAACCACTTTTGGAACAGATGGAAACCGGTGGTCAAAAGCTCCCAAAAGAACTCCTTTACGATAGAGGTGGCAGAGGAAAATCAGAAATAAAGGGCGTGAAAATCTTCATCCCAAGCACTCCAAGAAAAAAAGACACTGCTTATCAAAAGCAGACAAAGCGCAAAAAATTTAGAACCAGAGCGGCAATAGAAACTATCATCGGACATTTAAAAACCGATTTTAGGCTGGCAAAAAATTACTTCATGGGAGAAACGGGACCACAAATCAATGCATTACTAGCTGCAACCGCTTGGAACATGAAGAAAATGATGGAACTACTGAAACAGAAAATTATTTTCTTATTTTGTAAGATACAAATTATGCTGTTTTCTAATCCTGTTTTTAAAAATAAATTAAATAGTGGGTTTTGTTAAGGAACGACTAACTAATGATAATTAAAATAAATTTTAGGGGGCGTATGTCTCTATATTATTGGGGGACAGAGACAATATCGAAACCTAATAATAATTCAATTTGGGTAATTTTTATTAGTCCCTCCTTCAAAAATCGGGGACTAAATTTGGGATTGTTCATTGGGTTTTAATGTTTTTCATTGTGTTATAAAATATTGTAAAATGTTAAAAAACAATAAAATAAATATTTATGGTTGTTTATTGAAATTAATCTATACTCCCGTCTTCGCTACTAAAACCGATGCATTTTGTGCATCGGTTTTTTTATTACCTGCTCAATTCTGTTTCGTAAATGAAAGAATGTTCCAGGTTGTAATTGGGTGTGGCAAACACCGATTAGATAATTATTTTGCTACAAAAGTGCTGCTTTTGAATATTTTTTATAGATAAATATTAAAAAAGCTTCAGTAGAATCCATAAAGTAAAATTTCTCAAAATTTGAAAGAAAAAAGTATAAAAAAATTTGTTATAAAAAAAAATTGTGCTACTTTTACATCGCTTTAATGAGGCACACGCTTCACAGAAGCAATAAATTTTTTTTCATCATTTGTGTTTTTAGAATCGTGTCGCAAGATGCGATTCTTTTTTATTGGTGTTCTTTTTCATACCTGATTAACAAATCGTTAAAATAGCTGTAAGTGATGCTGCCTTCCTGTTGGTTTGTTTTTAGAAAAATATTATTTGTAAACCCAAAGAATGAATCTAAAACTCCGGAATGTCTGTATCGAAACATTATTTCATATAGCCTGTCTCTTTTCATTCCTGGAGAATATCGGGCAATAACAGCTTTTACAAATTTTTCATCCTGCTCTACAATCAAATTTAACAGGCTTTTAAGCACGAAATACTCCGTGCTGTATTTCAAATCCATGTTCCGGGAGTTTACACCAATTAAATACCCTATAAAATTAGCTTCCTGTTCACGCGCATAGCCCAGCTGGTGGGCGCTCTCATGTGCTAAAGTGAATGGGAGATGTGTCGAAGGTAATTTTGGATTGTACTGAGCTTCCGCAGTAAATGGATTATAGTAGCCGTAAATCCCAGTGTAACTCATGATGTCTTTGAATAGGGAAGATTTAAAGCTGTCAACATCACTTCCGGCTTTTGGGTTAAGGAATTGCGGTAACTGCTTCTGATTCCTGAGAATTTCTTCCACCACCAAATTTTTATCATAAACCTTAAAAACACCGTTCCGGTCTTCCTGTACCTGTGCTCTGGTTCTTTTACATTTCTCAAGATATATCAGGGATAATGCTTTTGCGTCATCCAGTTTTATTTCGTAATCGGGAAGCTTTTCACTTATTGGATCCTGGAAATACAGCAGTCCCCAAAATATCTGATAACTAAAATAGATTATATTTAAAATGATCAGCAGCCTGACACCATTCCGTTGGCCCCGCTTCAGAACGGTTCTTAAAATCAGATAAATTAATAAGACGGCAAGCAAAACATAAAAAACATCGCCCACCGAAAAATTAAATTTTGAAAAAAGGCTTTGGTGAATGGCTTTTTGCTTTTCAAAGAATGACTCAGCCAGCCGGATGATAAAATCTATTTTTGAGAATAGGTAGAACAAAAGAAATTGGGCAAGTAAAACACCTGCCCAAAACCTTTTCTTTGATAATATTTTTGTATTATTAATGGCCACCTTCTGTTTTTACTTTGTCAAGTTCAATTCCCTGAGCCCTGAGGATTCCTGTAACGCGCACAGCATAGAACGCAAGGTATGCAAAACACACGATTCCAACAATATAGCTGAAATGAATATTGGTAAGATCAGCGATATAGCCCTGAAGCAAACTCACGATACCTCCACCCATAATCATCATGATCAGATAACCGGAACCTTCATTGGTGTGTTTTCCCAATCCATTAATTGCAAGAGCAAAAATACATGGCCATAAAGTAGAGCAGAACAGACCTACGCTGGTAAATGCATAAACAGAAACCATTCCGGAAGTCAGCATCCCGATCAACAGTGCCAGAATCCCAAGGCAGGAAAAGATAAGAAGCATTCTTGCCGGATTACCTTTGCTCGCAATGTCAGCCGCAATCATCACCAAAATTACGAACGCATAAATATAGAAAGGTTTGAGATCGTGCTGAGCAATAAAGTTAACCAACAGGAATACCGCAAAAGCAAGATATGGCGCGATAAACCTCATGGTTTTCTTGAAGCCAGCTCCGGCATCAAACGCTTCTACAGCGCCGGTCCATCTGCCGATCATCAAAGATGCCCAGTATAAAGAAACATAAGGTGCGATATCTTTAGTTTCAAAACCAAGATTGTTTTCCATATAAGCCGGTAAATTACTCGCAGTGGAGACTTCCACACCAACATACACGAAAATCGCAATCATTCCCAAAACCAATTGTGGGAAAGCAAAAGCACTTTTGCGGTGATGCCCAGGCTGTAAATCATGGGTATCTGCAGTATTGGTTTCAGTGGCTTTAGGCAGAGATGAAAATTTAAGCAGGAGCGCAACTAAAACAAAAGCCGCACCTAAAATCAGATACGGAATTTTAACAGATTCAACGCTTGCTTCAGTATTTGCTGCTGTTGCGGAACCGAAAATTGCGAAAGAAACAATAAGCGGGCCGATGGTCGTACCAAAATTGTTGATACCGCCGGCCATCGTCAGTCTTTGTGATCCGGTTTCATTTGGCCCTAATGCGATTGCCAGTGGATTAGCAACAATCTGTTGAAGGGAGAATCCCAAACCTACCGTGAAAAGTCCCGATATCATCAGGACAAAAGAACCTGCGTTTGCCGCAGGAATAAACAGGAGCGTGCCCGCTGCAGAAATCAGCAAACCTAATATCAAACCGTTTTTGTAACCGATTTTATTGATTAAATCCTGCTTCATCCCCTTAGAAATTAACATATAAATAAGGGATCCCACCGTATATGCCACATAAAACGCAAACTGAACCATTTGGCTCTGCATTTGGGTCAGGTTAAAAGCTTTCTTGAAAACCGGAATCAAAATGTCGTTACTCGCAGCAACGAAGCCCCAGAAGAAAAATACAGTAACCAGCGGGATAAACTGTCCCCAGTTGGTTTGTTTGGTGTTTACAGACATATTTTTGGTAATTGTTAAAACAAATATAATTATTTATTTGGTTTCAAAGTATTCAGTCAGCGTCTTTTTTATCTCATTATGAGAAATTAATTTCAGCTCCTGTGTATTTGCTGAAGGTTCAAGAATTTCATTTAAATAAACCTGAACCTTTCCCGGAAAACCCTTCGAATAATCAAACGGAAACATTTCCTTCAAGCCTGCAAAAGTATAAACCGCTATTGGAAAATCATGTTTGGCTGAGAGAATGAACGCTCCGTCTTTAAAGGTATCCAGTATGATCGAACTGTCATCGGGAACGCCGCCCTCCGGGAAGATCACAATATTTTGTCCGTGGTTCATTTTTTCTGCTGCCCGGCGGTAAACATCGGCGCGGCTGCGCGGATCTTTACGGTCCACCAGAATGCATATTCTTTTATAGATAATACTGAAAACGGGGATGTTGGCAAGTTCTTTTTTCCCGATGAAACATAAGGGATGGTGCGGATGAAGAACGCTCATCAGCATAATATCAATAATCGAAGTATGATTAGATATGAAAATATATTGCCTTTTTTTATCGATGGATTTTTCGGTCTTTTTGATGAGTTCGTAGCGGAATCCCATGCCGTAAAAAAGTATGATACACCACCAGCGGATAAAGATGTAGGCATATTTGAAATGAGATTCTTTGATGGAAAGCAGGATTACCGGCAGGCCAAAAATCAGGATAAATAGAAATGCCAGAAATAGGAACCAGGCGCGCCACAGATAATTCAGAATTTTTTTCATAGAAATTTTCTGCCTCAAAAATATAAAAATTTAGGTGCTGAGGTTATCCGCTGAAAATAATTCTTTTTTTAACGGAGTAATTCAAGACAGAAACCAAAACGATTGCAGCGATCTTGCTCAGCATTTCCGGGCTGAAGACGAAAAATCCTAAATCGAAATATTCATTTCTGAAAGCGCTGCTGTAAAATATCTGGAAAAACATAAGGCTGAGCACCGTGGAAATCGCAGAAATTGCAATGAAATAAGCAAATTCTCTCCTTTTTGAATGCTTGCCTCTCTCGAAAACAAACCAGATGCTGAAAAAATAGTTTGAAATAATACCGCAGGAGGTTGAAAGAATGTTGCTTAAAGGAAAATGAACTCCGTACAGATTCTTTTCCCAGGCAAATATCGGCGGCAGCTGCACGCTGAAAAATTTAAATGTCCCAACTTCGATTACAGCGCTCATAGCGCCTGCTAACACAAAGAAAAGCACCTGTTTTTGGCTCAGCAGAAGTTGTTTCATTTTATCTTTTGTGCTGCAAATTTAAAATAATGTTAAACATTAATAAAATTATCAAAAGAAATTTTGCAGTTTCAAAAATATTTTTACCTTTAATCAATAAATTGCAAAAAATTACCTGATATCACCCTGCTGCTGAAAATTATTCGCTGGCAGCGCGGCTTATCTTGAAGATTCTCTAAGAATACATTGTCTGACTTTATCCTTTTTAACCATTAAATGTGAAAGTATTGTGAACAACTCAAGACGATACCGCAAATTTGAGCCTCAACAAAAACGTATTGAAGAGCTTGAAAAAACAAATGACCGCTTCAGGAGAGTTTATTCTGAATACCAAACGATGTCGGACGAGCTTTGGAATCTTGAAACCTCTGAAGGAGCATCTATTCCGGATGATTTCATTAACGCTGTAAAACTGCAGACCTCATATCTTGAAGACGAGATAGAAGACTGGCTTCTGGAAGAAAGCAGCGAAGATTAAGCATATAATTTTAAGATTAATTTTTATATTTTAGCATCTTTAAATTTTGTTAAAATATGATTGCTATTGTTGATGGCGGCTCCACAAAATGCGATTGGGTTATTTTGGATCATAACTGGGACATCGCCTTCAAGACAGAAACCATTGGGTTCAATCCCAATATCATAGACGTTTCACAAATTCCGGCAGAGATATTAAATAATCAGCAGCTTTCCGAAAACCGTTTTCAGGTGAATCATATTTATTTTTATGGTTCTGGCTGCGGTGTGCGCGAAAATTGCCTCAGGGTTGAAGATTCGCTGAAGAAAGTTTTTACAAACGCTAAAATTACCGTAAAAGAAGACCTTACTGCAGCAGCTTATTCAGCATACAACGGGAGGCCGGCCATCGTCTGTATTCTCGGGACCGGTTCCAATGCATGCTATTTCGATGGCGAAAACATTAAGCGCGAACTGCCGTCTCTTGGATTTTTAATAGGTGATGAAGGAAGCGGCTGCGCTCTTGGGAAGCTTTTGGTGAAGAACTATTTCATGAAAAAAATGCCGCCAGACCTTCACAAAGAATTTACGGAAGCTTATAACCTGAATATCGAGGATCTTATCGCAAATATGTACCACAATCCCCGGGCAAATGCTTATTTGGCAGAATTCAGCAGATTTATCGTTACACGCAAAGAGCATCCGTATCTGCAGCATCTCGTCTTTCAGGAACTGAAAAACTACCTCGATTATCAGGTCATTCCGTATGAGGAAAGTAAAAGCAGTGAGGTGAATTTCATTGGATCCATCGCCTATTATTACGAAGATATTTTGCGTTCAGCAGCAGCCGACCTGCACTTAAACATCGGCAAGATTGTGCAGAAGCCTATCGAAAGCCTTGTGGAATACCACAGACAGTACATTCTCCCGAATCTTGGGATATAATTTTTTAAATTTCAAATCAAATCAATGCCTACATACAAAAACAGAGACGAGAAAAACTTCAACCAAGCCGCTCTCGACTATCATAAAGCAGAACCAAAAGGTAAAATAGAAGTCATTCCATCAAAACCGCATTCCTCAGCGCGGGATCTTTCCCTGGCTTATTCGCCGGGCGTAGCAATTCCGTGTCTTGAGATTGAAAAAAATCCGCAAACCATTTACGATTATACCGGAAAAGGAAATCTGGTAGCAGTGATCTCCAATGGAACCGCGGTACTGGGACTGGGGGATATCGGTGCTGAAGCCTCAAAGCCGGTGATGGAAGGGAAAGGGCTTTTATTTAAAATTTTCGCAGACATCAATGTTTTTGATATCGAGATTAGTGAAAAAGATCCTGATAAATTCATCGAAATTGTCAAAGGAATTGCCCCAACTTTTGGCGGAATCAATCTTGAAGATATTAAAGCACCTGAAGCTTTCTATATCGAACAAAGACTGAAAGAAGAACTCAACATTCCGTTGATGCACGATGACCAGCACGGTACTGCAATCATTTCTGCAGCAGCTTTGCTGAATGCTCTGGAGCTGGCCGGAAAAAAGATTGATGAGGTGAAAATGGTCGTGAACGGTGCCGGAGCCGCAGCGATTGCCTGTACAAAACTTTATATCGCTCTCGGATTAAAGAAAGAAAACGTGCTGATGTGCGACAGCAAAGGCGTGATCAACCACAAAAGAGAAAATTTAACTCCGGAAAAGCTCGATTTTATCGTAAATACGGATAAAGATACCTTGGACGAAGCATTAATGGGTGCCGATGTTTTCGTTGGGCTTTCAAAAGGCGACGTGATGACGCCGGATATGCTGAACTCGATGGCAGAAAATCCAATTGTCTTTGGTTTGGCTAACCCAACTCCGGAAATTGATTATAATCTGGCGATAAAAACCCGCAAAGACGTGATCATGGCTACCGGAAGAAGCGATTTTCCTAACCAGGTGAACAATGTTTTGGGCTTCCCATATATTTTCCGTGGCGCTTTGGATGTGCAGGCTTCAGGAATTAATGAAGAAATGAAATTGGCGGCAGTTCACGCCCTTGCAGATCTTGCCAAAGAACCTGTTCCGGAAGCTGTGATTTTAGCTTACAATTTGAAATCTTTGAATTTCGGCAGAGATTATTTTATTCCCAAGCCCTTCGATAACCGTTTGATCACAAGGGTTTCTATCGCTGTGGCAAAAGCAGCTATGGAAAGCGGTATTGCGGGAAGAGCGATCACCGATTTTGAGGAGTATGAAAACAATCTCCTCGACAGAATGGGGCGCGACGAGAAACTGATCCGTATGATGCAGAACAGGGCGCGTTCAAACCCGAAAAGAATTACACTTGGAAATGCTGAAGAGTATAATGTCCTGAAAGCTGCACAAATTCTTTACGAAGAAGGGATTGCGCAACCTATTCTCTTGGGTGAGAAAAAATTCATCAGGGAGCAAATGCAGAAATTCGGAATCGAAATCGATGTGCCAATCGTGGATCCGATGGATGATGACCAGGAAGAAAAACGCCGCGAATACCGGGATACGCTTTGGAAACTTCGCCAAAGAAAAGGTATGAATGAGTACAAGGCGAAACGTTTTGTCCGCCAGCGTGATTATTTTGGCCCGCTGATGCTGAAACACGGCGATACCGACGGGCTGATTGTCGGCTTTTCTAAAAATTACACCTCTGTACTCCGGCCGGTTTTAGAAGTCATTGAAAAAGAAAACGGTGTAGATAAAGTAGCTGGGATGATGATGATCTTAACCGAGAAGAAACCGATTTTCTTTGCAGATACATCCATCAATGCGGATCCGTCAGTCGAAGATTTGGTCAACATTGCGAAAATGGCTGAAATTACTGTGAAAACTTTCGCCATCGAACCAAGAATTGCGATGCTGGGCTACGAAAATTTCGCAGGAATCTCAGAGACTTCCAAGAAAGTGGCAAAAGCGGTCGAAATTCTTCACCAAAAGTTTCCTAAAATGGTTGTTGATGGCGAAATTCAGCCTGACTTTGCGATGAATGCAGACCATTTGGCAGATTATCCTTTCTCCAAACTGGGCACAACACCGGCAAACGTTTTTGTGTTCCCGAATCTTGAAAGTGCGAACCTTTCATACAAAATTATCAGAGGAATGAAAGTAGCGCAGGTTGTAGGACCTATTTTAATGGGCTTGAAACAGCCGGTCCACGTGGTGCAGATGCGTTCCAGTGTGGATGAAATCGTGAATTTGGCCACCATTGCCGTTCTGGATGCGCAGAGAAGAGAAGAAATGAAAAAGTCCGGAAAATGATTTACTCGTTAAAAGGAACTGTACAGGAACTCACACCAACTTATACCGTCATCGATGTTAACGGTGTTGGTTATTACGTGGGAATCAGCCTGCAGACCTCAGAAAAACTAAATTTGGGTAAGGAAACTTTTCTCTTTACCCAACAAATTATCCGTGAAGATGCAAATTTGCTTTTTGGGTTTCATACTTCTTCGGAAAAAGAGATGTTTAATCTTCTGATAAGCGTGAACGGCGTTGGCCCGGTATCGGCGCTCATCATGCTGTCCTCATTGAATAATGTGGAGATTGGCAATGCGGTTTTATCGGGTAACAGTGGGCTTTTGCAAAGGGTAAAAGGTATCGGTGCCAAAACCGCAGAAAGAATAATTGTTGACCTGAGAGATAAAGTACAAAAATTCAGTACCGAAGAGAAAAATAATTCTGTTTCAGTAAATAATAAAGTAAAGGAAGAATCGTTATCTGCATTAGAAGTTTTAGGAATTTCTAAAAAAATGAGCGAAAAAATTGCGGACAGGTTCCTGAAACAAAAGCCGGAAATTTCGGTCGAAGATCTTGTAAAGCAGATTTTAAAAAACCTTTAAAAACACTTGGTGAGAAAGAATTTTATAATTTATAGATTATCTGTTTTCCTATTTCTGTTCTTTTCTTTTGCTAAATCTACTGCCCAGGCCTTGCCGCAGGACAGTATAAGCATCCGGAAAGATTTCAGTCTGCCCAATCCTACACGCTACGAAGCTTTCTACGATGTGGAAACCGGAATGTATTTTCTTTATCCAAAGATTGGGAACACGGTCATCGGCGCACCCACGGTGATGACGGTGAGGGAATATCAGGATTATGTGATGAGCACCCAGCTTGCAGATTACTACCGAGAGAAATCTGCTAATTATAATGTGATTTTCCGTAAAGACCAGACGGAAGCCCAGAAAAAAGGGCTCATTCCGGCAGTTTTGGTGAAAAACAAATTATTTGAAAGCATTTTCGGAAGCAACAAAATAGAGCTTATACCGCAGGGATTTGCCTCTTTCGACTTGGGTGGACTTTACCAAAAAATTGACAATCCTTTAATACTGCCGCAGAACCGAAGCAATTTCGCAATCAACATCCAGCAAAGAATTCAGCTTGGTTTGTTGGGGAAAGTCGGAGAAAATTTACAGCTTAGGGCCAACTACGACACGCAGAGCGGTTTCGCCTTCGAAAATCGTATGAATTTAGTTTGGCAGGCCAAAGGCACCTGGAAAGACCTTCAGAGCAAGGGACTGAATGATCCCACCACCGGCGGCGAAGACAAAATCATAAAAAGGGTGGAATTCGGAAATGTGAATATGCCGCTGTCTACCGGTTTAATCCGCGGTTCGCAGTCGCTTTTTGGTTTAAAAACCGAATTCCAGCTTGGTAAAACCTACGGAACGATGGTTTTTTCGCAACAGCAGGGCGAGGCGAGAAATATTGTCGTTCAGGGTGGTGGAGCATTGCAGACTTTTAAAATAAACGCGATTGATTATGAGGAAAACCAGCACTATTACTTGGGACATTATTTCCTCAACAATTATGACAATGCGCTTTTGAATTACCCTTTAATCAATTCAAAAATAAATATCAACCGTATTGAAGCCTGGGTTCTTGAACAGGGTTCGGGGAATCTTCAGGATCAGAAAAGTATCATCGGTATCAGGGATTTGGGTGAAGGAACGTCAGGATACCCGAGCAACCTCCAAAATAATCTCTATCAAAACATCAGCAATCTGGGAGCAGGGCTTCGTGACCCGAATACAGCTTACAACACCATTAAAGGTCAAAGTTTCCCAAATGCCAGTGGCGCACCGGAAGTTTATATAGACGGTGAACAGTTTATCTTCAACAGAAAAGCAAGAAGGCTGAATCCTAACGAATTTACTTACGACAGGCAGTTAGGATATTTATCACTAAATCAAAAATTAAATGACAATCAGCTGCTGGCAGTTGCTTATTCGTACACCGTGAACGGCGAAAGAACGGTTTACAAAGTAGGAGAGTTTTCCGAGGAAAGCCCGGTTTTAATCACAAAACTTTTAAAGCCGAATACCACGGTGAAAACCACATCCCCCATGTGGAACCTCATGATGAAGAACGTTTACCCGATCAATGCCAACCAAATTTCACAGGAAAACTTCGCCGCAAACGTTTATTACAATTCACCGCAAAACGGTAAAGTAAATTACCTGCCGGGAACCAATGTACAGGACATCAACCTTCTCAAGCTTTTAAACTGGGACAGGCTAAACCTGAACAATGACCTTCAGAATAACGGAACTGATACCGGCGACGGCCTTTTTGATTTCGTTGAAGGAATCACCATCAAATCTCAGGACGGAAAACTGATTTTCACCAAATCTCAGCCTTTCGGAAGCTATATGCAGAATGTTTTGGGAAGCAGCGATCCGCAGTTTGTTTTTACGGATTTATATACCCAGCAAAAACAGATTGCCGCTCAAAGCAATCTTGCCCTGCGCTATACCGTTGAAGGTAGGTTTAAAGGAACACAGGGTTCCGGAATTGCTCTCGGTGCACTGAATATTCCGCAGGGTTCTGTGAAAGTTACTGCAAATGGCGTACAGCTGATCGAAGGGCAGGACTACACCGTGGATTATATGTTCGGAACGGTAAATATCATCAACGAACAGATCAAAAATTCGGGCCAGGCCATCAATATTTCTATGGAAAGCCAGCTGATGTTCAATACGCAGCGGAAAAGGTTTTTAGGATTAAATTTAGAAAGGAAATTCAACGAAAACCTTCTTCTGGGCGCCACTGTGGTGAATTATGCAGAAAGGCCGCTTACCCAAAAGGTCAACTTCGGCGATGAAGCCGTAAATAATACCATGGCAGGAATGAACTTGATGTTCAACAAAGAAGTTCCTTTCCTTACGAGGCTTGCAGACAAAATACCTTTGGTAAACACTGAAGCTCCGTCCAATATTAATTTTAAAGCAGAAGGCGCCTACCTGATTCCGGGACAGAATAAAGGAATTAATGACCAGTCTTATATCGATGATTTCGAGCAGTCTTCGACCAAAATTTCGATTAAAGACCCTGCGATGTGGAGTTTGGCTTCAAAACCGGAGAAGAATTTCAATGATCCGATTTATAATAGTGCTGGCTTAAATGACAACCTTCAAAGCGGTTACGGCAGAGGCCTGCTGTCGTGGTACAATATTGACCCGAGATTCTGGGGCGTCGGCGGAAAAGCACCAAGCGGTATTAATGCGCAAACCGTTTCCAACCACGCTTCCCGCCGGGTTCACATGTCTGAAATTTTGAATAATCGGGATTTTGTCGCGGGTGAACAGACTTTTACCAATACTTTCGACATTACATTTTACCCGGCAGAACGCGGCCCATACAACGTCAATCCGAATCAGGAATCCGTACTTCAGAGATGGGGCGGATTGATGAGGCCGATTTCGGTTTCCAATTTTACAAATTCCAATATCGAATATGTTGAGTTTTGGATGATGGATCCTTACGCAGACGGTAAAGCGGTCGGTAATGCTCCCAAATTAAAGTTACAATTGGGAAATGTTTCTGAAGATGTTTTGAAAGACGGAAAACTTCAGTACGAAAACGGGCTTCCGACACCGAATTCTCCTTCATCGGTTTCTACGACAAACTGGGGTAAACAGCCCAACCAGTTTCCGGTTCTCTATGCATTTTCTTCAGAAGGTGAGGAACGCACGATACAGGATGCCGGTTATGATGGCTTAAACAATGAGGAAGAAGCTGTGAAATTCAACACCAGTTTCATCAATCCTGTCACAAATGAGCTCGATCCCGCTGCGGACGACTTTGTGTATTACCTTTCCAATAAATTCACCGGAGCCCAGGCATCGTCATTAACGGAGCGCTATAAATACTTCAGAAATCCAGAAGGTAATTCAAAGTCCGGTTCACTCGAAGTGTCATCACAGACTCCCGATGCTGAAGATGTAAACCGTGATTATAACCTGGACCAAAATGAAAGCTATAACCAGTATACCATCAGCCTCGATAAAGCAAGTTTGGTTCTGAACCAAAATTTCATCGCTGATGTAAAAGAAGTAAAATCAAAATTCCAGAACGGACAGGAAGCAACCAACAAGTGGTATCTTTTCCGTGTGCCGGTTTCTCAGTTTGATTCTAACGCCGGAGACGCATCCACAGATGTGTTAAATAATGTAAGGTTTGCAAGAATTATACTCGACGGCTTCGAGGAAACTTCGACGCTCCGTTTCGGAACTATGGATTTGGTACGTTCAGACTGGAGAAAGTATAACAAGAATATCGCAGCAAGCAATATTCCGCCGGATCCCTCCTTACCGGATAATGAAGGTTCAATGCTTGTAAATAATGATGATTTTTTTGTAGGGAGCGTAAATCTTGAAGAAAATGCACTGGGAACGCCGCCGTATGTCTTGCCGCCCGGAATTGACAGACAGGTTTTAAGCGGTAATGCAGGTGCACAAAGGCAGAACGAATCTTCACTTTTTATGAAATTCCTCAATCTTGGCAATGATGCAAAAGGTGTGACGAAAAATACCTTCATCGATATGCGCAGATACAAAAAGCTTGAACTGTTTGTACATGCTGAAGACATCAAAGCAGGTGCGCCAAGTAATCAGTTGGATGAAAATACCAAATTCTTCATCAGATTTGGTAGCGATGCCACCGACAACTATTACGAATACGAAGCCTCATTGCAGTACACGCCAAAAAATGCGAAATCACCCTTGGAGATCTGGCCTGTAGAAAACAACGTAGATTTGGAAATTCAGAATTTCGTAGATGCAAAACTTAAAAGAGATCAGGAAGCAGCAAATTTAATCGGCTACCGTTACCATTACGCCGCTTACGGTGATACCAACAAGAAAATCTATGTAAAAGGCCGCCCATCTTTAGGAAACATCACCACCATGATGATCGGGGTGCGGAACCTCCAGGCTCAGTCTAAAGATTTAATACTATGGGTGAATGAAATCCGTCTTTCTGAAATTGAAAACAAAGGCGGTTATGCCGGAAATGCAAGTTTGAATTTTAACCTTGGCGATTTTGCAGTTGTCAATGCCAATGCTGCGTATTCGACGGTTGGCTTTGGAGCTATTGACCAGAAACCTGTGGAAAGGGCGCAGGCTACAAACTCCGGTTTCAACATCAATACGACGGTAAACGTGGATAAATTTATCCCTGAAAAAGTGGGAATGCGGATCCCGGTAAATTATTCATACACCCAAACCATCGAAGACCCTAAATACAATCCAATCGATACAGATGTTGAGTTTCAGAAAGCTTCCAACAAGGAGGAACTGAAAAAAGTAGCAAGAACATACACCCAGCAAAGAAGTATCAGCGTCGTGAACATGCGTAAGGAAAGGATGAACGAAAACAGCAAACCGAGATTTTACGATGTAGAGAACCTTTCGTTTACGGCAATCTACAACGATGATTTTTATCGTGATGTTTATACAAAGAGGAATTACAGGCAGTTCCTGCGCAGTTATTTGGACTATAATTACAGCTTCAAACCTTATGTATTGAGGCCATTTAAAAATTTAGTCAGCGATACGGCTAAATCTTACAAATATTTAAGATGGATCAGGGAGTTCAATTTCAATCCGGTTCCTACAACATTCTCTTTCAGAACTGAACTTGACAGAAACTACAACGAAATGCAGTTCCGGAACGTGGAATCCCTGCTGAACGGAAATCAGGGCAGCGAGTTTGATATCCTCAAGAACAGGAATTTCTATTTCGGGTGGCAGTATAATTTAGGGTTTAAATTTACCAATTCCCTCAAAATGGAAGTGAATTCTGCAACAAGAACACTTAACGACAACATTGCAGCAAACACAATGAACACCAAATCCATTTTTGAGAATCCGTTCCGTGCCGGCCGTCCTGTGCTGTACAATCACAGGGTGCAGCTAAATTACAGGTTGCCGTTTGAGTTCTTGCCGCATCTTGATTTTATAAATGCTGAAGTAGGTTACGGATTTACTTACAACTGGAATGCACGCTCCAACGTTCTGTTGAACAGCCCTGCAGGAAACCTCGGAAATATCTCTCAGAACACCAATAATAAAGTTGTTACGGCTTCCGTTGACATGCCGCAGTTTTTCAGGAAATTTAAGTTTTTCAGGGATATTGATCAAACCATGCTAAAACGTGGCCGGGAAATTGACTCATTAAATAATATCAACAGCGAGGAGGCTCTGAAGATTGCCAAGAAAAACAAGTTCTTTATTCTTAATAAATATAAAGGACATAAGTTTAAAAACAGACTTACCCCTTTCCAAAGCATTGCTTACGCGCTGACTTCGATCAGGCAGCTTGACATTAATTATAATGAGAACAACGGAACCGTATTGCCGGGAATTCTGTCTTCACCAAATTTCTATGGCTACGGACAGGGAATTGGCGGGCCAACCTACGGTTTCCTTCTGGGATCACAGGCTGATATCAGAAGAGTCGCTATCGAAAATTCATGGCTCACAACTTCTGAACTGTTGAATGATCCTTTTTCTCAGCTCAGCTCAAAAACGTTTGATGCAAATCTTCAGATTATGCCGCTGAATGATTTGCGGATCGATTTGAGCGGTATGATGCGCTACAACAGAAATATGCTTCAGGGTGGTTTCAACCTGGATGCGGATCCCTCAACACCATATTTTGATTTTGCATTTGAGAATGAATTGCTCACTTATTCACGTTCAAACTGGATGTTCAGAACTTCATTTAAGTCCGGCGAATCCATTTATGAAAATATGATTGCCAATGCAAAAGCAATTTCTGCACTACTTGGAAGCGGAACTTCAAACAATGGCTATTCCGACGGCTACAGCCTTGCGAATGCCTACGTTCTGATTCCTGCTTTTCAGGCAGCTGTAGAGGGCAGAGGTACAAAAACCCTGGCTAATCCCACAAAAGTTGGAGTGCCTTTGCCAAACTGGCGGGTGACATACTCCGGGCTTAGTAACATTCCTTTAATTAACAGTCAGTTTTCGAAATTTGACATTTTGCACGCTTACAATTCAACTTACACGGGAACGGGAATACAGTCCAACATTGATTTTTACAACGATCCCAATTCAAGAGATATCAATAATGATTTTGTAAATCCTTATGTATTCTCTACTGTAGGTTATGTGGAATCTTTTTCACCGCTCCTGGGCGCCGATGTGACGCTTCGCAATAACATGAGACTAAGTGCACAGTATAATAAGGACAGATTGTTTATGCTCGGGCTGGTCAACCATACATTGACCGAAGACGACAGCAGGGAATATATCGTTGGTTTCGGTTATTTGGTAAAAGATCTTAAACTGAAACTGAACGTCCGCGGAAAATCTAAAAATATCACAAGCGACCTTAATATAAAAGGAGATTTCTCTTTACGTGACAGCAGAACCAGGATTACCAATATTCTGCTTGATGATTCCCAGGTTACAGGCGGCCAGAAGCTATTCGGAATTAAACTTACTGCAGATTATAATATGTCGCAGAATTTTAATATCCGCCTTTTTTACGACCAGCTGATGACCAAATACAAGATATCAACCGCTTTTCCGCTTTCTACAATCAGAGCGGGTATAACGGCAACCTTCAATTTTGGCGGCGCGCCGTCGTATTAAAAAACACTAATTATTTGTAATATTTGCGGAATTAGATTAAATTTGGTCAATAATAAACATTAGAAATGAATACACCTTCAGAACTTAAGTACACCAAAGACCACGAATGGGTTAAAATCGACGGAAATATTGCAACCATCGGTATTACAGATTTTGCACAGGGCGAACTTGGCGATATCGTATTTGTGGATGTAGATTCCGTAGATGATGATTTATCAGCAGGCGATGTTTTCGGAAGCGTGGAAGCGGTGAAAACCGTTTCAGACCTTTACTTACCTGTAACCGGAACTGTAACCGAATTCAACTCAGCTTTAGAAGACCAGCCCGAGTTGCTTAATTCAGACCCGTATGGCGAGGGATGGATAATCAAAGTACAGATTGCGGACGATGCAGATCTGTCCGAGTTGCTTTCTGCCGAAGAATATCAGGCAACCCTTGGATAAAATTTCAAACATATTCAGTAAGATATTGCCCATTTATTGGGCATTTCTTACTTATATGCTTCTGAAGCCAGGCGTCGAAAACCACGAATACTGGTTCATGTTCTCCGGTATCGACAAAGTTCTGCATATCTCAATCTTCATATTGCTTGGGTTTTCGTTTATGGCGGCATTTCCCAAAATCCGCTTCGCTGCCTTTATCCAGATCATGCTCATTTACGCAATCCTTACAGAAATCCTTCAGGACGAGATGCACATGGGCCGCTCGTTAGAAACCCTCGATCTTCTCGCCGATACCCTGGGCGTACTTCTGGGATATTGGTTTTTCAAAAAGATTAAAACACTGCCATTCTAAATTTTTTGGGCGATTCCCTGCCAACGCTTAATATATATAATGTAAAATTCCAGCCGCAGGCACCGGGCTATCCGCTGCAATTCCTCGCGCCCGCGCCTGTTTGCCATCCACCTGCTGCGGGATTTTCGCTACTATCCCTATCGCTTAAAGCCTTTACAAACCTCTGAATAGAATTTGTGGATAAAATTTAAACGTTTATAATTCACTAAGAACCAGAAATTTCAAGCTCCACATTATCCACATTACTTCAATATTAACATAATTCGTTTTGAAGTTAACATAATCTTTACATACATTTGCACCACTTTAAAACAAAGTAGCGCAGAAGTAGTTTAAAAATAACGGTAGCAAAAAAAGATAAAAATTTATTTGCACAGTTAAAAAATAAACGTATCTTTGCAGTCCCAATTCGAGAGAAGGGGAGCGCAGAAGAGGAGTTGATAATTAGAGATTATGTTTAGGAGATCATAACTTTAAAATTTTTCTTTCTGAAAAGAAAGCAGTTGGATAAAATTTTAAATTTTTTTTCAAAAACATTTGGTCAATTAAAAAATACTTTATACTTTTGCACTCGCAAATCAGACGAAACGACAGAAAGTAGTTTGAAGAGCGAGAAGAGAAACAGATCATTGAAATAAGATATAACAACCAAGTAAGGAAAAAAAACCAAAGCGAAGTCAAACTTTGAGTGAGTCAGAACAAACATACAATGGAGAGTTTGATCCTGGCTCAGGATGAACGCTAGCGGGAGGCCTAACACATGCAAGCCGAGCGGTAGAGTTCCTTCGGGAACTTGAGAGCGGCGTACGGGTGAGGAACACGTGTGCAACCTGCCTTTATCTGGGAGATAGCCCTCCGAAAGGGGGATTAATATTCCATAATATATCATTTGGCATCAATTGATATTGAAAGCTCCGGCGGATAGAGATGGGCACGCGCAAGATTAGATAGTTGGTGAGGTAACGGCTCACCAAGTCTACGATCTTTAGGGGGCCTGAGAGGGTGATCCCCCACACTGGTACTGAGACACGGACCAGACTCCTACGGGAGGCAGCAGTGAGGAATATTGGACAATGGGTGCAAGCCTGATCCAGCCATCCCGCGTGAAGGATTAAGGTCCTATGGATTGTAAACTTCTTTTATACAGGGATAAACCTACTTACGTGTAAGTAGCTGAAGGTACTGTATGAATAAGCACCGGCTAACTCCGTGCCAGCAGCCGCGGTAATACGGAGGGTGCAAGCGTTATCCGGATTTATTGGGTTTAAAGGGTCCGTAGGCGGGCTCGTAAGTCAGTGGTGAAAGCCTGCAGCTTAACTGTAGAACTGCCGTTGATACTGCGAGTCTTGAGTAAATTTGAAGTGGCTGGAATAAGTAGTGTAGCGGTGAAATGCATAGATATTACTTAGAACACCAATTGCGAAGGCAGGTCACTAAGATTTAACTGACGCTGATGGACGAAAGCGTGGGGAGCGAACAGGATTAGATACCCTGGTAGTCCACGCCGTAAACGATGCTAACTCGTTTTTGGGTTTTCGGACTCAGAGACCAAGCGAAAGTGATAAGTTAGCCACCTGGGGAGTACGTTCGCAAGAATGAAACTCAAAGGAATTGACGGGGGCCCGCACAAGCGGTGGATTATGTGGTTTAATTCGATGATACGCGAGGAACCTTACCAAGACTTAAATGGGAGTGGACAGGCTTAGAAATAGGCCTTCCTTCGGGCCGCTTCCAAGGTGCTGCATGGTTGTCGTCAGCTCGTGCCGTGAGGTGTTAGGTTAAGTCCTGCAACGAGCGCAACCCCTGTCACTAGTTGCTACCATTCAGTTGAGGACTCTAGTGAGACTGCCTACGCAAGTAGAGAGGAAGGTGGGGATGACGTCAAATCATCACGGCCCTTACGTCTTGGGCCACACACGTAATACAATGGCCGGTACAGAGGGCAGCTACACAGCGATGTGATGCGAATCTCGAAAGCCGGTCTCAGTTCGGATTGGAGTCTGCAACTCGACTCTATGAAGCTGGAATCGCTAGTAATCGCGCATCAGCCATGGCGCGGTGAATACGTTCCCGGGCCTTGTACACACCGCCCGTCAAGCCATGGAAGTCTGGGGTACCTGAAGTCGGTGACCGTAAAAGGAGCTGCCTAGGGTAAAACAGGTAACTAGGGCTAAGTCGTAACAAGGTAGCCGTACCGGAAGGTGCGGCTGGAACATCTCATTTTAGAGACTATACGTCAAAACAAAACAAAAAGAACTTGCTTAAAGTTTTGCTTTGGTTTTTTTTACTCGGTTGTATATTAAAAAATAAAACCCACTAGAAATTAGTACAGGGAAAGAGATACAAGAGCCAAGAGCCAAGAATCAAGACGATAGAGTCTTGTATCTGGAATCTGGAATCTAATTGTCTAAGCAGACAGTCTCGTAGCTCAGCTGGTTAGAGCGCTACACTGATAATGTAGAGGTCGGCAGTTCGAGCCTGCCCGAGACTACTAATTGAACAGATTGGGAGATGCCCGAACCAGGAACCAGGACGGTCTAAGTCTTGAATCTCGGCTCTGGGTTCTCAAAGTCTACTAGAGGGGAATTAGCTCAGCTGGCTAGAGCGCCTGCCTTGCACGCAGGAGGTCAAGGGTTCGACTCCCTTATTCTCCACAGTTTTGGAAGACTGGTTTAAAAGTTACGGACGGAGCCAAAAACAACGTCTGTTCATCAGTTTGAAGAGAAGAAAAAAGATCATTGACATTAACGGTAAAGACATCACAAAGAGAAAACCGAGCACTTTCGAGTGCTTTAGGAAACTAACAAAAATAGGAAAGAAATCGTTAAGGGCGTATGGCGGATGCCTAGGCTTTCAGAGGCGAGGAAGGACGTGGTAAGCTGCGAAAAGCTGCGGGGATTGGCACACACGAGTTGATCCGCAGATGTCCGAATGGGGCAACCCGGCTGGTTGAAGACCAGTCACACCGCAAGGTGAGCAAACCCGGAGAACTGAAACATCTAAGTACCCGGAGGAAAAGAAATCGAAGAGATTCCGTAAGTAGTGGCGAGCGAAAGCGGATTAGCCCAAAAGCTTTTATATGTTTAATAGAACGTTTTGGAAAGAACGGCCATAGAGGGTGATAGCCCCGTATATGAAAGGCATACATAAGTGATAAATGAGTAGGGCGGGACACGTGAAATCCTGTCTGAATATGGGGGGACCATCCTCCAAGGCTAAATACTCCTGAAAGACCGATAGTGAACAAGTACTGTGAAGGAAAGGTGAAAAGCACTTCGAATAGAAGGGTGAAAGAGAACCTGAAACCGTACGCCTACAAGCGGTCGGAGCCCACAAGTTGGGTGACGGCGTGCCTTTTGCATAATGAGCCTACGAGTTAATTTTACTAGCGAGGTTAAGTAATTAAGTTACGGAGCCGAAGCGAAAGCGAGTCTGAATAGGGCGAATAGTTAGTAGGATTAGACGCGAAACCTTGTGATCTACCCATGGGCAGGTTGAAGCTTTGGTAACACAAAGTGGAGGACCGAACCGGTTGACGTTGAAAAGTCTTCGGATGACCTGTGGGTAGGGGTGAAAGGCCAATCAAACTGGGAGATAGCTCGTACTCCCCGAAATGCATTTAGGTGCAGCGTTGCGTTAGTTTATTAGAGGTAGAGCTACTGATTGGATGCGGGGGTTTCATCGCCTACCAATTCCTGACAAACTCCGAATGCTAATAAATGATGCGCAGCAGTGAGGGCATGGGTGCTAAGGTCCATGTCCGAGAGGGAAAGAACCCAGACCAACAGCTAAGGTCCCTAAATATATGCTAAGTTGAAACAACGCGGTTGGACTGCATTGACAGCTAGGATGTTGGCTTGGAAGCAGCCATTCATTTAAAGAGTGCGTAACAGCTCACTAGTCGAGCGGTCCGGCATGGATAATAATCGGGCATAAGCATATTACCGAAGCTATGGCAGTATTTATACTGGGTAGGGGAGCATTCTATCGGCGCAGAAGCAGTATCGCGAGGTATTGTGGAGCTTATAGAAAAGAAAATGTAGGCATAAGTAACGATAAAGGGGGCGAGAAACCCCCTCACCGAAAGACTAAGGTTTCCTCAGCCATGCTAATCAGCTGAGGGTTAGTCGGGGCCTAACGCGAACCCGAAAGGGGTAGTGGATGGACATTAGGTTAATATTCCTAAACTTGCTCTCGTTAAAAGGGGACGGTTCACTGTAGTTGCTGAAGACTGACGGAATAGTCAAGGCCTAGCCTTCGGGCGAAGCTGCTGTAATGAAGGTGGATCCAAGAAAAGCCGAAGAGAAGCAACCCGTACCAAAACCGACACAGGTAGTCGAGGAGAGAATCCTAAGGTGCTCGAGTGAGTCGTGGCTAAGGAACTAGGCAAAATAGTCTCGTAACTTCGGAAGAAGAGACGCCCCGAGCAATCGGGGCCGCAGTGAAGAGGCCCAGGCGACTGTTTATCAAAAACACAGGACTCTGCTAAATCGAAAGATGCTGTATAGGGTCTGACACCTGCCCGGTGCTGGAAGGTTAAGGAAGGCGCTTAGCGTAAGCGAAGGCGTTGACTGAAGCCCCAGTAAACGGCGGCCGTAACTATAACGGTCCTAAGGTAGCGAAATTCCTTGTCGGGTAAGTTCCGACCTGCACGAATGGTGTAACGATCTGGGCACTGTCTCAGCCACGAGCTCGGTGAAATTGTAGTATCGGTGAAGATGCCGATTACCCGCAATGGGACGAAAAGACCCTGTGAACCTTTACTATAACTTCGTATTGACTTTGAGTAAGCAATGTGTAGGATAGGTGGGAGGCTTTGAAGCCGGTACGCCAGTATCGGTGGAGCCGACGTTGAAATACCACCCTTTGCTTACTTGGAGCCTAACTTCTTTAGGAAGGACACTGCGTGGTGGGTAGTTTGACTGGGGTGGTCGCCTCCAAAAGAGTAACGGAGGCTTTCAAAGGTACCCTCAGCACGCTTGGTAACCGTGCGTAGAGTGTAATGGCATAAGGGTGCTTGACTGTGAGACCTACAAGTCGATCAGGTGCGAAAGCAGGACATAGTGATCCGGTGGTTCCGCATGGAAGGGCCATCGCTCATAGGATAAAAGGTACTCCGGGGATAACAGGCTAGTCTCCCCCAAGAGCTCACATCGACGGGGAGGTTCGGCACCTCGATGTCGGCTCGTCACATCCTGGGGCTGGAGAAGGTCCCAAGGGTTGGGCTGTTCGCCCATTAAAGTGGCACGCGAGCTGGGTTCAGAACGTCGTGAGACAGTTCGGTCTCTATCTATTGCGGGCGTTAGATGTTTGAGAGGGCTTGAATCTAGTACGAGAGGACCGATTTGAACAAACCTCTGGTGTATCTGTTGTGCCGCCAGGCGCACCGCAGAGTAGCTATGTTTGGTAAGGATAAGCACTGAAAGCATATAAGTGCGAAACCTGCCTCAAGATGAGACATCTTTTAAGGGTCGTTGGAGATGACGACGTTGATAGGCTACAGGTGTAAAGCTGGTAACAGCATAGCCGAGTAGTACTAATTACCCGTAGATTTATAGCCTATTGGTCCGGCACTCGGAAGTGCAACTCAAGGTTTTTTCTTTGTGAGCGTTTTTATCGATAAATATTGTACGAAGTACAATGTACAATGTACAAAGTATTGATGGTGCATCATAACAAGAATGTACATTATACATTTTACATAGTACAGCAATACAATATTTAGGGTGGTTTTAGCAGAGGGGCTCACCTGTTCCCATTCCGAACACAGAAGTTAAGCCCTCTAGCGCCGATGGTACTGCTAACGCGGGAGAGTAGGTCGCCGCCAGTTTTTTTTAAAATCCTTCATTCGAAAGAGTGAAGGATTTTTTTTGTTTTATACCTGGGGCTTAAAGGAGCCCGAAAGGTTAGGTGGTGTTCGATAAAGTAGTGCGAAGGAAGCCTGAATATGCCTTTGCCGGTCATCCTATTCATCATTCATCATTTATTGCTCTACCGGGTCCCGGCCGCCCTTATAGCCCCGATGGAAGCGGCATCCTTTTGTGATGAGCAGGGCGAAGAGCAAAAGATACAGCGAACAGCGGGGGGGGAAAGAAATGAGCATGGGCTTCCCGAAATGCTCCCTATTTAAAAGCGGGTTATAACGCCAAGTGTATTTTGGTGTTCCGGAATCGAGCGGTTCACTGAAGTAGAGGCCGTTTGAGAGCTGGAAGGGTATTAATCTAAATTGCACCCAAAAAATCCCGCTCAGTTTTTTAGCGGGGCACGTTTTTGTCTTTTAATTTACACCTGAATTATTCCTAAGTTGAACTTTTCTGTTATCGGCGAATGATTGGCTGCTTCGATCCCCATTGAAATCCATTTTCTGGTATCTTCAGGATTAATGATGGCATCGGTCCATAATCTGGCGGCGGCATAAGTTGCTTCCGTTTGTTTTTGATATTTTCTAGATATAGTATCGAGAATCTCGTTGTGTTCTTCCTCAGTAATCTCTTTGCCCTGCTTTTTAAGTGTGGACTCCTGGATCTGTGCCAAAACTTTAGCAGCCTGCGCGCCGCCCATCACTGCAAGGTCTGCCCACGGCCACGCGACAATTAATCTCGGATCATAAGCTTTACCGCACATAGCGTAATTTCCGGCGCCGTAAGAATTCCCGGTGATTACGGTAAATTTAGGTACGACCGAGTTTGAGACTGCGTTAACCATTTTCGCTCCGTCCTTTATAATTCCGCCATGTTCTGATTTTGAACCCACCATAAAACCGGTGACGTCCTGTAAAAATAACAGCGGGATTTTACGCTGGTTGCAATTGGCAATAAATCGCGTTGCCTTGTCAGCTGAATCAGAATAAATCACCCCGCCGAACTGCATTTCACCTTTGCCGCTTTTTACGAGCTTCCTTTGGTTGGCCACTATTCCTACCGCCCAGCCATCAATTCTTGCAGTGGCACAAATGATTGTTTTACCATAATCCGGTTTATATTCTTCAAATTCTGATTGATCTACCAGACATCTGATGATATCATAAGTATCATACTGATCAGCCCGGGATGCGGGGATAATTCCAAAAATATCGGACGGGCTTTTCTTTGGCGGATAACTTTCGGTACGGTCGAAGCCGGCTTTGTCAAAATCGCCAACCGTTTTCATGATGTTTTTAATCCGGTCCAGTGCATCTTTGTCATCAGCAGCTTTATAATCCGTAACACCAGAAATCTCGCAATGCGTCGTTGCGCCTCCCAATGTTTCGTTATCTATATTTTCACCGATGGCGGCTTTTACCAGGTAACTTCCAGCCAAGAAAATGGAACCTGTGCCATCCACAATCATCGCCTCATCGCTCATGATTGGTAAATACGCACCACCGGCAACGCAGCTCCCCATCACCGCTGAAATCTGGATTATCCCCATTGAACTCATCTTCGCATTATTACGGAAAATACGTCCAAAGTGCTCCTTATCAGGGAATATTTCGTCCTGCATAGGAAGGTAAACGCCGGCTGAATCTACAAGGTAAATGATTGGCAAGCGGTTCTCCATCGCGATTTCCTGTGCGCGAAGGTTTTTCTTTCCGGTTATCGGGAACCAGGCTCCGGCTTTTACGGAGGCATCATTTGCAACGACGATGCACTGTTTTCCTGATACATAACCCATCACCACAACAACGCCACCGCTTGGGCAGCCGCCGTGCTCCTGGTACATTTCGTAACCTGCAAAAGCACCTATTTCAATAGATTCTGAATTTTTATCGAGAAGATATTCAATTCTTTCACGGGCAGTCATTTTACCTTCATCACGAAGTTTCTGAAGCCGTTTTTCACCACCACCTTTTTTGATTTCGGCCAAAAGGCGGTTGATTTCTGCAAGTTTAAGTTTGTTTTGGTCTTCTCTTTTATTAAATTCTAAATCCATGTTTCTTCTTAAAATTTCCTTTAAAGATAATACTTTTAGGGAAATTGGAAAGGATTAAAAGCCTAACGGGGAAGTTTTTGAGATAAAAAAATCCTGAAGAAGTTTCACGATTCAATGTTTTATAATTTGAGTAATTTTTTGCGTGTTGTCGCTCAGGGTATACCTCATAAGATATTTGCCAGGTTTGAGCTTTTCAAGATTCAGTTCCCCTGAATTCATATTGACATTGATGGTGGCGACTTGCATTCCTAAAATAGAGTAAAAAGTGACTGATTTTATTTTCAAGGCGGCATCTTTTGCTTTTACAATTAAAAAATCACGCGCAGGATTTGGGTAAGCAACCAACACACCGTCGTCAGCTTTTTGGGCCGTCGGGTAAGATTCCTTCGTGGTCTGTGCCTTCACTGTTGAAATGCTGAAGAAAATTCCGAAAAAGAATAGAAAAAATAAAAATTTATTCATTCAAATTTATATGGGGTTACTGCTACTACTACAAATGTATGACAAATCGCATGAAATAACAATTCAATTTATCAGTAAATTTGCAACCAAATATAATACCAATTTTAAGATTATCATGATAATATATTCCAGAAACAGAAGGTTAAGAACAAACGCCTCCATCAGAAGCCTGGTGCAGGAAACTGTACTCACTGTAAATGATTTTGTAATGCCGGTTTTCGTAATGGAAGGTGAAAATAAAGAGGAACCAATTCCATCGATGCCGGGGATTTACAGAAGATCTGTTGACCTGACGGTAAAGGAGTGTAAGGAGCTCTTTTCATTGGGTGTAAAAGCTGTTAACCTGTATATGAAAGTTTCAGGAAACCTGAAAGACAACACCGGTAAAGAAGCATGGAATAAAAACGGACTGATGCAGAATACCATCAAGGCGATCAAAGATGCAGTTCCGGAAATGGTTGTAATGCCTGATGTTGCTTTGGATCCGTATTCAATTTACGGTCATGACGGGATCATTACCAACGGAAAAGTAGACAACGATGCCACGAATGAAGCATTGGTGAAAATGTCTGTTTCCCACGCAGAAGCAGGTGCGGATATCGTAGCGCCCAGCGATATGATGGACGGCCGCGTTGCTGCAATAAGAACGGGACTTGAAGAAAGTGGTTTTACGGATGTTGGAATTTTAAGTTATGCCGCCAAGTATGCCAGTTCATTTTACGGGCCGTTCAGAAGTGCTTTAGACAGTGCTCCGAAAGAAAATGTGGACATTCCGAAAGATAAAAAAACATATCAGATGGATTTTCACAATGCCCGTGAAGCAATGGATGAAGTGATGAAAGATGTGGCAGAAGGTGCGGATATCATCATGATCAAACCGGGACTGCCGTATTTGGATATCGTTTCGCAGGTTCGGGCGCAGATCGATCTGCCAATTGCAGTATACAACGTGAGCGGTGAATACGCCATGCTGAAGGCCGCGGCCCAAAACGGTTGGCTAGATAACGATAAAGCCATCATCGAGAGTTTGACCTGCATTAAAAGGGCGGGCGCTGATATGATCTTTACTTACGCTGCAAAAGAAGCGGCAATGCTTTTAAATAACTAATGTAGGATACTAAATATTAATGAAAGTAACTGTCTCAAATGCTGTAGGGTAATAAGGGTCTGAAAGAAAACCTCTCTCCGTCAGGAGGTCGGGACAAAAACGCAAAAAAAGCCGTTTTCACCACTTGTGAAACGGTTTTTTTGTTGAAAATTTAATTTGATTAATGGTTAAAACCAGCTTTTTTTATTTTTAATATAAGTTTTATCAAACTGCTGATCGCTCATTGTAAGGTAAATAATGCCCTCGATAAAAGGAACTATAGACGCAATACCACAAGTAAGGATGTTGAGCACAATTTGTATGATGCCTTCATTGATATAGCCCAGGAAAAACTTATTCGCACCAAATCCGCCGAGAAAAATTCCAAGCAATGCAGCTGCAATCTTCTTTTCGCTTCGGTACACGTAGTTTGGCTTATTGTCTTCAGGATTCGTATAGCCGTAAGTTTCCATTTATATTGATTTTTATTATCAGTCGCTGCGAAAAATTAAATGTTACACTTTATCAATCAATTAATTATATATGATTTATGCTTTCTCTGCTGAGCCTTGCCGCTTGCATCAAAATAATTATCTTTGCATTCTATGATCTTAAGAGGCGAAAATTTAATTAAAGAATACGGACCGAAAAAAGTAGTAAAAGGCGTTTCTGTAGAAGTTTCCCAAGGCGAAATTGTCGGTTTGCTTGGCCCAAACGGAGCAGGTAAAACCACTACATTTTATATGATTGTTGGTTTGGTAAAGCCTACTTCCGGAAAAATCTATCTTAATGATCAGAACATAACCGGCGATGCGATGTACCGCCGTGCACAGAAAGGAATCGGATATTTAGCGCAGGAAGCTTCAGTATTCAGAAAACTTTCGGTTGAGGAGAACATTATGGGCGTTCTGCAGCTTACCAACCTTTCCAGGAAAGCACAACGTATGAAATGTGATGAACTGATCGAAGAATTCTCTCTGGAGCATGTTCGCAGCAACAGAGGTGATCTGCTTTCCGGTGGTGAAAGGCGCCGGACGGAAATTGCGCGCTGTCTGGCCACGAGCCCAAATTTTATTCTTCTTGATGAACCTTTCGCAGGTGTGGACCCGATTGCGGTAGAGGATATTCAGAAAATTGTGCGAAGCCTCACCCAGAAAAATATCGGAATTCTAATCACCGACCACAACGTGCAGCAAACCCTCGCCATCACTCACAAAACTTATATCATGTTTGAGGGAAGAATCCTGAAAGAAGGTCTTCCTGAAGATTTGGCTAATGATCCGCAGGTTCGTGAAGCTTATCTTGGTGAAAATTTTGTGTATCAAAGCATTGATGATAAGCCGAAGAAAAAAACGTCGGCATACAACATTTGGGCAGGAAATTTTGACAACCGTGCACAGTTTCAGGCTTTTGTGGATGAGAATTTCGCCGGACAGGACAATCTTCGCCTGTTCAGCGGTTTCGAAGATATCAGTTTTGCATCGCTTGCCAATTCTGAAATCGAGAATATTTTCAAAAATGTTGTGGACAAAAACGCCAATAATTCGTTCCTCTTCCAAAAAGTCAATCTCGGAGCTGCCAACACAAAAGAACAGGCAGCAGCTCTGGCAAAGCAACTTTCAAAGCCTGAACTTCACTACCTCACAACCTACGTTTTCGAAGGCTAAATCTTTAATTTCATTGTAAATTATCGGGAAAATTTTGTAAGAATTTTCCTTATAATCGCGTGTATTTTGCATTGAAGAATTTTAATTCAAATCTTTACACAATAATGAAAATACATAATTATCTCCTTTTTGCTTTCATTTTTTCGCTTCTCCATTTCTGCTCGAAGAAAACCGAAAATACAGATTTTACAGAGAATACTGAACAAACAAAGGATTCCGCCAGCTACGAAAGAGGTTTGGTAAATGACGGTGAAATTCTGGACGTTAATTTTGATCCCACACTGATCGGGGCTTTCAGCACACAGACTGAAAAGAAACTAGATTTGGATTCTATCGGATATTTTTTCAATGAGTTTAAAGAATTTGCACCTTACAAAAACGAAATCAGCCAGTTTTATAAAAACAGAAGCAGTGCTTATGCGTGGTTTGATAAAGATGGGCTTTCTGAACAGGCGGATCACCTGGCAGTAAGATTGATGAATCTGGAAAAAGACGGCAAAAAGCTCGATTTGCCTTATCACAAACGTTTCCATAGTATGATGGACAACGAAATCGCAAAAGAAGACGAGGAAAAAGTGGAGTTAATGCTCACTTCACAATATATCGCATACAGTAAACGGACTTTTGAAGGTAAGGCCGATGAACTTGCAAAAAGTGCAGACTGGCTGAAAGCTGCCGGGAAATATGATGCCGTGGAAATGATGAGCAGCGCAGTTCAAAACGGTGGAAAGATTTTCACAGATGAACCGACCCACAGGCATTTCACCTCTTTAAAAGAAAAGATATTGGATTTTCACAATAAAGGTCTCGATACCGTAACTTATCAGTTTCCTGCAGGAACTTATAAAATGGGCGACAGCTCGGCCGTAATCTCCAAAATCCGGGAGCGGTTATTTCTTTTAGGAGATTTAAAAACTAATGAACCTTCGGGTGAATTTGATAAAGAGATGCTTTCTGCCGTGCATCATTTTCAGTACAGGCATTCGCTGGATTCATCGGGCGTTATTGGGAAATCTTTCCTCGAATCATTAAATGTTCCGGGGCGCGACCGCCTCGAGAGAATGTTGGTCAACCTGGAACGTATGCGCTGGATCAGCCCTGAAGATGATGAATATCTGATGGTAAACATTCCGGAATACAAGCTTTTCGCATACAATTCGCAGGATTATCTATGGGATATGGATGTGATTGTGGGAACCTCAAACCGGAGAACCGTCGCCTTCAGTGATAAAATGTCGTATATAGATTTCAGCCCGTACTGGAACATTCCGCCGGGAATCTTGAAACGCAAAATTATTCCCGCGATGAACCGCAGCTCAAGCTACCTTGCGAGAAACGGCATGGAAAAAGTTGGCAAGCTTACCAGGGATATTCCTCTGATCCGGCAGAAGCCCGGCCCGAAAAATCCGCTCGGGAAGGCCAAGTTTATGTTTCCCAATACCTATAACATCTACCTGCACGATACCAACGAAAAATATTTGTTTAAAAGTAAAAACAAAGCACAAAGTTCAGGTTGCGTAAGAGTTGCCGATCCGCTGAAGCTTGCAAAATTCGTCTTGAAAGACAATAAAGATATCACCGACAGCATTATTGTTGAAAAAATGAATGAAGGAAAAGAAAACCGCGTTGTCCTTGCCAAGAAAATGCCGGTTTACCTTACATATTACACAACTTGGGTTGATCATAACGGAAACCTTATGTTCAGCAATGATATATATAAGCGGGACCGTAAACTGAAAGCTATGCTGATGAAAAATATTGTTGAACCTGTTGTGAAATCCCCAGAAAATAAAGACAAAGCAAGATCCGGTAAAATTTAAAAAAATTAACTTGCAAGCCGGAAATTTTCCGCCGTTTTCCATATGGCAAAACCTTTTCACAGAACAGTCACACTGTTGGGTATTTACCGACAGATTATGCCGTTTATCAAGCCTTATAAATGGATGATTTTCGGTACTTTGGCACTCACATTTATCGGTGCTTTAATGGCGCAGGTTAATCCATTGGTGCTGAAATATTCAGTTGATGAAGTGGAAAAACTTATTAAGCTCCCGGATCCTATGCGCGAAGGAATACATGTGTTAGCGCTGATTTCAGGGATTTTAATTGGTAAAGAACTTTTGAATATTTTCATCAATTTCGGACAAAAATTCTATGGTGAAAAAATAAGGATTAACACCAGTTCCGTCCTGGCACAAACCGCAATTGATAAAATTCTAACGTATAAAGTTGCCTATTTTTCGGATGAAAACCATCAGTCCGGGAAACTGCAGACCAGAATAGACCGCGGAATTGAAAGCTTGACCCGGCTCGTCCAGAATTTCTTCATCGACATCCTGCCACTGTTTTCAAATGCAATCATTGCATTGGTGGTGATGTATATGCAGAATGTTTATGTAGGCCTGGTTTCCACAGTTGTCGTGCCGATTTACTTTTGGGTAAGCTCGCTTCAGGCTAAAAAATTGAGCGGAGTTCGCAGAACCTTAAGAAATCAGCGGGAGCAGAAAACATCCGGGCTTCTGAATCTCATCAACTCCATTATGGTGATCAAGAGTTTTGTGCGGGAAAATTTTGAAGGCAAAAAGCAGTACGACCTTCAGATGCAGCTTATGGAAAGCCAGTTGTACACGCGCAAAACCAATTTCTATTACGACGGTTTGAAGACTTTTATCGAGCAGTTTGGTGTGGTGTTAGTCATTTTGCTTACAGTTTATCTCGTTCTCAATCAGCAGATGACCATTGGTGCGATTATGCTTCACATCATGCTTTTTAATAATGTTTCGGCGCCGATTCGCCAGCTTCACCGCATTTATGATGATATGAACGATGCGATGATCTACGCCGAAGGTTATTTTGATATCCTGAATGCCGACAGCGAAAAAGAGCCAAACGGAACGGTAAAACGTGAGATCAAAGGAAATTTTGAGCTTCAGAATGTAGATTTTACTTATCCCAACGGTACAAAAGCACTACAAGATGTCACGATGAAGATCGAAAGCGGAAAAACCACCGCTTTGGTCGGGTTGAGCGGCGCCGGAAAATCTACGGTCATCAATCTTTTATGTAAGTTCTACCTTCCGGATTCCGGGAAAATTCTCTTAGATGGCATTGATTTAAATGATTATGACAATGAATCTTTGCGTGGTGATATCGGGCTGGTGCTGCAGAAAAACCACATCTTCCAGGGCAGTATCGAAGACAATATCCGCTACGGAAATATGGATGCTTCTTTTGACGAAATTCTCGAAGCCGCAAAGAAAGCATATCTGCACAGCCAAATCATTGAATTGCCGGAACAGTATAAACACGATGCAACCCAGCTTTCGGGCGGACAACAGCAGCGCATTGCCATTGCCCGATTATTTCTTAAAAATCCACCAATCATTTTCCTGGATGAGCCTACGGCAAGTCTGGATGCCATTGCGACAGAACAGATTAAAAATTCTCTGGACGCGATTAAAGAAGGCCGGACTGTGATTATGATTTCGCATTCGCTTTCCCAAATTCTGGATTCTGATAAAATTTATGTGATGGAAAAAGGAAAAGTGACCGAGAGTGGAACGCATGATCAGCTGATTGAAAGACACGGAACTTACCGGAAAATTTTTGATGCCTCCGCACGAAGTTTAAATCTGGATAAATTAGTAAATTCGTATCGCGAAAATTAATTTTTTGCTAATTTTTATGAAAAAAATAACCCTCGGTATTCTTCTGCTCCTTGCAGTGTCGTCCTGCCAAAAAATTGAGGAAACTGTGAATACCACCGTTGAAACTGCAAAACAGAAAGCCCAGCAAAAAGCGACAGAAGCAGTTCAGGAAACTGTAAACGAGCAGCTCAATAAAATTGTAAATGCTGAAAATATCGCTTTCGACAGTATCTTCCCACAGCAAAATGCTGCATTGGTTGAAAATGAAACCGGTAAAAAAGTTGCTTTTCCAAACGGGCGGCCGTTTTATGTTTTCAAGTATAAAACTACCGATAAAGATGCACTCCTGAAATCTTTGGTTGAACAGAATACAACGGATGAGGCCAAATCATCAAAGGAATTTCAGAAAACGGATGGCGCTTCAATCATAGAGAAAATTACCTTTTTTGAAAAATTTCTTCCCGCAAACACCATAGATTTTAGTTTTCTGAATGAAATTAAAAACGACAGAAGCATCGAGTATTACCGCGTGAAGCGCTTCCCTAATTTCAGCACGATCATATATAACCCTAAAAATCAAATGGTTTACCAGTTTGTGGAAGTGAAGAAATAGCATTACTATGAAAAATCAAACCAATTCAGATAAAGTTTTCAACGAAATACTGAAGCCGTCCGACTTTGAATTCAACCAGACCGTTGCCGGCGTTTTCGATGATATGGTGAGCCGTTCTGTGCCGTTCTACCACGAAATGCAGCGTATGACCGCAGAAATTGCAGCCACTCATGCCAAAGAAAATACGAAGGTTTACGATTTGGGCTGTTCCACAGGTACCACGATGCTGATGATGGATAAGATGGTTACTGAGGGAATTCCTTTTGTCGGCATCGATGAATCCGAAGAAATGATCGCAAAATGCCGTGAAAAACTCTCGAATTTCAGTATGCGCCGCGAAGTTGAGCTGATGGCGGCAGACCTGGCAGCTCACTTCAAAATTGATAACGCCTCGGTAGTGACCATGGTTTTGGTGCTGCAGTTTATCCGTCCACTGCAAAGGCTGAATATTGTTAAAAATATTTTCGAAGGACTGAATAAAGACGGCGTTTTCATTCTCATCGAAAAGATCCTTACCGAAGAAAAATCTTTCAACAGGGAATATATCGACTATTATTACGATTTTAAGCGCCGCAACGAATACAGCGAACTCGAGATTTCACAAAAAAGAGAAGCGCTGGAAAATGTGCTGATTCCCTACAAGACGAGTGAGAACATCAATTTGCTGAGAGAAGCGGGATTCAAGGAAGTTGAGGTGTTTTTCAGATGGTACAATTTCACAGGTATAATTGCAAAAAATCTAAATGATACAGATCGGTAACTTTTTTTTCAAATACAGAAATTTTCTTTTTATAATCCTTTATCTGCTGCTTTTCATTCCGTCGCCGCCGATTTTTGGCGAGAAGACTTTTGGACGGAATTATTATCTGTATCCGATTATTTTGGGACTGTTGGTTACAGTAACCGGACAGATTATCCGCGGAATGACTATCGGCCTCGCTTACATTGTGCGGGGCGGGAGAGATAAAAAAGTTTATGCAGACCAGCTGGTGACCGAAGGCATCTTTACACACGTAAGAAATCCGCTGTATGTTGGTAACATTCTTATGCTTTTAGGTGTTGGAATCCTGGCCAATTCACTGATTTATGTTGCAGTGATCATGCCGGTATTCCTGTTCATTTATCAGGCGATTGTTTTGGCTGAAGAAAATTTCCTGCGTGGCAAATTCGGAGCGTCATTCGACGAATATACCCAAAAAGTACACCGCTGGATACCAAACTTGTCGGGTATTGGCAAAACTTTTTCTGCCATGAGTTTTAAATGGAAAAGATGGCTGATTAAGGAATACAACACGCAGTTTGTATGGCTGTCGGGCATTGCATTGATTCTTCTGTTTAAATATCCACAGCTTACCGATGGGGATGATCGCCTGCGCAATACTTCTGCTGCCATTGCTGTAGCTGTATTTTTGGCATATTACCTTTTTGTGAGGTATATGAAGAAAAGTAAAAAATGGACCGAGTAAATTCATTAAAATGAAAATCTATACCAAAACCGGCGACAAAGGGGAAACCGCACTTTACGGCGGAACGAGAGTTTCCAAAGCATCTGCCAGAGTAGAATCTTACGGAACCATCGATGAGCTGAACGCGTTCATTGGCTCTGCAAAGAGTGAAATTTCTGATGAAAAAGTTCTTTCACAGCTAAAAAAAATTCAGTTTGACCTGTTCACTGTGGGTTCAGAATCGGCAACGCCTGCGGATAAAATGTTTCTGGCAAACGGAAACCCACGCTTACCTTTAACCATTTCTGAAAAAGAAATTGAGGAACTTGAGCTTTGGATGGATGATTTTGATAAAGATTTAGAACCTTTACAGTTTTTCATCCTTCCCGGCGGCGGAAAAGCGGCGACATCGCTTCACGTAGCAAGAACGGTCTGCAGAAGGGCAGAGCGTGCTTTGGTTTTCCTGAATGAAACTGAAGAGGTGCGCCCGGAACTGATAAAATACCTGAACCGCTTATCCGATTATCTGTTTATTTTGGCGAGATACGTTTCAAAACTTAATGACGAAGTGGAGGAATACTGGAATCCCAATAACAGGTAACATTATAAGCTGTGGAAAATAAAAAAGCCCTTCTTTTCATAAACGGTGACGCGCCAAAAAAGCTTCCTGTAACGGAGAGTTATGATATTATCGCCTGTTCTGATGGTGCTTTTCATTATTTAAAATCAATGAATTTTCCGCTCCATAAACTGGATTTTATTTCCGGGGATTTCGATTCGCATTCAGGTGCAGATGAATCTCTTTATGCAGAAAAATTCATCCACACTCCTGATCAGGATAAAACCGACTTCGGGAAATCGCTTGAAATTCTTGTTGAAGAAGGGGCCAAATCCGTTGACGTTTTTGGCGGAAGCGGTGCCGAAATGGATCATTTTCTTGGAAATTTAACAGTGGCTTATTCTTTTAAGGATAAAATTGAAATCACATTTTTTGATGAGTTCTCAACCTATTATTTTATTCCGAACGATTTCGTTTTAAAGGATGTGAAGGATAAATTGATCTCGCTTTACCCTTTTCCAGTGGCGGAAAATGTTGTAACCAACGGCTTAAACTGGCCTTTAAATTCTGAAATCCTTAAAATTACTGACAGGATCGGGACCCGCAATTTTGCTGTGGATGATGAGATCCGTATCAGTTATCAAAGCGGAGACCTCTTAATCTTTGTTGGAGGAAATTATCTTTAAAAATCACCGGTAAAATTAATTATATCGTTTCTAATTCAGTATTTTTGCAGTTCACGATTTAATATTTTGATGCGCTGATGAAAATTAAATACAAAGAACTTATTGACCAGACCTTGTATTTCCCAACAGAGGAATTCAATGTGGCAGAAAATAATCTTTTATTTCATGATATCCCTTTAATGGAGGTTATCGAACAGTTTGGAACCCCTCTAAAAATAAGTTACCTTCCAAAAATTTCACAAAATATTCAGCGTGCAAAAGGTTGGTTCAGGGAAGCTTTTGAAAAGCACGAGTATACCAAAAGTTACCGTTATTGCTACTGCACGAAATCCAGTCACTTCAATTTTGTGATTGAGGAAGCACTGAAAAACGATATTTCCATCGAAACGTCTTCGGCTTACGATATGGACATCGTGAAATCGCTTTACGACAAAGGAAAGGTTGATAAAAATATCGAGGTGATCTGCAACGGTTTTAAAACCGATGACTATCTGCAGAAAATTTCTGAGATGATAAACAGCGGCTTCGAGAATATCACACCAATTCTTGATAATTACCGCGAACTCGACAAACTAACCGAAAGCATTGATGCTACCTTCAACATCGGAATCCGAATTGCGTCCGAAGAGGAACCAAAATTTGAATTCTACACCTCCAGGTTAGGCATTGGTTATAAAGACATTATTCCGTATTACTCCCAAAAAATCGCAGAACATCCGAACGCCAGGCTTAAAATGCTGCACTTCTTCATCAATACCGGAATTAAGGATACGGCGTATTACTGGAACGAACTTTATAAGTGTCTCCGGGTTTATGCCAGGTTGAAAAAAATAGCGCCGGAAGTAGATTCGCTTAATATTGGCGGAGGTTTCCCGATAAAAACATCACTTAATTTTGATTACGATTACCAGTATATGGTGGAGGAAATCGTGTTCCAGATCAAAAAGTTCTGTGAGGAAGAGGGTGTGGAAGAGCCAAATATTTATACTGAATTTGGAAGTTTCACGGTGGGTGAGAGCGGTGCAAACCTTTATAAGATCATCTCACAAAAGCGCCAGAACGACAGGGAAAAATGGAATATGATCGATTCATCTTTCATGACAACTTTACCCGATACCTGGGCTATTTCGCGTCATTTTATTATGCTTCCGCTTAACCGTTGGGACGATACTTACGAAAGGGTTTTCCTTGGAGGCTTAACCTGCGATTCTGACGATTATTACAATTCGGAGCAGCACACCAACGCGATTTATCTTCCCGTTTTCAGTGATACTAAACCTTTATATATTGGATTTTTCCATACGGGAGCCTATCAGGAAACTATTGGCGGTTACGGCGGTGTTCATCACTGTCTGATGCCGCAGCCAAGGCATATTCTGATTCAGAAAGATGAGGAAGGCAACTTCCAGTACGAGATCTTCCGCGAAAAACAGGAGCCTGAAGATGTGCTGAAATTACTTGGATACTAAACTCAATAAAAAATATAAATAGGAACGGGCTTTAGCCCGTTTTTTTTAATCTAATTTAATAGGGCTTCAGCCAAAACTTATTGTTGTACTGGTGTTATTAAAAGTATTTCCCCACTTTTTCTACCCGCAATTCCTCAAAATCGTAAACCACAATATCCGCAGTTTCATAATGCTGAAGCACAGAATGCTCGCTCACAAATGCAGCGCAGAAAATTCCCGCAGCGTTGGCGGCTTTTATTCCGTTGGTGGAATCTTCGATAACCATGCAGTGATCCTTTGGTTCACCGCTCATTTCTGCTGCCAGTTCAAAAATTTCGGGATGTGGTTTGGATTCTTTTAGATCAGCCCCGCTTATTTTTGCAATAAAGTATTTTTCGAGGTCAAATTTCTCAAAAACCCAGTTAATCGTGTTCATATGAGCCGAAGAAGCGAGCACGAGTTTAATTCTGTTTTCGTGATAATGCAGAATGAGGTCTTTTACACCGGGAATCAAATCAAAATCCGGATCCGTGTCAAAATAGTGCTTGAAATAATTCCTCTTGATTGCGGCAATGTCTTCCCAGGAAATTTCGAGACCATGTCTTTCAATCAGTCTTTCGCAGACACTTTTCGTAGATGAACCGGTAAACGTGGAGTAGAATTCATCATCCACTTCAATTCCGAAATCGTCAAACATTTTATAATAAGCTTTGCGGTGTAGTGGTTCGGTATCCACAATCACGCCGTCCATATCGAAAAGTACAGCTTTTAGGGGCATATTTTTTTAATTTGCAAAACTAAAACAACATTGCCAAAGTTCAAAACTTTGGCAATGTCTGGATTATGATTATAATTCCTCGCACGGAAATGCCGGAGAATTAAATTGCAATGGTGCGCTCCACAAAATAGAAGATGCTCAATAAAACAAGAAGCGACAGTACTGCCACTGCGATCTTATAAAAATTCACATTTGCGGAATATCCCGGTGCGATTTGTTGTTTTGAAGGAAAAATCTGGTTTAACCTATTGAAATAAAGCAAACCATCCTTCTCTAAAATGTCTTTTTCTGTCTTTTTCATATTGTTGCTTTTATCAATTTTTACAAATATAGTAAATTTAATTTTAATATGCAAAGAATAAAATTATTTTTGTTTATCTGCTAAGTTTACTGTGATTTTTTAACATTTTTTTTACATGTTCTAAACAAAAATTTTGCAAATTTTATATTATTCTAAAATTCTGGAAAAAATGAACTCGCCGTTCTGTATCAGTGTCATTTTATTTTCAGCCGGTAAAAATATCATTTTAAGGTTAGCCTGGTCGAACTTGAAGGTTTGTTTTTCTACAAATTCAAGCGGGAATGCCGGCTGACCGTCGCCCTGAGCGAAAAGTCCGCCGTTTCGTACAAAAACTTTTATTCCCAGCGGTATTTGAGTAGAAGTATATTTCCCTTCAAATGTTTTTAAATCTGCCTCAGAAAGTTTCTGATTGTTTACAACAGGAAGTTTTACCTCCAATCCGTAAAGCAGGCTCAAAATATCAAAGGCGAAATTATTAGCTCCCATCCTGTCTGCATTCAGCGAGTATGATACGGCGAGCTGATCTTCTTCATTGTAAATCATCAGTGACTTTGTGCCGTACGTCCCGCCGCTGTGGCCGTAAAACGTTTTGTTGTAAAAAGGTACTCTTGCAATACCTAATCCGAATTGATGATTTTTCTTTGGTTTAATTGATTCCAATGTATTTAAAGATAGAAATTTCCCCGAGAACAGCTGGCTGATGAACTTATTCAGATCACCCGGATCAGCAGCAATATCGCCAACACCAACCACATTTCTGAAATCAAAATCCTTAACCGGAATCCAGCCATTGGCATAAGAGAATCCTCTGAAAACGTTCACTGGTTTAGAACTTATAGTAAAAGTTTTGGTTAAACCCGCCGGTTTCAGAATCATTCGGCTGAGGTTTTCCGCGAAAGTTTGTCCGGTAGTTTTTTCGAGGATTTTAGTCAGCAAATAGTAACCGGTGTTAGAATATTCGGTTGAGGTTCCCGGCTCAAATATGGCCTTTTGGGAATTTATATAGTTCAGAATTTCTTTTTCTGTGTAATATTCAGTTAGCCATTTCGGTTCGCTCTCGCTGTCAACATAATTGGCAAGCCCTGCCGAGTGATTCAGCATTTGTTTCAGCGTGATTTTGTCCGCATTTGGAACTTCCGGAAAATAGATTGAAAGTTTATTGTTCAGATCGATCTTTTTCCTTTCGGCAAGCTGATGAAGCATAACTGCCGTCATGGTTTTGGTAATGCTGCCTATCTGAAATAAATTGTTTTTAGGATTATATCCAGGGAGGTTATTTTCTCCGAATGTTCTTTGATAAATTTCTTTTCCGCCTTTAAAAATTGAAACTTTACCGGCTTCGACGTTATTTTTCTCTAAGTAGCTAAGATATTCGTCAAGTTTTACGAGGTTTTTTCCATAGTCTGCTGGGAGTTTACCCATCGTTTGTACCGGCTTATCTAAAGGGAAAAATGTAAGAGCGGATTGAAACCCGTTTTGGGAAAACTGCCCCTGGATTTTTGGTTCTGATGAATATGTTCCACTGTATTTAAGGCCAATGAGGGAAGATTCGAAACTCAAAATTCCGTTGCCGAATTCTATTTTCGAAACAGGAATGTCTTTCGCATTTTGCATCGGGCTGTCCAGAGTTGCAGAATATCCTGCAGTATTTTTCTTAACATTTAGAATGAGCGGTAATTTGCTTCCCCGTATCTCCAGTTCCGCTTTCCACGAACCGGTAATGTCTTGGGCGAAAACACTTTGGAATATTGCCAAAAGTGCTATTAAAAAAAGTTTAGTTTTCATTTTTGATTTTTTTTAAATTAATATTTGAGTGATGGTATTCAGAATAAAAATAAATGCGAAAAAAATCGCGATATGTTGCCATTTCTTCGTGTTGGTCGCAGTTTTGAAGCCATTGTACAGCAGAACGATATTGTAGATTAGGAAAGGAAGCAGCAGGAAAGTGAACAGCAGTACAATGATTAAATCCGAACCAATTACGGGAGAATTTTCTGTAGCGAGTTTTGCCACTTGGTGGACTGCTGTTTTATAAACCGGGATTTCGCCGATCAACAGAATAAGAATTGTGGGAAACAGCGATATTAAAATCATATTGACAATATCGATCAGCCTCGTTCTTCTGTTGAAAATTTTACCCAAAATAAAAATTAATACTGTCGAAACAGCGATTACGCCAAATGATAACAGCATTTCTTTTACTACATTTTTCTCATCCAAACTGTCGAAGTGCATGATTCCGTCCAGTTTTGAACCTGAAAAATAAGCAATTAAATTCACGATGATGTAAATCGAAATTCCCACGATGAGCAAAGTTTTCTCATCGAATTTTTCAAACGGATTAAAAATATATTTCCAGTTCATTGTTTTCAGTCTTTAAATTGAATATTTGAATTAATTTTCTGCATCTCATTTTTAAAATCTTGATAGTCTTTTGGCGATATCACAATACTTTTTTTATCCCAGTATATCTCTATTCTTCCCGCGAGCGACGGGGCGGGAGAAGAAATTGCGTTCCATGTTTTCTCAATCATTTTAATTTCGTGAATATTGATTTCTGTGCTGCCAAAAACACTGTTTTGAATAATCAATACATTTTCTTTTATAAAATATTTTATTCCGAATATGAAAATTGAAACAAGAGTTAAGATGGCAATTGCGAACAAAAATCCTTTTATATTTCCTTTTTTTATAGCATCTGCAAGAATGAAGAGAAAAGGCAAACCAACGAGGACCATTACTTCAATCCCATATTTTACTGCAATTTTTTTCATAATTTCTAATCTTTTAATTTTTTTATCTTTTCAATTAAATCATCCATTTTGTTTCTCATCGTCGGATAGGAGAGTTCGGCCTGTTTCGCCATTTCTTTGATGCTGCCACTTGAAAGAAAAAATTCCAGAATAAAATCCTGCTCTTCCCGCAAAAGTTTCAGGTAAAGCGGTAGGTCGTAATTTCCATTGACTTCAGTTTGGCAATGGTTGCATTTCATCTGGCTCACATTCAGCGAACTTTCGCAACTGGGACAAAATATAGGAAGTTTCATTAAAACTGTTTTTCAAATTAGTAATTCAAATATATATATTGTTACAATAAACTTAAATAAAATTAAAATTATTTTTAATAAAATTAAAGTGAATTTGTTTTGAAACAATAAAAAAAATTTTTTTTGAAGAATCAGTTAGATTTGAAGTGGCATCCAAAATCTTTATCTTTGCGAAACATTCAACTAAAACATTAGACCAAAAAAATATGAAAACCTACGCCGGAATTCCCGAAGAAAATGCCATGCTCGAAAACTCAAAAGTAATGCTCGTTACCGTTCCTTACGACGGAACTTCAACCTGGGGTAAAGGTGCCGACAAAGGCCCGGAACTCTTCCTCGATGCATCCGAAAATATGGAACTTTTCGATATCGAAACCCGCACCGAGCCGTATTTGCACGGCGTTTGGATGGCAGGCGAAGTTTCTGAAAATTCTACACCCGAAGCGATGACCGAAGCGGTGTACAACAAAACCAAAGAACTGATGAAGAACGAAGGGAAACTGTTCACGCTTTTTGGCGGCGAACACTCGGTTTCCATCGGTTCAATCCGTGCGTTCGGTGAAAAATATCCTGATCTGACGGTGCTTCAACTCGATGCGCATACCGATTTGCGACCTGATTTCCACGGCTCAACCTCCAACCATGCCTGTGCAGTTTTTGAAGCTTCACAGAAATTAAATCTCGTTCAGGTAGGAATCCGTTCCTGCGATTTGGAGGAAATGCAGTATGTTCCTGAAGGGCAGTGCTTTTGGGCTCACGAAATTGCAATAAACCCAAACTGGATTGAAGATGTTTTGGCAAAAGTTTCCGGAAATGTGTATATTACCATTGATTTGGATGCCTTCGATCCGTCCTTCGCGCCATCAACCGGAACACCGGAACCCGGCGGGTTACAATGGTATCCAACGCTGCAGCTTCTTAAAAAAGTTTTTGAAAAATGCAACGTCGTAGCTTTCGATATCGTGGAACTGATGGATTCGCCATTCGCCAAACCGACTGCATTTTTAGCCGCGAAACTTTACTACAAAATGTTGGCTTACTACCATCTTTCAAACAATTAAAATTTTTTTTAAATCATAAAAATTGGAACTATTACAGTTCGCCTTTTTTATTGGTGCATTTTAGGTTGGATTGCTCTATTGATATAGATTTTGGCTTTCAATAAAGATAAAATTCACGCTTAGATAAATAAATTAAAGGAGTCTTCTTCATGCTAAGAAAATGAGTTTATTTGACATTGAATTTAATTCTGAGAAGAACCTCCTTCCACAAGACGGAACTGTAAATTACTATGGGAAAGTTTTCACTCCGGAAGAGTCTGATTTTTATTTGAAATATTTGCTTAACGGGATTCCCTGGAAATTTGACGAAGCTGTCATTTTCGGGAAACTGATCGAAACCAAAAGAAAAGTGGCCTGGTTTGGCGATGAAGAATTTGAATACACTTATTCCGGGAGAACAAAACGTGCAGAACAGTGGACGGCCAATCTTCTTCATCTCAAAAAAAGAACAGAAGAACTTACGGGTGAAACCTACAATTCCTGCCTGTTAAATCTGTATCATGACGGTTCCGAAGGAATGGCTTACCACAGCGACGGCGAAAAAGATCTGAAGAAGAACGGCGCAATTGCCTCGCTGACTTTCGGTGCCGAAAGGAAGTTTTCATTCAAACACAAAACCACCAAAGAAAAAGTGGAACTCAATCTGGAACACGGCAGTCTTTTAGTCATGAAAGGCGAAACACAAACTTACTGGCTGCACCGTTTACCGCCAACCAAAAAAGTTTTGCATCCACGGGTAAACCTTACCTTCAGAACTATCGAAAAATGAGTACAAGACTTTATTTTTAAGAAAACTTTATAATTTTTTAAGAACTGCATTCCAACTTTTAATGCTAAATTTGGTTCAAGGATATTTAACATTAAAATAATTTTTTAAACTATGAAAAAATCAATCACAATGGCTGCTTTGGCACTTGCAGTGTCTTTTGGAGCGGTTTCCTGTAAGAAAAAAGTTACTGATGCTGAGCTGCAAACAAAGGCTACAACAGTAGTTACATCAAACCCTAACGCTTCTGTTGAAGTAAAAGACGGTGTAGCACACCTTAGCGGAACTTACGCAACTCAGGCTGACAAAGATGCTGCAATTGCATCTCTAAAAGCAATCCCGGGAGTAAAAGAAGTTATGGACATGGCGACTGTAGCTCCAGCGGTTGAAGTAAATGCGGTTGATCCGGCAGTACTTGCAAAAGTACAGGACGCGGTGAAGGATTTCCCATCCGTAAAAGCGGAAGTTGTAAACGGTGAACTTACCCTTACAGGTAATGTTTCTCCACAACAGGCAAGAAAAATCAAGGAATCGGTTGATGCTTTGAAAATTGGTAAATACACAAACAGTTTAGTAGTAAAATAATAGAAAAATGAGCGCATTACAGGATAAATATTCAAGCGTAGTTTCTGCAGCTCAGTCTGCGGGAATCTCAAATCTGCAGGTTCAGGAGCAGGACGGTGTACTTTATGTTTCAGGTAACGCAGCTTCCACCGCGGCAAAAGATGCCGTATGGAACGCACTGGGCGCTATCGATGCATCGTATTCCGCTACAGATATCAACATCGATGTACAGGTTACAGGGCTTGCTGCAGGTGCAAACCTTACCGTAGCGACAGACGATTCAAACCTGAATATTCGTCAGGAGCCATCTACAGAAGCTGCAATTGTAGGTAAAGCTGCAAAAGGCGAGCTGGTAACATTGGTAGAGCAGTCTTCAGATGAATGGTGGAAAATCAGAACTTCATCAGGTGAAGAAGGTTACGCTTATGCAAGATATTTAAGAGCTTAGTCCTTATACTTTTCACTAAAACAAAACCTCTGGATTTTCCGGAGGTTTTTCATTTGTTCAGTCAGAATTATTAATTATTCCTTCTCAGTTATTCATTATTCAGGGGCCATCCCGTTATAATTTCCCACCCTCTCTGCTCGCAAAATTATAACGGGACCGCGCTTTCCGCTGCAATCTTTTTATTTTCACGAAAATAAAAAGGATTTCCGCTGCAATCGCTTGTCCGGTTTCTCTCCGGCTTAACAAATCTTTAACAAAAAAACTTATATTTGTAAATCTTTCAACAAATATATATGAGTTCAAAATTTCTGAAGATATTTCCGTTGATAACACTCACTATAGCAGTTATTTTACACGGTATCAATTTTATTTCGCCACTTCCTGCAGATTATCTGGTTTTTGGCCACCTGTTACTTATTCTTGGGATGGTAACTTACGCCTTGCGCAGAAAAAGCCTTACCACGTGGATATTAATCAGTATCGTTATCGGTATTATTTTAGGGCGTGATTTTCCTGGCATTGCACTTTCAATGCAGCCATTAAGTCAGGGATTCATCCGTTTAATTAAAACAATCGTTGGGCCTATACTTTTTGCAACGCTTGTTTACGGAATTGCAGGTCATTCAGACCTTAAACAGGTCGGGAGAATGGCGTGGAAATCATTACTTTATTTCTATTCTGCAACAACAATTGCTTTATTCATTGGTCTTGCAGCAATTAATATCTCAAAAGCAGGTGTTGGTATCGATGCGTCAAAAATTCCGCATCAGGAACTTCCTAAAACATCTGCCGTAAAGGAAGCCGACATAAAAGCTTTGGAGCAAATTCCCGAAGCAAATCAATGGTTATTTAAAACAACAGCTTTTTTTAGAGATATTTTTCCGGAGAATATTGTGAAATCTATTTACGAAAATCAGGTACTTCAGATTGTAATTTTCGCAGTGATTTTTGGTATCGGTTTGGCGCAACTTCCCGAGCAGAAGAAAAAACCACTCGTCGATTTTATGGAAAGTCTTGCGGAAACGATGTTCAAGTATACGCATATTATTATGTACTTTGCACCAATTGGTGTAGGTGCTGCCATGGCTTACACCGTTGGACATATGGGAATTGATATATTAAGGTATCTTTTTATGCTTCTCATAACACTTTATGCCGCTCTCATTGCTTTTATACTTTTGGTACTCTTGCCGATTGCTTTGTATATGAAAGTGCCCATCAAAAAATTTATAGAAGCCATTAAAGAACCGGTTTCCATCGCATTTGCAACCACGAGTTCAGATGCGGCACTTCCTGTAGTAATGCAGAATATGGAGCGTTTCGGCGTTCCGAGAAAAGTGGTTTCTTTCGTAGTTCCTACAGGTTATTCTTTCAATCTTGATGGCACTACGCTTTATCTTTCGTTGGCATCGATTTTTGTGGCGCAGGCTGCGGGAATGCATTTGTCATTCGGTCAGCAGCTTCTCATCTGTTTAACTTTGATGATTACGAGTAAAGGTGTAGCCGCAATTCCAAGAGCATCCTTAATTATTCTTATTGCAACCGCAGATCAGTTTGGCTTGCCAACATTCATCATTGCAGCCATTTTAGGAATTGATGAATTGATGGATATGGGTAGAACTTCTGTAAATGTAATCGGGAACTGTCTTGCATCGGTTGTAATTGCAAAATGGGAGGGAGAGTTTGATCAGGAAAAGGCTTTGGCTTTTCAGGCGGAATAACTTATTTATAAAGACATTAAGAAGGACTTTCATAAGGAAGTCCTTTTTTATTTATCCCTACCTTGATTTTAATCATTCTAAATTAAAGAAATAATTCCGTAATTTTGTGAATCAATAAAAAGATTATGTTGACGAAAGCAAAAGTTCAGGAGTTCCTGAAAGAAATAGAAGTTGATGATCTGGTTAATAACCTCCAGGTGATGGGCAATGACGTGTATATTGATATGACTGCTCATTCACCGGCAATGCACGAAAAAAAGAAACTTGAAGTCGCAATGAAGCAGGCCTTCGCCTCTGAGTTTGGTGAAGATGTGGTGTTAAAATTAAAAATTGTTTCTCCGGAACCCACCGAAGTTCAGCAAAATCAAATTAAAGGAAAACAGATTCCCGGAATCCAGAATATTATAGCTGTCGCCTCTGGAAAGGGCGGCGTTGGAAAATCTACCGTAGCGGCAAATTTGGCCGTGACCTTGGCAAAAATGGGCTTTAAAGTAGGACTTTTGGATGCTGATATTTATGGGCCTTCAGTTCCAACGATGCTGGATACCGAAGGTTCTAAGCCACTTTCGGTAGAGGTTGACGGTAGAAACCTGATGCAGCCTATTGAAAATTACGGCGTGAAAATGCTTTCCATCGGTTATTTCTCCGGAGCCAACCAGGCGGTAGTTTGGCGCGGACCGATGGCGTCAAAAGCTCTGAACCAGATGATCCGCGATGCACATTGGGGCGAACTGGATTTTCTCCTGATCGATCTTCCTCCTGGAACTGGTGATATTCACCTGTCAATCATTCAGGAAGTTCCTGTAACGGGTGCTGTGATCGTTTCTACCCCGCAACACGTCGCTTTGGCCGACGTAAGAAAAGGTATTGCGATGTTCCAGATGGAAAGCATCAATATTCCTGTTTTGGGATTAATCGAAAATATGGCGTACTTTACCCCGGAAGAATTACCGGAAAATAAATACTACATTTTCGGAAAACAGGGGGCACAGTATCTTGCAGAAGATTTGGGAATCCCTGTTTTAGGCGAAATACCTTTAATTCAGAGCATCAGAGAAGCAGGTGATGTCGGCAGGCCGGCAGCAATGCAGGAAGGTTCTATAATCGAAGAGATTTATAAGACCACAGCGCAGAAGATGATTGAGAGCCTGGTAGAAAGAAACAAAAATCTTCCGCCAACCGAAGCTGTGAAAATCACGACAATGGCAGGCTGCTCAACCAGGAAATAATTTAAAGTTTGATATGCTCTGAAGTTCGATATTACCGATTGCGAACTTCGAACCAAATCAAACGATTTCGAACTAAAAATAAAATGATGAACACCAATATAAAACACGAAGAGACAGTAACCAAGGTGATGGAAGCTTTGGAAAGTATAAGGCCTTTTTTGAACAGGGACGGCGGCGATATTCAGCTGGTAGACGTAGAGGGCGACAAGGTTTTGGTGAAATTGATCGGCAACTGCAATGGCTGCCCGATGAGCTTTTCAACCATGAAGCTCGGTGTGGAAAACACGATCAAACAATACGCACCCGAAATTACCGAGGTTCTGAATGTAGAATAAATTCGATTAAATGTTTTAAAAGACAGCGGGTTTTAGCCCGCTTATTTTTTTATAAACCGGAGTGGCATCATTTGTTTTTTAAAGAAATTCTGAGCATCCTTTTATTCCATTCAAATGTGCCGGTTTAGATGGTGGTCCTTTTCTTCTGTAAATTATCATAAATACTGTGTACCAAACCATCAGCAACAGAAATCTTCGGCACAAAAATTCTTGAAATTTCTGCCCATTGCATCACTTTAGTGTAAATTTCCAAAGCTGGGACCAGAACATCGGCACGGTCTTCACGAAGACTGTATTTGTGCATTCTTTGCTCGATGCTCAGCGCAGAAAATTCCTTGTAGTAGGTTTTAAGCATATTCAGTGAAAGTGGTTTCCCGTCTTTGGTTTTGCTTAAAGAAAAGATTTTGTTGATGTTGCCGCCGGAACCAATAGCGGTTATCGGTTTCTTACCCACGATTTTGGTTTTTATTTCGTCCTTCATCTCCTTCCAGTGTGTTTCGTTTACCAAACCGTTCAGCAGGCGAATTGTCCCGATGTTGAAAGATCTTTTGTACTTCATTTTGCCGTTTTCGAAATACATCATTTCCGTTGAACCGCCTCCCACGTCGATATACAGGTAACCATAATTTTTGTCGAGCGTTTCTGCAACGTGGTTTTCATAAATCAGGCTGGCCTCCTCATCACCGGAGATGATCTCGATATTGATGCCGGACGTTTTTTTCACCATTTCGCGGATATGGTCTCCGTTCTTGGCATCGCGCATCGCTGAGGTTGCGCAGGCACGGTAGTGTTCCACATTATAAATTTTCATCAGGTCTGCAAAAATCTTCATGGAATCAATCACCATTTTTTCGCGTTCTTCACCAATTTCGCCATTGCTGAACACATCCATCCCCAAACGCAGCGGGATCCTCAGCAGATTGAGTTTTACAAATTCGGGCTGTCCTTTTTTTGGTTCAGTTACTTCGTTAATCAGAAGTCTTGCGGCATTACTCCCGATATCTATGGCGGCAATTTTCATTTAAGATTTTTTACAAAATTAAGAATTTTTACAGGGCTTTCATCCGCCGCTGGTTCTGCTCGTCGGCTTTGTTTTTCAGATATTTATAAATCTCGATTTGCGAACGGAACTCCGTGCCGTCTTTTTTCACATATTTATTCCGCAGTTTGTTATCCAGAATCCTTGCTTTTACATTGTCTTTCAACTGAATTTCAAGCAAGTCTTTTATTTCATTTTTCAGTGGTTTTGAAGTGATCTTTACAGCTGCCTCCACACGGTAGTCAAGGTTTCTGGTCATCCAGTCGGCGGATGAGATATAGATATCTTCCTGCCCCTTATTGTAGAAATACATTATGCGGGAGTGTTCCAGATATTCATCCACAATACTGATAGCTTCGATGGGCTGTTTGAAACTTTTTTTATTAACCGCGCAGTAAATTCCGCGGACAATCATTTTAATCGTCACACCGGCTTCAGCAGCTTCGTAGAGTTTTAAAATCAGGCCCCGGTCGCTCAGTGAATTCACTTTGATGATCATCATCGCTTTCCTTCCGGCTTTGGCTTCTGATATTTCCTTATTGATATGCCACTCGATTTTTTCCCGCATATATTTTGGGCAAACCACCAGCGTCTTGCAGTTTTTCAGGGCTTCTTCCGGATTAAGCTTTGGTTTTCGGAAAAGATTGAAAATTTTGTTAATATCAGCCATGATGGACCGGTTGCAGGTCATCAGCAGGTTGTCGCCGTATATTTTTGCGGTCTTTTCGTTGAAGTTTCCGGTACTTACAAAACCATACTGCATGGTTTTATTGTTTACCCTTTTTTTAATCACGCAAAGTTTGGCGTGTACTTTTTTATTCGGAATGCCGACCAATACTTTTACGCCTTCCACTTCAAGCCTTTCCTTCCACTTCAGGTTATTTTCTTCATCAAATCTTGCGCGGAGTTCCACCATCACGGTGACATCTTTTCCGTTTCGTACTGCATTGATCAGCGCATTGACGATTTTTGAATTGGATGCGAGACGGTAGGCGGTAATTTGGATCGTTTTTACATCGGGATCCATCGCGGCTTCCCGTAAAAGGTCAATCACCGGCACATAAGAATGGTAGGGAAAGGTCAGGAGTACATCTTTCCGTAAAACCACATCAGTAACTCGCTGGCCATCAGTAAAATCGGGATGTGTAAATGATGTTCGTTCCTGCGGTTTTTCTATCGCTTTGAAGACATCCGGGAAATCCATAAAATGCTTAAAGTTGTGAATTTTAGCGCCCGGAATAATGCTGTCTCTGGATGTGAGCTGCAGTTTTTTAATCAGAAACTCAAGCAGTGCCTTATCCATATTCTTATCGAAAGTGAAACGTGTAGGCTTTCCTTTGCGGCGGCTTTTCACAGCTTTTTCAATCTTTTCAACCAAGGTGGTTCTGATGTCGTTGTCGAGGTCAAATTCGGCGTCTTTGGTTACTTTAAAGCAATGCGCTTCGAAATCATCATAACCAAAATATGAAAAGATATACGGAAGGTTTGCGATAATGACATCTTCCAGCAGCATCACGTTTTTCTCACCGCTTTCGGAGGGTAGAAGCACAAAACGCCCCAGAATCCGTGACGGAACCTCGATAATCGCATACCTGCTTTCGTACTGCCATTCTTTTTTTCGCATGGCAACACCGATATACAAACTTTTATCCCTCAGATAAGGCATCGGCGTATTTTGGTGAAGCAGGATCGGGATCACGTTGCTTTCAACCTCCTCATCGAAATAACTGCGAACAAAATCGCGCTGTTGCCGGTTCAGGTTTTTATGAGTTTTGATGAAAACGTTTTTCTCCGCCATTTCTTCCTGAATCTTATCCCAGGTCTTGTTAAAGTTAGCCTGCTGTTCGATAACGATTTCGGTGATGTTCTTCAGGATTTTAGAAGGCGGCTGATAGAAACTCTCGCTTAAAATCTTGTTTTTGAAGTCCATAGCGCGCTTGAGTCCGGCGACGCGTACACGGAAAAATTCATCGAGATTATTGGAAAATATACCCAGAAACCGGATTCGTAACGGTAAAGGAACACTTTCGTCCATGGCTTCCTGCAAAACCCTTTCATTAAATGCAAGCCAAGTAATGTCTCTCGGATTAAACTGATCTGTCATCTTTCATCTCAACTTTCCCCAAAATTACAATAAATATAAAATTTTTAATGTTAAGTTTATGCAGCGGGGTTTAAATTTTACATTATGAAATATACCGCTATGGTGATGTTTGGTGTAGCAAAAGCGATCCCCGAGATCTGGCGAGGCCCTATTAAGAAACTTATAGTGAATCAATTAGGTTAAGCCCTGTGCTACCTGCGGAAAATTCCTCATAGGATTTCTCCAAAACCTCCAGAAAGACTTCAGGACTTTGCGCGCCCGAAACTGCATATTTATCATTAAAAACAAAAAACGGGACGGCCCGAACTCCGATTTTTCGTGCCAGTAAACTGTCTTCTGCGATTTTGTTTTTTAATTCATCCGAATTCAAAGCGTTTTTCACCTCATCTTCGGTCAGGCCTGCATTTTTTCCGATGCTGATTAATTCATTTTCATCATCGATGTTCCTGGCATCGATAAATTGAGCTTTGAAGAGTTCTTCTTCCATTTCATTGGCTATTCCTTTTTGTTTTGCTAACTGAATGAGAAGGTGACCTCTGTATGAGTTTGCAATTTTTTGATTGTCAAAATTAAATTCAATTCCAGCTTCTATACCGGCATTTTTAGCATGTTCATGCATCATTTTTGCCTGCTGAAGGTGGATGCCTTTAGACTCTGAGAAAAAATCATAAGGATCGCGATCGGGCTGTGTTTGCAGGTACGGGTCGAGTTGGTAGCTGTGCCAAACGACTTTTATGTCGTCGCGCTTTGCGAATTTATCAAGTGCTTTTTCAAATTTCTTTTTGCCCACGTAGCAAAAAGGGCAACGAATGTCGCTGAATATATCTACAGTCATCACAATATTTTTGGGAATTCAAATTTACATAACAACAAGTATCAGACCATTGAGGCGTGTTAAAAGAGATGTTTGAGGCTCGTCAATTAATCTCAGAGCTGTTGCAAAACAAGATACCAAAGCGTCAGTGTAAGTAAGGAAAGCGGAATTCCGATACCGATGAAAAGGTTGCATAGTTTTGGTTCCAGATCATGAGATGAAGCCAGAATTGCTGAGGTAATCATCGGAGCCATTGCTGCTTCCATCAGAGAAATTTCAATCACTTCACCATTTTGTTTTAAGATTAAACAGTAAAGGATGAAAATTATAAGCGGAAAAAAAATCAGTTTAAATAAAAGCCCGGCGGCAAGGGGTTTTGTGTATGGTCCCGGACTTTCGAATCTTAACTGGCTGCCTACGGAAACCAGTGCGAGTGGGACGGTCGTCGCACCGAGTTTGCTTAAGACATCATCCAGAACCTCAGGAACATGAAATTGAAAAATGTTCAGAAAAATAGCGAGTAAAAAGGTGATGAAGGGCGGAAACCTGATGATTTTTTTTAAAATCTCACCAGCGGAACTGTGGCTTCCGGAATAGAAATTTACGACCGCAATCCCAACTGTGGAAAGTGCTACAAAACTTCCAGGCTGATCCACCAGCATTACGGTCTTTAAACCTTCATTACCGTATAAAGCTGAAATGACGGGAATACCGACAAATGAGGTGTTTCCAAATCCGGCACACATAATTACAGCCCCAATCAATGATTTGTTCCAGCCAAATTTCTTGCCCGCAAAGGTAAATAGCAGTATTGCAGAAAAGATATTCAGCCAGGCAACAGCGACGGGGAATATCAGTTTTAGGTCAAATTCAATCTTTGGGATGTAAAAAAGGCAAAGTGCGGCCAGTGATATATTGATCACAAAAGCGTTCAGCGCCACATGTCCGTTTTCCGGGAGTATTTTTCCCTTTCGGAGCAGGGCTCCCAGGGCTATACAAAGGAAAAGTAAAATTATATTTGACACAAATCCCGGTCTTTAAAATCTCAACTTCATCCTAAACTTGCTTCATAAGCGTCCCAACCTGCAATTTTATAGCTTAATGAAGCCTGCTCAGGATTTTCAGCTTTATAAATTCCTCTGCCAACGATAATAAAATCCGTGTGCAGGTTTCTGAAGACATGTTCCGGGGTGTTGTACTGTTGGCCCTTTCCGTCGCCTTTGGTGTCCAGATTGATGCCCGGGGTGAAGAGAAGAAGTTCCTCGGGCAGTTCGTTCTGCGCGACGCCTCCGATCACGTTCGGGTGTGATTGCGCAATTTTTGTGGCTTCATCGCGGTAATTTTTATCCGTCAATGTGCCGGCAGATGACATGCCTAAAATAGCGATTACTCCTGAGTTATGAAAGAAATCCAGCGACTGGAAACCGCCGATCACCTGCGAAGTAATGAGGTCTGCCCAATTTGAAATTTTGTAAATGCCGTATGAATATTGCAGTTCCTGTGTGTTTCCGATATCTGCAAATTTGCGGTCTTCCATCAGAAGGAAATTATGTTTTGCAGCAATATCAATAAGTGGAATGATTGTTTTATCGTAATCAAAATCAGTAATGATGTCGATGTGCGTTTTCAGCGCCACGATGTTTGGACCCACTTTTTCTGCAAGGTCGTGAAGTTCTTTCGTCGTAAGGACATCCGCAGAAGCAATCAGGTTTGATTTTTTTTCAAGCGCAACTTCAAGAAGTTTTTTGGCTTTTGAATGCAGGTTGTTAGAATCAATTTTCTGCTGGTAAGATTTGCGTTTCTTTTCTTCGAACTTCACCACATTTCCGGCAAGGAAATCCTTGATTCTTCCAACTTCGTCGTCAGTAAGCTGGCCTTCTTCCTGCAGTAGCTGGCAAACTTCACTGATGGTAAATAATGTATGTACCCGGAAACCTTTACTCTCCAGAAGTTCTTTACCGCCCTGTTGTCTGTCGAGCACTACAACGATATCGGAAACGGTAATGCCTTCATTTTCAATTTCGGGGATGGTTTCCAAAAGTGATTTTCCGGAAGTAATTACGTCTTCTACCAGAAGGCAGTTCTGTCCTTTTTGGTAAATACCTTCAATAAGTTTTTTGGTGCCGTAATCTTTGGCTTCCTTTCTTTTGATGATTAATGGAAGGTAACTTTCCAGAGACATCGCCGTCGCCATCGGAAGTGCAGCGTAAGGAACCCCGCAGATCAGGTCGAAATTGTCCAACGGAAGCATATCAAGCATATAATTTGCCAGATTTTTCAGGATTTTCGGGTCTGAGGCCAGTGGCCGCAAATCTACGTAAAACGGACTTTTGATACCCGATTTCAGTGTAAATCTTCCGAACTTGATGATGCCGAGTTTGTAGCACTCCAGAAAGAACTCTTTTTTAGTTTCCATTTACTTGTTTTGATTTCTACAAAGTTAGGATTATTTGCGGGAAGATGGAAACCGAAGTGGGAGAGATGCGGGGTTTTTGATGAGTTTTAGATGAATAATGACGGACTTTTTACCCGCGACTTTTACAGATCGAACGAAATTTCCAGCCCGGATGGCAATGGAAATCCTTTTTTGCTTTGGGAATTCCGTCTGAAGTTATCCCGAGACATCCGGCAAAAAAGATTGTAATGAACAGCCGGACTGCGCAGAAACCGGAGCACTGCTTGTCTTGCTCCTCATAAAAATATTTATATTTGATGAAAATTTATCTCATGAAAATAAAATTTTCTCTACTCTTTGTACTGTTTTCCGTGCTTGCTTTTGCGCAGATTGAAGAACGAAAACTTGATGAACTGGTGCAAAATACGCTGAAAACTTTTGATGTTCCCGGTATGTCGGTGGGAATCATCAAAGACGGTAAAATCCTGTATGCTAAAGGCCACGGTGTTGCGTCGCTGAAAACAAAACAGGCGATGAACGAAAATACTCTGGTGGGAATTGCTTCGAATTCAAAAGGGTTTACGGCGACCGCTCTGGCAATTCTGGCGGACGAAGGCAAACTGAACTGGGACGATAAAGTGACAAAATTTATTCCTGAATTCCAGATGTATGACTCATATGTAACGCAGGAAATTACGGTGAAAGATCTGATTACGCACAGAGCAGGGCTTGGGCTGGGACAGGGCGACCTGATGTTTTTCCCTGAAGGCGGCACATTGACGGTGAAAGATATCGTGCACAACGTACGTTATCTGAAACCGGAACATTCTTTCAGAAACCAGATGGATTATAATAATGTGATGTACATTGTAGCCGGAGAGGTGATTACGAGAATTACCGGTTTGAGCTGGGCAGAATTCATCGAGCAGCGAATTATGAAACCTGTCGGCATGATGCAAAGTTTCGGAAGCTATAACCGCGCGAAGAGTGTTGCCAACAAAATTGATGCGCATGCGCCGGTAAACGGCAAAGCCGTACAGGTGCCGCACGACTGGAACGAAACGGCCAACGCAGCGGGCGGAATTATGAGCAATATTCCGGATATGCTGACCTGGGCGGATTTCCTGATCAATGGCTTTACCACAAAAGAGGGCAAAAAACTGGTTTCTGACAAGCAGATTGCACAACTTTGGCAAATACAGCAGCCTTCGACGGTAGCTTTGAAAAATCCTTATGATACCCAGAATTATGGTTACGGGCTGGGATGGTTCATCAGCGATGTAAAAGGGCATAAACAGGTGCAGCACACCGGCGGGCTGATCGGGACGGTAACGCAGTTTACCCTGATTCCTGATATGAAGCTGGGTATCGTTGTGCTTACCAATCAGCAAAGCGGCGCTGCGTTCAATACCATTACCAACACGGTAAAGGATTTTTACCTTGGAATTGATGACAGAAACTGGCTGAAAACCTACGGCGAAAGAATGGCAAAAATGAATGCAGATTTCGAGAAAGGAAAAAAAGAAATCTTTGCAAAAGCTGAGGCCTTCCAAAAATCAAAGGCCTGCAAAGTGGTACCAGAACAAATTACCGGAACATACACCGATCCCTGGTTTGGCGATGTAGAAATAACCAGGCATTCCAGTACTTACAGAATTGCCAGCAAAACGTCACCACGGCTGAAAGGAGAACTGATCCCGTATTCAGCCAGCACATTTATTGCAAAATGGGACGACAGAAGCTATGACGCCGACGCCTTCTTAATTTTTAATTATGACGAGAACGGAAAAGCGCAAAGTGCGAAAATGAAACCGATTTCTGATGTTACGGATTTCTCTTTCGACTTTGAAGATTTGGATTTGAAGAGGACGAAATAGTGTCTGTGTAAGGATTGCACAGGTTTACAGGAACTTCAGCATGGGCTGAAGTTTTTTTATTACTGAAAGATGATTTAGATTCTTAAGGTGTAGCCGTGATGACTGTAATTATAGGATCTCTCTTGGAAGAAAAAAATGAGTGAGGGTTTTATGTGCAACTTCAAATTGTGACCATTCCTCGCAATCCACTTCAAAAACTGCAACAGCGCAGGTCGGAAATTCCAATACTTCAGAGGTGAGCGAACTGGCAAATTGAGAAATCGTCGGATTGTGGGAGAACAGAGCTGCCGAGCTATATTCATCATCAATTCTCACAACCGTATTGGTGAAATCTTCCAGCAAAGGTTCGTAAAGGTCTTCAATTTTTTTGATGTTTGAATTGCCAAATGTTTCCGCAAAATACCGGCACGTCGTCAGTGCTCTTTTTGCCGGGCTCGAGATGAAACACCCGATATTGAAGCCGTTTTCGAGCAGATGTTTCGCCATGCCCCGGGCGTTGCTGTGACCGCGTTCATTCAGCGGTCGGTCAAAATCGGGCACATCGTGGGTCCAGTCGCTTTTAGCGTGGCGTACAAGGTACAGTGTCTTCACTTATTTTTATTTAAATCTTAAAAACGAAATTAAAAAATAATATGATTCAAAAATAAAAATTTACCGAAGATTCCCGCAAGAGAAAATCAGCTGATGTCACCGGGTGCTCAAATTATCTTTTTACGGATTCACTTTCCGCCTTCTGGCTTTGTGTTTGGAGTGGATGCACAATATTTAAAATACAGGTAATCGTGTGGGTGTATTTCTGAGTAATGTCCATTAAAGGCTGCTTACCGTTGCCGGTACTGAAGTCGCAATTCCTTCTGCATCCAGGCGGTTTTTCAGTTTCACGATGGCTTCACTTCTTACTGACTGAATATTTTCACCGGGTTTCATCCAAAACCTGACCTGCAGACTGTAAATTCCCAGTTTTTGACGCACGAACACCACTTCGGCACTCTCCGGATCCTGCACAAAGCCCAAACTTTGAACTTCATTGAGCAAAACGCTTTTGGCTTTTTCCAGATTCTCCGTATTTGGAATCTCCAGATCAATGATGATTTTACGGTGCTGTGATGCCGTGATATTAATGAAAGGCGCACTAAAAATCATTTGGTTCGGGATAAAAACCTTCTTTCCCTCATCATTAATCACTTTGGTCGTAAGGAAGCCAATTTCTTCAACCGTTCCCGAAATATTGTTGATGGTTACATAATCACCCACTTTAAAGGCTTTGTCCACGCTTACCAGCATCCCGGAAAACATGGATGATACAATATCTTTTAAAGCGACACCCGCAATGATCCCGGCTACACCCAAACTTCCGAGAAATTTGATGAAGAAACCGCTCAGCCCCATAATTTCCAGCGTGATAAAAGTGCCGATGAGGATAATCAGAAACCTGAAAAATCCTATCAAAGTGATCACGGTATCCTGATTTCTGCTTTTTGGAAAAAGTTTCTGAAAAAGGTCTACACTTATTTTACTCAGAAATTTACTGGTGTAAAGAAAAAACAAAAAGACTAGAATTCCCACGATGAGGTTGGGTGTAAACTCCGCGAATTTCACCCACCAGTTTTCCAAAACCCCAATAACCAAATCGATGTATTTTTTACTTTCGTCCATTAATGCTCATTTTTTTTCAAATTTATGAAAATTTTAACCGAGGAAAATTCACTCCTGCCAATTGGGAGGAGGGTTCATATGTCGTGTTCAGCCAATTCCTGCAGAAGGAGCGCGCGAAATTTTTTCCCAAAGGGGCGACAGAAAATTAAACCTTAGCTGCGCTGCACACCACAACCGAATAAGTAAGAAAGGCGTAAAAAAAACCTGAAGCAGATAAAACCCTGCTAAAATTTCGGCAGGGCTTTATACGTTAAATGAAGAATTAATTTGATATTGCTTCGTCTGTCTCTGTATGAGATACGCTATTGAAAAAACACCATAATCAGAGCGATGATGAAGCCTATTCCGGCATAGATCATTCCTCTCCTGAACGCTTTTGATTTGAAGTTGAACATCCAGAACGATGAAACCACAAAGAAGAAAAGCACCAGTCCGAACAGCGTATTCAGGGAGGCATAACGGTGTTTCGATGTCGATTTGTGCAGTTCGTTGAACTTTGCCAGGACATACGGCAGTTCCATTTTAGTGTACTTCGCTTCACCGGTTCTGATGTTGTAAGTTCCGTTTTCAAACTCGCGGATGTCGCCTTTCGAGCCGGTAAATTCCAGATTTCTTGATTTGATTTCTTTAGCAAGTTCCTTCTCCTCCAAATTCGGTTGAAGCACAACTTCGTATTTCTTTTCGGATTTCAGGAAATTCGTGTCACGGTAAATCAGCAAAACCCCGCTGATTGCGTACACCGCCATAATTCCCGCCGTAAAATATCCCAGATAACGGTGCAAAATCCGCATCGTCGACGTTACGTTTGTTTTCTTATTTGTTTTCATTTTTGTTTTTTTTAATCTTAAAGTTTATAACTCAGCGTGAAGTAAAAGTTTCTCGGTGTAATCGGGTTTACCGAGTAATTTTCGTGAACGTTGTAGTTTTCTGCCTCGAAAATATTGCCCAGTTTCCCCTGTATCAGGAAGTTTTTATATTCATATCCAACAGATAAATCTACCGTGGTATAACCTTTCAAATATACCATTCTTGTGGTTTCTTTTTGGGTTTTGGTATCGTTCCATCCGGCTTTCCTGTCGCCGGTGTAGAAGCCTGATGCTCCTAAAATGAGGCCTTTCAGGGTGTTGTCAAATTTGTAGAAAACGGAAGCATTTGCTGTAGTTGCCGGCGTTCTCACCAGTCTTTGATTTTCTACATAACCTGTAATCTCTGGCGTTTCCGTATAAACGGAGTGGTTGTAAGAAACCCCGCCGATTAATGACAATTGTGGCGTCGGATTTCCGGTGATGTCCAGTTCAACACCGCGGCTCCTCACTTTTCCTGCAAATTCCTTGATGCTTGAATCGGAATTGAGGTTGCCGTTTTTATCGTAAATCGCGGTAGTATAAGTGTTCCGGTTGTCGATTTGGTAAGCATTGATGTTGAAAGCCACCGTATTGTTGAACACATTTTTCTTGATTCCGATTTCGTACTGGTCCACTACAGATGCCTTCAGTGGCGCATTGTCAACCGTAAATCCTGAATTTGGTACAAAAGAATTGGTATAGGTTCCGTAAACCGTGAAATTTTCATTTGGTGTGAAAACCAGTCCGGCCTTTGGTGAGAAAGCATACTCGCTGGTGCCGGTATTATCCTTGGTTTTTTCAGTATTTGTCCTGAAATTTCTTTCTACTGTATCATCATTCTGAAGGTTAGAATATCTTACACCTCCCAAAACTTTAAAATAGTTTGAAAGTTCCACAAAATCCTGAATATAAACGCCGTAACGGGTCGTGTTGATGCGGTTTCTGGTGTTCTTTTCAGAATTCGGCTCTGCGATATGTGTCCAGGTTGTAGGTGTATTGAGCTTCCAGTTGCCGACGATGTACGAGGTTCCGAAATTCTTATTGTTAGTCGGATTGTAGAACGTGTACGCATCTGCAGTACCGTAATCGCCGTCGGCACCGAAGAGCACTTTATGTTTCACATTTCCGGTGTTGAATTCACCGTTCAAATTAATCTGTAACGAAGTATAATTCTGTTCGTTGTAAGTTTTGTTCAGTGTGCGGTCCCAGGTCGGTTCAGACTGGCTTGGGTTCCCGGTGTATTTCCATTGGATTCTTTCAACAGAGAAATAATCCTTGGTATAATTTTGATATGAAGCCACTGAATTCAGGTACCAGCGGTCGTTGAATTTATGGTTTAAAGTAATTCCGCCGGTCGCCTGCTGGCTGGTCTGGTAATTCCAGTCTTCGCCCAGGAACTGCTTTTTATCCAAACCGGTTTCAAATGAAGAAATTCCGGTGGTTTTTTCCACTAAGGCACCCAAACCGAAATCTGGCGTGAAATGTTGTTTCAAATAATCGCCTTCTACAAAAATTTGGGTGTTTTCGCCAATATTAAATGCAAAAGAAGGATTGAAATATTGTTTTTGAGAATTCACCACATCGCGGAAGCTGTCGGCATATTCATAGGTCCCGTTGATTCTGAAAGCAATTTTTTGAGAAAGCGGCCCGTAAATATCCACCGTGGGCTTATATGAGTTCCAACTGCCAACATTCATCCCGACGCTTCCTCCAAAACTGAAACGCGGTTTCTTGGTCACCATATTGATGATCCCGCCCGGGCCCACATTGCCGTAAAGCATTGCGTTGGCGCCTTTCAGCACTTCCACACGTTCCAAACCGCTTACTTCAGGGAAGATACCGCTGTTAACCTTTGCTCCGTTTTTAAAAATATTTTCATTTCCAAAAGTAAAGCCACGCCCGCCGAAACTGTCCTGCGAGCCGCCTCTTGCGGAGGTGATGTAGATTCCGTTCACGTTTTTCACCACATCGCTCAGTTGTTTTGCCTGTTGCTGCTCGATGATCTCGTGCGTCACCATCTGTATCGGTTGTGGATTTTCGATAAGGGGAATCAGCGATTTTGTGGTGAAAGAGCGGCCCTTGTTTGGGTTTCCGGTTTTATGAAGTATAATGTCTTCAATTTCCTGAATTTTTAATGTGTCCGTATCAATGTGTCGTGGTCCTTGAGCGTACACGCTTACTGAAATCGCAAGAACTGCTGCTGTTAGAATTTCCCTTCTCATTTACCTTTATTTAGAATGAATTAAAATAACGGTGCAAAAGTAAAAATTGAGTCGCTATTCGCAAAATTTATTTGGAATAATTCTAAACAATATTATACAATAGAACCTAACTTGTTGATGATCAGAGGATCAACCTAAAGCTGATTTTTGTCAGTTTTCACTTTGATGAAGAAAAATCCTGCGATAATGTATAAGATGCTAATTAAAATATAGGAAATACCGTTCGGTGCAGTTGCTGTTCCTATTAAAACGACTGCCACGCCAAGGAACGCGATGATGGCCATCAAGTATTTAACGAATGAATTTCCCCCGAAGGTTTTATTTTTAATCAGTTTTAAAAGTCCGATGAATAAAGCGCCGTTTACAATATAGATAAACGCCACCGGAATCGCTGATATATCGTAACCTTTGGTGGTGAAGTAACTTGCGGTGTTTGTGATGTAATAAATGATCAGGTAAATAAAAATGAGGGTGAAAGCCAGCAACGCGCTGTTTACGGGCGTATCGGTTTTTGGGTTTACCTTCCCGAGATTGAGAAATTTCCTGGAATATTCCTGATTATAGAATTGATAGGGCACCCTTGTGCTCGCCAGCAGAAGCCCGTTCGCAGTGCCCAGAACTGAAATAATCACAAAGATTTGTATGAGGATTGCTCCGGTTTTGGAGGCTATTTTTCTGGAAAATTCTGTGATATAAGTGTCCTTTAAAGCCATGATTTCGGTGCCGCTCATCTTTAGAACTATTCCCGAATAATAGAGAACGTAAACCGCCAAAACCACGGAAGTGCCGATTACCAAAGCCTTCGGAAGATTTTTGGATGAATTTTTGATTTCTCCTGAAAGTTGTGTGGCGATATACCAGCCGTCAAACGCAAACGCAATCGGAACAAAACTTGCCGCCACCAGCAGCCAAAGATTTTGGCCTTCAGAAATATTTTTTGCAGCGTATGAAAATGTGTTGGTTCCTTCTACATCTCCTTTTACAAGGCTGATGATGCCGAAAGACGCAATTAAAATCAACGGAATCAATTTCAAAACGGTCGTCATTTGCTGAAATATCCCTGAAGTTTTCGGTCGGAAAATATTTAAACCTAAAAATAAAACCAGATTGAAAATACCAATCAGCGTATAATGCAGAAAAGTGGGTTTGAAGCCCGCAAATTCAGCCACGAAGTGGGAAATGTAAATGCCTGAAACCGTAAACAGCACCGCAGTGAGCAGAGGATAAAACAGACTCAGGTACATCCACCCAACAAAGGCTGCGGTTTTCTTGCCGAAACGGTATTCCACATAGTTCAGGATTCCGCCGTCTTTAGGCAATAGTTCAGCATAATTCGCCAGGGAAACCGCCGCAAAAACCACACTGATACCCACAATTACAAAGCCCAGAAGCCCCGCAAAACTGTTGCCCTGTGTTGCGGACAGTACATCATCAACCTTAAAGAAAATCCCCGAACCGATGACCTGGCCGATAACCAGCGAAATGGCGGTAAATAACCCGTATTTTGCCTCTAATTTCTGTTTTTGTTCCAATGGTTTCGTTTTTTTTTTGAGCCACAAAAGGTATGAAAAATTTAAAAATCTTAAATTAAATAATTAAGTTTTAAAAATTTTACAAGTTCTTTAAGCAGTAACAAATCGTTTATTCTTTTTGTTCCTTTTTGTGGTTTAACAATTTATCAGCTCTGCATTTCCTGCAGTTCCAGCCAGCGCATTTCCTTTTCTCCCAGTTCATCTGAAACCGTTTGCAGTTCCTCCGAAAGTTTTGAGATTTTCTCATAATCACTTTCGTTATTAAGCTTTTCTAAAATATCAGCGCGTCTTTCTTCCAGTTTTGGCATTTCTTTTTCGATGCTTTCGAGCTCTCGCTGCTCTTTGAAGGACAGTTTTTTGGTGGCCGGTTTTTGGTTGCTGGTCGCAGGATTTTCGCTTTTGGTTTGTGGTTCGTCAGTTTTAGCTTGAGCCTGACGCTCCTGGTTCTCGATTCTGGTCTCTCGAATCTTCTCTCTGTATTCCGAAAAATTCCCCACAAAATCCCTGATTTTTCCTTCGTCTTCAAACGCCAGAACGTGGTCCACAATCCGGTCCATAAAATAGCGGTCGTGCGAAACGATGATCACACAGCCCTGAAAATTCAGCAGAAAATTTTCCAGAACCGTCAGCGTAGGCAAATCCAGGTCGTTTGTAGGTTCGTCGAAAATCAGGAAATTGGGATTTTCGTAAAGCACTTTCATCAGATGCAGCCTCCGTTTTTCACCACCCGAAAGTTTGGAAATCGGCGAATATTGGGTTTGGTCATCAAATAGGAACAGCCTCAAAAACTGAGATGCGGAAATCGTCCGTCCGTTTGCCATGGGAAAGTTCTCGGAAATTTCCCTGATGAAATCAATCACCCGTTCTTCTTCATTATAATTCAGGCCTTTCTGCGAAAAGTAGCCGAATTTTATGGTTTCACCGGTTTCTATTTCCCCGGAATCTTTTGGTTCAAAACCCTGAATGATATTGAGAAGTGTCGATTTTCCGGCACCATTTTTCCCGACAATTCCTACCTTTTCGCCGCGCTGAAATGAATAGGAGAAATCTTTCAGTAAAATCTTTTCACCAAAACTTTTGTTGATATTTTTAAGTTCCAGAATCTTTTTTCCCAAACGTTTCATCTCGAAATCGAGTTCCAGAGCCTGTTTTCTGGTGTCAGTTTTCGCAACTTTTTCAGTTTCGTAGAAGGCATCAATCCGCGATTTCGATTTTGTGGTCCGCGCTTTGGGCTGGCGGCGCATCCATTCCAACTCCTTACGGTAGAGGTTGTTGGCTTTGTCGATGGTGGCATTCAGATGATCCTCCCGAATCATTTTGTTTTCGAGATAAGTGGCGTAACTGCCGTTGTGAACGTAGAGATTCTGGTCCTCCATTTCCCAAATCGTGTCGCAAACCGAATCCAGAAAATAGCGGTCGTGCGTTACCAAAAGAAGCGTGATTTTCGCTTTCGAGAGGTAATTTTCAAGCCATTCCACCATTTCCACATCCAGGTGGTTGGTGGGTTCGTCCATAATCAGCAGGACGTGGCGGTGTTCAGCGCGGGTTTCGGTGAGCAGTTTTGCCAGAGCAACGCGTTTGATTTGACCGCCCGAGAGTGTTCCCATTTTCGCTTCCAGATCGGTGATTTTCAGTTGGGAAAGAATCTGTTTCATCTCGTTTTCCAAATCCCAGGCTTTCTGGGCTTCCATTTCGGCGATGGCCAGTTCCATGTCTTCCGCATCTTGGGAAATCAGGGATTTATGGTAGTTTTTCAAAGCCTGAATGGGTGCAGAATCCAGCGTCATCATAAATTCTTCCACCGTAAGTTGGGAATCAAACTCAATTTCCTGGTCAAACAGTACTACCTGAACGTCTTTATTAATGGATACTTCGCCGCTGTCGGCAATTTCTTTGCCCAAAATAATTTTGAGTAAAGTTGATTTGCCGCTGCCGTTTTTGGCTACTATCGCGATTTTGTCGCCTTCGTTGATATTGAAAGAAATATTTTTGAAAAGGCTTTTAACACCGTAAGATTTGCTGAGATTTTCGGCGGAGACGTAGTTCATTTTCAGTTTTGGATAATGGTTGAGATTGAGATTGCGAAAATACGGTTATTTGGTGAGTTGCCGGGTGGAAAGTTGTGAAGTCTTAAGAGGAAATATTATACCGAACATTGCCTTGCGTTTGGAAAAAGTTTTTGGCGGCGCAAAAAATTTTGGCTACGCATGCAGCGTTTTTTTTTGACATGGATTTCAAAAATTTTCTTAAAAATCCTCCCGAACTGGAGAAATTTGTATATCATTGATTTTTTTCAAGTCTGATCACTCCACTGTCAGCCGTTTCAGCGACCAGGTGTTGCCGTTGAAAACATTCAGATCAACTTTGGTATTGATGCCGTAAACGATTCCGTTTTCGGTGAACTGCCAGATTTTCCAGTCGTCATCGGGTGAAGGCTGTGGCACGTCGTTGTAATTGGCCAGCCATAAAGGATAATCATCGAATTCGCCGCGCAGGTTGTCTTTGTAATAATGATAAAAGGTATAGATAATCGGTTTTTCGCCGTATTTTTCTTCCACGATTTTCAGCCATATTTTCAAATCTTCGATAAGTTGTTCATTGGATTTTTTACGCGGAATCCTTTCAATATCCAAAACGGGGACTAAATCGCCTTCTTCCAGTTTCACGCTTTCCAGGAAGTTGTTGGCCTGCGTCACCGGGTCTTCATCGGCACGGTAAAAATGATACGCACCGCGGATGAGGTTATGTTTTTTGGCCTTTTCCCAAAAGGTATCAAAATTTTTATCCTTGCTTCGGTTGCCCATCGTGGCGCGCAGTATGACAAATTTTAAAGGAATGGTGCGGTTACCGATAGAAAGCGAATCCCATTTGATGTCTTTCGCTTCCTGATAGTGTGAAATATCGAAACCGAAGGTTTTATCGGCATAATCCCCGACAATCCGGTCGATTCTGGCGGCTTCACGCTCGGAATTTTTCAGTTTTTTGTGCTCGAATTTATTGAAATACATCGCGTAGTAGAAAGCGATTTTCTCTTTCAGGTAGAAACCGGTCCCGATCAAAGCAACGGCGAGAACCAACAGAAGGATTTTGCGGCGAAGAATGAAATTTTTTCGCCTTTTCTTATGAATTTTCCGGGTGGTTTTATTTTTTGTGGGTTTTTTCTTCGCCATCGGTGTGCAAAAATATTTTATTTGAATGGATTGCACGAATTTTTTTGAATTTTAAAAGAAATCAGTTGGCGGAGCGCCGCAGGTGCGACAGGTTTATAGCTTTCAGTAGTCCTGATTGCAGCGGAAATCCCACAGCAGGCCTGGACAGGCTCTGCCTGGCAGCAAGGGCGCGAGGAATTCCAACGGAAAGCAGGGCTCCTAAAAATAATTTCAGTAATTTTGCGCATTATGGAAACACGGGAAAAAATAGTGATTATCGGTGGTGGTTTTGCAGGTCTGCAACTGGCAAAAACCTTGAATAACAGGAATAAAAAGGTGATTCTGATTGATAAGGTAAACCACCATATGTTTCAGCCGCTTTTTTATCAGGTGGCTTGCGGACGGATCGAGCCTTCTAATATTTCTTTTCCGTTCCGTAAGATTTTTCAAAGATCGAGAAACACGCAGTACCGGATGACGGATGTGCAGAAAATTGTGCCGGAACAGAATAAAATCGTTACTTCAGACGCTGAATTCCATTATGATAAACTCGTGATTGCGACCGGGTGTAAAACTAATTTTTTCGGTAACGAGATCATGGAAAGTGTGGCATTCGGGATGAAGAATACACAGGAAGCGATTTCTATACGAAACCATGTGCTCCTCACTTTCGAGAAACTGATTATTGAAAGAAGCCGCAGCGACGACGGTAACTGGAATATCGTCATCGTGGGCAGCGGGCCAACTGGTGTGGAGCTTGCCGGAGCTTTCGCTGAAATGAAAAAAGACATCCTGCCGCGCGATTATCCGAATATGAATTTCGATAATCTGAACATCATATTAATCAGCGCGACCGATAAACCGCTGGATACGATGAGCAGGGAGGCCCAGGACAAATCTGAGCTCTACCTTAAACAGCTGGGTGTGAATTTCATGAGCGGCGAGAGGGTAACTGATTATGACGGTGAGATTGTTCATACAGCCAGTGGAAAAGAAATTCCTGCCAATAACGTGATTTGGGCAGCAGGCGTCACCGGAAACGTGATTGAAGGGCTGAATCCTGAAATTTTGGTGAGAAACCGTTACAAAACCGACCGCTACAACCGCGTGGTGGGTTACGAAAATATTTTTGCCATCGGCGATATTGCCTATATGGAAACACCGAAGTATCCGCACGGCCATCCGCAGGTGGCGAATGTGGCGATCAACCAGGGGAAAAATTTAGGCAAAAATATCCTGAAAAAATCTGAAAAAGACTGGAAAGAATACGAATACGAAGACCGCGGAAGCATGGCAACCATCGGGAAACACCGTGCTGTTGTGGATTTGCCGAAATTTAAATTCCAGGGGATTTTTGCCTGGTACTTCTGGATGTTCCTGCACCTGATGCTGATTCTTTCCGTAAGAAACAAAATTGCCATTTTCTTCAACTGGATGTGGAGCTATATCAATAAAGATTCTTCGCTACGGCTCATCATTCTTCCCAACAAAAAAAACAGTACGGAACAATGAGAATTGACATTATAAGTGTGTTGCCGGAGCTGATGGTGAGTCCTTTTCAGACCTCTATTCTTAAAAGGGCAATGCAGAAAGGTTTGGCAGAGGTTCATTTTCACCAGTTGAGGAACTGGTCTGTGGGAAAACACCGCCAGGTGGACGACGAACCCTACGGCGGCGGAGCAGGAATGGTGATGATGGTTGAGCCTTTGGATAAATGTATTTCTGAACTTAAATCCCAGCGCAATTACGACGAAATTATCTACCTCACTCCCGATGGTGAAACTTTAACTCAAAAAATTGCGAACACTTTATCGATAAAAAACAACCTGATTTTCCTTTGCGGGCATTACAAGGGCATTGACCAGCGTGTTCGCGATTTACATATCACCAAAGAAATCTCCATTGGGGATTATGTTTTGACCGGCGGCGAACTGGCGGCCTGCGTATTGGCAGATTCTGTAATCCGTTTGCTTCCAGGTGTTCTGAATGACGAACAAAGTGCGTTGACTGACAGTTTTCAGGATGATTTATTGTCGCCACCCATTTATACAAGACCGGAGGAATACAAAGGTTTAAAGGTACCGGAAGTTTTGCTCAGCGGCCACAGCGGAAAGATCGAAGAATGGCGGCACGATGAAGCGGTGAGGATTACCAGAGAAAGAAGACCAGATTTATTGGATGAATAAAAAAACCACCCTGAACGAGGTGGTTTTTTTATCTAAACTGTGGGGAGTTATTTCACAATTACTTTTGCTGCTGCCGTTCCCGAATCAGATTTTAGCTGAACGACATAAATGCCGGCTTTTACACCGTTTAATCTGAATGTTTCTTCTGCAGAATTGCTGCTTAATTTATAGCTTCCAACAGCTTTTCCGCTCATATCAAACATATGGATTACGCCTCGGTTTGCATTGGTGTATTTCACTTTCATTTCTCCGTTCGTTACGGGGTTTTGGGTAATCTGAAGCGTAGTTTTGTTGTCTTTTGCATCGGTTTCACCTGTAGCAAGGTTAAGTGCTGAGCAATCGGTGGTTCTTACAAAATTTGACGAAGTTGCGTCCCAAACATAGCAGTTGTTCTGTGTTACATTGTTGATGTCCCGGGTTTGTGTTGAACCAGGCGTTCCTGTAGAGCTGCCATTCCTGAATAAGAAATTGACAGAGGTTGCACCAGCGAAAGTGTAAGTAAACCATCCCGGATTGTAAGGATCTGGAGTCATGGCAACCGGAGAGTTCCAGTTGGCATCTGCGATCGTTCCAGCAGGTTGAACGTTCCAATAGTGGATGTAAGGCTGGGTCCAGCCGCTGCCGCTCGGATTGAACCTGATCACAATACCTTGAGTGGAAGGTGTAGCAAATGTGTAGTTTCTTTCCACCACGCCTGAGCTGGCATTGGCATTGTCAAAAGCGATGGCTTTTACTGTGCTGGTTGCGTTGATGGTAAATGGGCCGCTGTAAACTGCTGATGCGGAAGTGGGTTCAGAACCATCTGTGGTATAACGGATTACTGGCGTTGTACCGCTGTCATCTGTTGCTTTAATACTGATTGATTTTGACGCTCCTGCACTGTAGGTTCCACTAGGTTCATTTATCTGAATTACCGGCGGAACGTTCACTGCGGTCTTGGTCCACACTGCATATTCATTATCCGGGCTCGAAATAACTTGAGTCCATCCGCCTCCCGCCGGCGTCCAGTCGTAAGGTCCGATTTTCATTGCAATCGCTGGTCCCGCATCTCCTGATCTTTTAAGGATATATGCTGCATATATGCCATTCTCTGATTTGTCTATATTGATATGGCTGTAGGCATCGATTCCTGCACTTTTTCTTATGGCCATCAATTTTTCAATGATCGGCTTGTTCGCTGTGGAGTACGTTCGGGTAACACCATCTTTAGTATATGTTCCACCAAAATAATGAGGAGCAAAAACAGAAGGAATGCCCGGATGTGTTAAGATATAGGTGTATGCCTTAGGAATGTTGGCGCCTAAAAATGCAGAGTTCTGAACAAATGTGTCATGATTGTCTACGAATGTCACCGCTTTTTCTGCAAACCCAAACTGCCCGGCAAGTCCGGCCATAGCACCAGACCAGTTTAAATTATTATAATTATTTGATGCGTTGGCGGTTGCAAAAGTATTCGACATATTATAATAAAGCGCAAAATCAAATGCACCTGAAACAGTAGCTCCGCCAGCATAAGTCCCGTTAATCCAGCTTTTAAGCACCTCTACATTGCCGTCCCAGTTTTCGCCAACAGAATAGTATGGCTGGCTTTCATTAATATACATTCCAAAATAAGAAGGAGAGAAGCCTTTTGCAACATCCCATCTCCAGCCTTTGAAGCCCAGCTCCTTTAATTTGGTCAGAAACTCTTTATAGCCACTCTGCACCACAGGATTTGTGTGATCCATATCTCTGGATCCGTCAAATCCTTCCCCGGTATCTGCTGCACCACTCGGTCTGCACGTTACTCCCGCTGTGCCGCTATTGTAAGCTGCTGTCGCTTCGTCGTTGCTCACAATAGCATCACAACCCCAGGTTGGGTTTGTGAAGTCGGTCCAGCCGGTTGTGCCGCTTCGGTGGTTCGCTACGACGTCAGCAATCGGGTTGATCCCTCTCGCGTTCATGTTCAAAAGCATTTTCCGGAGCTGAGCTTCGGTGCCCCAGGATGTGTTGGAAAAATTGTAAAGTTCTGTCGGGAAATAGCCTACACCTCCGGTAGACTTGCTTGGCGGCGGCATCCAGATCATATCAAAACCCAAAGCTTTCAAGTTTCCGGCGCGTGAGTAGTAAAACTCATACAGCCCGCCTTCATTTGTGTTTCGGGGCTGGTTGTACTCGTCCCAACCGAAAGACTGCAGCAGTATATCATCAAGATAGGCAGGTTCGCTTTGCGCTTTAATTCCTGTGATTGCAACCGTAGCCACAATAGTCAGTAATATTTTTTTCATAAGAATTAATTTTTATGTTCATTAAATTAGCCTTTAAATTTACAATTAATTTGAGACTTTTGAGCTATTATTATGTCTGAATTGTAAATATACAAATCAAAGCCGGTTAACAGATGAAAAATTATCAATTCACTAATTTTTTTAAATGACTAACTAAGAAGGGAATCAGATTAAATTTTAGCTTAAAAATACTTTAATCATAAACAAATAATTTTATTAAATTTACAACTTCGATAATGCTTGGGGAAATTACATCAGAAAACAGCGAAACCGTTTCTTTTTATAATGTTGAAAACCTGCTTTTGCCGGTTACCGGAAAAGAGCGAATTAGGGGTGGACTAAAAAACTGGAATCTTAGCCGATACAGCAACAAACTTCATAAAATAGCCCACGTTTTTGATATTATAAAGGAGAACAAAGGCAACCTGCCGTTCATCATCGGGCTCGGTGAAATAGAGGGTGCTAAGCCGTTGAATGAACTGCTCGCTTTACCGCCATTCAACGGGGACTACGGTGTAGTGCATTATGAAAGCATGGACGAAAGAGGCGTTGATGTCGCAATGCTGTATGATAAAAGAAGAGTGGAAGTACTGGTTTCTGAACCGATCAGTTTTTTCTTTGAAATTGCTGATAATGATCCAGAGAACTATGATACAACGCGCGACGTACTGTTTTGCAAGGTGAAGTTTAAAAGCAAAATTATCAATGTCTTTGTGCTGCATTTGCCCTCAAAGAGGGATATGGATGTCAATAAACCGAAGCGCAGCTATATTTTAAAAGAAATTAAGGAAAGGATAGATATATTGCTGAAAAGTGAAGAATCTGTAATCGTGATGGGAGATTTCAATGAAAACCCTGATGATGAAAACCTTGCGGCTTTAGTTAGCAGTGATTTTGGCAGAAAACTTTTTAATCCTTTCCTGGAATTATTCAGAAATAAAAACTATTCGACGTATCACCAACGGTTTGGGCTGCTTTTCGACCAGATCATTATGTCGGATGATTTTATAACTGGAAAATCTGGCCTTCAGTTTCGGTCTGCAGAAGTTTTCAACGATCTGAAAATTTCGAACTGGGACCGGAAGTTCAGGGGCCGGCCTTTCCGAACGTACGCAGGAACGCGGTATCTCGGCGGATACAGTGATCATTTTCCTGTTTTGGTTCAATTTAAATAATATTAATTAAAAAAAAACTTGACATTTAAATGAAAAGTGCAAGCAACGTAGACTATCAGTTGGATGCGATTGATAAAGAAATCATCTATATGCTGATGGATAATGCGAAGACCTCTTTGGCGCACATCTCAAAAAATGTGGGGATCTCGACAACCGCAGTTCACCAGAGGATAAAAAAACTGGAGCAGGCGGGGGTTATAGAAAACTCCATTTCCTTCCTGAATCCCAGAAAAATAGGCTATAAAGTGGTTTCGTACATCGGTGTTTTCCTCGATCAGCCGAGCCATTACCAGGAAGCCGTAAAAGCGTTGAAGGACGTAAATGAGGTGGTAGAAGCGCATTATACCACAGGAAATTATACGATTTTCCTGAAGGTGCTCTGCCGTGATAACGACCACCTGATGCAGATCCTCAACAAACTCCAGAAGCTGAAAGGGGTAACGAGAACCGAAACTTTCATATCTTTGGAGCAGAGTATCAACCGACAGCTGAAGGTGTAAGATTTTTACACAAAAATATCAAGATCATTGGCTGCGGCTGATGATTTTTTTTTATTTAATAAAGATTGTAATTATGAAAATCAACACTTATTTAGATTCCACTTATCTGAAGACTCCTGCGCAATCCGGCCTTACAGAAGAACAGACTTTAAAAACAGTAATGGCGCTGGCTGATGAAGCCGATGCTCAAAATATTTTTGCGGTAATGATTCGTCCGGATTATGTAAAAGAGGTTAAAAATCATCTGCAACAATTAAAATCCGGAGTTAAAGTGGGAACAGTAATTGGTTTTCACGAAGGAAATTATTCTCCTGATGAAAAACTTTCAGAGGCAGAACAGGCCATTAATGACGGAGCGGATGAACTTGATTTTGTGATCAATTACGAAGCTTACAAAAAAGGCGATTACCAGGTTGTTGAAAAAGAAGTTTTTGAATGCACAAAGTTGTGTCTCGATCATGGAAAAACTGCAAAATGGATCATCGAGATCGCAGCTTTGACGGATATGCAAATCGCAGACCTTACGAAACGTATTTCAACCTGGGTCGAGGAAAAATTTCCCGGACAGGAAGATAAAGTTTTCGTGAAATCATCCACAGGATTTTATAAAACTGAAAACGGGAAACCTAACGGGGCCACGCCAGAAGGCATTAAAATCATGAAAGCCAACTCCGGAAAACTCCCTGTGAAAGCAGCCGGCGGAGTACGAAGCCACGATGAAGCGGTACAGATGATCAATCTGGGGGTGACCAGAATCGGGACTTCTTCGGCGTCGGCACTTTTGAAAGGCGACGAGGCCAGTTCCGGTTATTAGGATAAAATTTTAAATATGTACAAAAAAACCACGGCACCGGCTGTGGTTTTTCCATTTTTATGTAAAACTTTGGAGTAAAAATTTTAGTTTTGTTCAGATTATGAAAAACTCTGCACTCTTCCGCCTTCATTTTATCGTTTTTCTTTGGGGATTCACAGCAATCTTGGGAAAACTTATCCATGCGAATGCACAAAATTTGGTTTTTTACCGTATGCTGTTTGCGGCAGTTTTTCTTTTTGTTTTCATCAGAATTTTCAAAAAACAAAGCATTAGAGTTTCGAAAAAACTGTTTTGGCAGCTGGCGGCAATCGGCGCTTTTATGGCATTGCACTGGCTTTGTTTCTTTCATTCCATCAAAGTTTCAAATGTTTCTATTGCACTAAGTTGCCTGTCCCTATCCACGTTATTTGCGGCGATTCTGGAACCTGTAATCTTTAAACGGAAAATCGATGTTTCCGAAATCGCGATGGGAATCGTCATTCTGTTTTGTATGTATTTGATCTTCCAGACAGAATTCAGGTATAAGGAAGGAATTTTCTATGGCGTGCTCACCGCGCTTTTCGGAACTGTCTTTTCTGTTTTTAACGGCAGACTTTACGGCAAAACTTCTTCAGGAAATATCATTTTTTACGAGATCTTCTGTGGTTGGGCAATTCTCAGTGTTTTCTATATTTTAACTGGACAGGTTGGGCAGCTTAATGAAATAAGTTACAGGGATTTAGCGTTAGTTACATTGTTGGCGGCTGTTTTCACGGCATATCCGATGTTTGAATCGATTAACCTTATGAAGCATATCACCCCGTTTACGCTGATTTTAACGGTAAACCTGGAACCGATTTACGGGATTATCCTGGCGTATTTTATTTTTGGCGATTCAGAGCATATGAGCCCGGTATTTTATGTGGCATCGCTGGTGATGATCCTCTCTATTGTCGCCAACGGAATTATAAAAGCCAGGAAGAAAGCCAGACAAATTGAAACACAGTTATGAAAAGATATCTATTTTTTGTTTTAATAATTTGCTTCAGCATTTCCCACGCGCAGATTGTAAGGAAGTATTCCAATGAATTTCTGAATATCGGTGCCGGTGCAAGAGGCCTTGGAATGGGCGGTGCGGTGATTTCAAATCAGGATGATGTTTACTCGCCAATGTGGAATCCCGCAGGTTTGCTCGGTATAGAAAGGGATTGGCAAGGCGCAGCAATGCACGCTGAATATTTTGAAAATATTGCTAAATACGATTATATAGCCTTCGCAAAACCCTTGGATAATAAAGGTGGTGTTTTTGCGGTTTCTTTGGTGAGACTCGGAGTTGATGATATCCTGGATACTACCCAAATGATTGATTCTGAAGGAAATATTGATTACGATAAAATTCAGAAGTTTTCTCAGGCGGATTATGCGGGAATCCTTTCTTATGCTTTCAATCTTGGCGGAAACCATAAGCTGAACCTGGGCGTAAATGCCAAAATCGTGTACAGAAACGTGGGGCAGTTCGCCAACGGTTTCGGTTTTGGGTTCGATGTCGGTGCGATGTATAAGGCTGATAACGGCTTGCGCTACGGTGCGATGCTGAGAGATGCCACTACGACCGTAAATTTCTGGACAGTTAATCAGGAAAAACTTTCTGCAGCCGTAAATGGAGAAGAGTTCAATCCGGCACCGAAAGATAAAATAGAAATAACCATGCCTAAGCTGAATGCAGGGATTTCCAGAAATTTTGAACTCAACAGAGATCTGGAACTTCTCCCCGAAGCAGGAATTAATGTCGATTTTGCAAAAACTGCGGCCCTGATTTCGACGGATTTTGCAAGCATCACGCCTTACGCCGGCGCTGAACTGAAATTTCAGGATATGATTTTCGTGCGGGTGGGTGTCAACCGTTTCCAGACTGTAACCGATATTGAAGATTTAAAAAGAGAAGTTTCCTTTCAGCCGAGTGCAGGCCTGGGAATAAAGTATAAAGGCCTTACGCTGGATTATGCGATCTCAAATTCCGGTATCAACGGTTCCAATTTCTTCTCCAATTTCTTTTCTCTGAAACTGGATATGGGCGGTTTCCGAAATTAGAAGCCGGGCATTGTTTTTTTATTTAAATTTGAACGTATAACAATCACAATATGAAATCAATTTTTAAAATAATGTTCGTGCTGTCCTTTGCCGGGCTTTCAGCGCAGTCGGTTTCAGACTATACATACGTCTACGTACCGAAAAAATTTAAGGATTTTAAAACCAATAACGCGTACAACCTCAATAAAATTCTTTCCCTGAAATTGGGAGATAAAAATTACAGGGTTGTAAATGACCTGCCGGAAGAATGGCCGGAGGAATTGCAGCAGGATAAATGCTCTGTTCTGATGTCGGAAGTTCTGAATGATAGCAATATGCTGAAAAACCGTGTGAAGCTTGATTTTACTGACTGCAATGGTAAGGTGGTTTTAAGCATTCCTGCAACCGGTGATTATAAGGAATTTGACAAAGGTTTTCAGGATGCTTTGGTAAAAGCAATTGCCAGAGTTCCGGTTTCTGCTGCTACTCTCGTAACAGTGCCTGTTGCGAAAACTGAACCGGCTGCAAAAGTGGAAAACGTTACGCAAGAGCAGGCTGTTCCTGTAAACACCGTTCAAAAGGTTACCTCTGTAAATTCCCCAGGCACTGAAAACAGAGCGGAAATCTTCAAGAACGGAAATGTTGCTTTCAATAAAGTGAAATTATCTCCTACACAGTTTATTTTTACCAACAGTAACAGTTCTGTACCGTTTGCAACTTTTCGGGAATCAACTAAATCCGGAGTATACCGGGTTCAGCTGGAAAATGGAATTCAAACATTAGGTTATGATGAGGGAAATAAGCTGGTGGTCGAAATTCCCCAAAACGACGGTTCTTACAGAAAGGAAGAATTCATAAGACAATAAAAAAAGCCTCAGTTGTTGAGGTTTTTTTGTGTTTAACCAAAACGCGGTGAAGATATTTGGTTATCATTACAGAAAGCTGCGCAGGCTAAAAACTGTCAGACCTTAATTCGAATTAAAATATTCCCAAACAATTTTGCCTTTAGATTTCCCGAGGATTTCTTCCAAAATCTCAATCGGCGCTTCCTTAATTCTTTTAACGGATTTTAATTTGCTGAAGAGCAGTTCGATGGATTTTTCACCGACGCCAGGAATTTCCTCCAGCTCTGTTTTTATGGTTGAATTTTTCCTTCTCGTGCGGTGGTGTTTTACGCCGAAACGGTGGGCTTCGTCACGCACGCGCTGCAGGATTTTCAGGGTTTCAGATTTTTTGTCCAGGTACAAAGGAATTGAATCTTCCGGGAAGAAAATTTCCTCCAAACGTTTTGCAATGCCGATAATGGTAATTTTTCCGTAAAGCCCGAGCAGTTTTAAACTTTTCACGGCAGAAGAGAGCTGGCCTTTTCCGCCGTCGATTAATATTAATTGCGGCAGCGGCTCACCTTCATCCAGGAGCCTTTTGTAGCGGCGGTAAATCACTTCTTCCATCGTGGCGAAATCGTTCGGCCCGTCTACAGTTTTCGGGTGGAAGATCCTGTAATCCGCTTTGGAAGGTTTGCCGTCTTTGAAAACCACGCACGCCGAAACCGGATTTGTCCCTTGGATATTGGAATTGTCGAAACCTTCGATATGGCGCGGCTCGGCCGGCATTCGCAGCAGTTTCTGCATTTCTGCCATGATGCGGTTGGTGTGGCGTTCCGGATCTACAATCTGCACCTGTTTCAGCTTTTCGAGGCGGTATTCTTTGGCATTTTTTTCTGAAAGTTCCACGATGCGTTTTTTGTCGCCCACTTTTGGGACAATCAGTTTAACGCCCGGAATTTCAAAATTCAAATGAAACGGAAGCAAAATTTCCCTGGAGTCAGAATCAAATTTCCGGCGTATCTCGATCAGCGCTTCTTCCAGGATTTCTTCGTCGGTTTCCTCAATTATTTTCTTTATTTCCGTGGTGTAACTTTGGATGATATTTCCGTTCTGGATCTTGAAATAATTCACATAGGCCGCCGTCTCATCGCTGGTCATCCCGAAAACATCCACATCATTGATGCTGGGATTTACAACCGTGTGTTTCGCCTGATAATCTTCCAGTAAATCGAGGCGTTCCTTCACCATTTGTGCATTTTCGTACTCAAGATTTGATGCATAAGAGGTCATTTCATCCACCAGATAATTCTTTGCAAGCCGGAAATCCCCTTTGATGATCCCGCGGATGGCTTCTATTTTTTTATCGTAATCTTCCTTGCTTTCAAGCTGCTCGCACGGGCCTTTGCAGTTTTTGATGTGATATTCCAGGCAGACTTTATATTTTCCTTCGGCAATTTTTTCAGGAGCCAGGTTCAGGTTGCACGTTCTTAGTTTGTAAATATGTTTAATGGTATCGAGCAGGATTTTTGCCGGGCGCACTTTGGCGTAAGGGCCATAATATTCCGAACCGTCTTTTATAATCGTTCTGGTGAGGAAAATGCGCGGAAAATCTTCGTTTTTGATGCAGATCCACGGATAGGTTTTGTCGTCCTTCATCATCACGTTATAAAACGGCTGATGTTCCTTGATCAGATTGTTTTCCAGCAACAGCGCATCGTATTCACTGGGAACAATCGTGGTTTCCAGCCGTTGTATTTTGCCCACCATAATCCTCGTGCGGTAACCTGAGAGATTCTTGTTGAAATAAGAAAGGACGCGTTTTTTTATATTTTTTGCCTTACCGACATACAGCAGCTGCCCGTTTCTGTCGTAATAACGGTACACGCCGGGATCGGAAGGCAGGGTTTTCAGTTGAAGTTCGAGATCGGAGTTCACCTAACAAAAATAGTGAATGATTTTTTAATCGGGGCGCACAATTCCGGCTTTCACTACTCGCTTTTTTGCGCCTGGCTTCGGCCCCTTCCTGCAAAAAGAGCTCAAACATGCCGTTCAATCCGGGGCGCAGATTTCGTCTTTTTATGAAAATTCAGTAATTTTAAAACCAAATTTTAAACCATGATTTACGGTATAGATACTTTCACTTTTCACGATGTTTTGGAGATCGCCAAAAACCCTTCAAAAGCCAAACTCAACTCGCAGGCAAAAGACCAGATTCTGAATTCCAAGAAAAATGTTCAGAAAATTGTAGAGTCGGACCGCACGGTTTATGGCATCAACACCGGTTTCGGGCCGTTGTGCGATGTGAAAATTTCTGAGGAGGAAACGGCACAGCTTCAGCATAATCTTGTTATTTCTCACGCAGTAGGTGTCGGAAAACCGATTGATAAGGAACTTTCGAAAATTATGATGATAGCAAAGGTTCACGCTTTGTCCAAAGGATTTTCCGGCGTTTCTCTGGAAGTGATTGAGCGTCTGATTTTGATGCTTGAAAAAGATATCATCCCCGTAATTCCGGAACAGGGAAGTGTGGGCGCTTCGGGCGATTTGGCACCGTTGGCGCACATGGTTTTGCCGCTGCTCGGGCTGGGACAGGTTTGGGAAAACGGGGTTCCGGCAGAAACTGCTGTAATTTTCGAAAAAAATAATCTTGAACCTTTAAAATTAGGGCCGAAAGAGGGTTTGGGCCTCATCAACGGGACGCAATTCATTCTCGCACACGCCATCAAAGGTTTGGAAAAAATGGAATATTTGCTGGATCTGGCGGATCTCACCGCAGCGATGTCGCTCGAGGCGTATCGCGGTTCTGCAAGTCCGTTTAAAAAAGAACTGCACGAAATCCGTCCGTTTGAGGGAAGCAAAAAAGTGGCCGCCAGAATGGTGAAATTCCTTGAAAATTCCGAAAATTTGAAATCTCACGAGTTTTGCGACCGTGTTCAAGATCCGTATTCTTTCCGTTGTGTGCCGCAGGTGCACGGCGCAAGCAGAAATGCTTTTGAACATCTTCGTCAAATGGCAGAAACTGAACTGAATTCCGTAACCGATAACCCAATCGTTTTAAGCGCGGAAGAATCCATTTCCGGAGGGAATTTCCACGGGCAACTGATGGCGCTGCCTTTGGATTATGCGACGTTGGCGACGGCAGAACTGGGAAATATTTCGGACAGAAGAAGTTATCTGTTGCTTGAAGGAAAATTCGGTCTGCCAAGATTATTGACGGAAAGTTCAGGTTTGAATTCCGGTTTTATGATTCCGCAATATACTTCTGCGGCGTTGGTTACGGAGAATAAAACGCTTTGTTTTCCGGCTTCGGCAGATTCTGTTCCGACGAGCCTTGGGCAGGAAGACCACGTTTCTATGGGCAGCATTTCTGGCCGGAAATTCAACCAGGTTTTGGATAATTTGGTGAATATCTTAGCGGTTGAGCTCATGTTCGCAGCACAAGGTTTGGAATTCCGACGCCCGGCAAAATGCTCAAAAATTGTGGAAGAAAATTACGCGATCCTTCGTTCCAAAGTTGCCAAACTGGAAGATGACCGTTTGATCGGAAACGATATGCTCGCGATTGCGGAGTTGATCAGGAACAGGAAGTTCGTGGTGAATTAATTTTAAATTTTTCATTCCGTAGGAATCTCAGCAAAATATTTGTTTATTTTTTATTTAGATTCCTGCGGATTGACAGTACTTACGCAAAAATTTCAGATTTATCAAGAAGCAATGATCCAATATGCACGTTGCAACTAATACATCTGTTCTCACTTAAATCACCCAATCCTCACACTCGTCATACTCAAACTTCCGCCAATCAGTTCATCATTAAATAAAGACAGTTCATCAGATTTTTCTTTTAACCCTAAAGTATAAATCAGCGGCAGATAGTGGTCCGGCGTTGGAACAGCGTATTGCAAAGCAGTTCCCTGTTTTTGATAATCAATTAAATTCTGGAAATTGCCCTCCAGAAGCCAGTTGTTGGTTTTCTCGCGGGCTTCAATTGCCCAGTCCCAACCGGAACCGACCGTGTTGATGTGGCGCCAATCAATCATCCGCAAGTTATGGACGATGTTTCCGCTGCCGAGGATAAGGATGCCTTTTTCACGCAGTTTGTTGAGTTTTTTAGCCAAATCGAAATGATATTGCGGCGGTTTCGTGTAATCGATACTCAACTGAATTACGGGAATATCGGCCTCAGGATACAGATGTCTGATGACGCTCCACGCACCGTGGTCCAGTCCCCAACTGTGGTCTTCTTCCACCAAAACCGGCGCAAAAAGTTCGGCAGTTTCTTTTGCCAAAGCCGGATTTCCGGGAGCGGGATACTGCACTTCAAACAGTTCCTTAGGGAAACCATAAAAATCGTGAATGGTTTTCGGCATTTCCATCGCAGTAACGAAAGTTCCCTCTGTAAACCAGTGCGCAGAAACACAGAGAATGGCATTAGGTTTCGGAATTTTTTTAGAAACTTCCCGAAATCCAGCCACAAACTGGTTCTCCTCAATCGCATTCATCGGTGAACCGTGTCCCAGAAAGAGAACAGGCATTTTTTCGGTGGTTTTGAAACCTTCGGAAATATTGCTTAAATCGTTTAAATTCATTTTCAAAATTTTTAGAAAAAAAAGATGGAAGCCTCCCAAGAAACTCCCATCTTCGATCTTCAGGTTTCCTGTTGTTTATGCTTTCACAAACTGCAGTTCGCCAAATACTTTAACATCGTCGCTCACCAAAACACCGCCGGTTTCCAGGGCTGCATTCCAGTTCAGTCCGAAATCACTTCTTTTAATTTTTCCTTCGAATGAGAAACCAGCCTTGGTGTTGCCCCAGGGATCTTTATTGATTCCACCGAAATCAACATCCAGATCAATCGGTTTTGTAACACCGTTGATGGTAATTTCGCCGGTAACATCTCCGTTCAGCGAATTTGCGGAGAAGGTAATAGCAGGATGCTGTTCTGCATTGAAAAATTCAGCACTTTTTAGGTGCGCATCTCTGTCAGTGTTGTTGGTATCCACTGAATCGGTTTCTACGGTCGCTGTTACTTTAGCGTTTTTGAAGGTATCATCTTCGCTTTCAAGTTCTGCGCTGAACGTGTTGAACTGCCCTTTTACCTTGGAAATCATCATGTGTTTTACACTGAACATAATTTCACTGTGAGTTGGGTCCAGGTTCCATTTCGTTGCCATAATATTTTGATTTTTAGTTAATATTTAAATTTGATAAAGCAAAGGTACAGCTGTAACAAATTGCAGACATTGATGTATGATAAGAAAGTAAAATTACAGTTTCCGGCGGCGGTTTTGTAAGAAGGTAAAATTAATTAAAAAAACAAATCAACGCTGCTTTTCTGTCAAATATTTCCAATACCGCTTCGGAACGTGCTGAATATGAAGTTTCATGTTTTTTCTTGACGGGATACCGGTTTTCACAAAATAATTCTGCCACATTTTTTGGAAGTGCTTTTCTTCTTCGTGATGAAACTGTTCGGGATTTTTTAAGTTTTGAATTTGGGCAGATTCAGGATAGAAGAAATCCACGTTCTCCAAATCATAGATAATGCCGTAATGTCTCTTCAAATCGAAAATCATCCATTTTTGATCGGCATAACGTTTTTCAAAATGATTTCCGATTAAAGGCAGGACATCGAAATCAGGTTCTATTTTTGCAAAATAAAGATTATCTTTTAGCCTTTCAAACCGTACAAAAGCATGCATCCGGTGGATTTCGCGACGCATACTTTTGAGGATTTTTGAGATTTCCAGCATATCCCGATCCGCCAGATTTTGAAAAACATCCACCCCCGGATTTTGTAAAATGTCTTCAATACTTTTCAAAATCAGTCTTTCTTTATGAGGATGTTCTGACAGAAAAATTCTGAGTAAAATGCTGATGGTTTCTTTGCCGGATATTTGTTCGATTTTTGCCAAAACTCTCGCGCTTTTTTCAGCATTTTTAAAAACCTGATGCTGTTCTGCAAAGAGATTTTCAGTAGAAAAATTTTGCTCTGCTACAATTTCTGCGTTTTCAAATTTATATTCAAAAACTTCAAAAATCGAAGTCAGTAAGCCTTCAAAACTACCATCGTAAAGTAGAATTTTCATTTTAAAACAGTGAAAGTTGCTGGGAAAACGGGTTTTGCCATTTCGATTTTATGCTGTTCACAATAATCTGCCGCAGCTGCTTTTGGTCAATCATATTCGAAAAAACATTCTGCGTTTCAAATTCAACAAAATATTTTGCCCGATTCATGGCAACTCCCAATTTCTGTAAATGTTCCATTTCTAGCTTTCGGAATTTCCGCGCCATCAGAATTTTATTGACAGAGCGAACACCAACTCCCGGAATTCGCAACAGCATTTCTTTGCTTGCCGTATTGATGTTTACGGGAAATTTTTCACGGTTACGCAAAGCCCAGGCCAATTTTGGATCAATTTCCAGATCGAGAAAAGGATTTTGCAAATCCACAATTTCATCCGCCTGAAACCCATAAAAACGCATCAGCCAATCTGCCTGATACAACCGGTTTTCGCGCTGCATCGGAACTTGTGAAAAAACCGAGGGCAATCTCGGATCTTCCAGCATCGGAACGTAACCGGAATAATAAACGCGGCGCATTTCGTAATTTTTATAGAAATGATCGGCCACTTTAATGATTTTTAAATCGGTTTCATTGGTTGCACCCACAATCATTTGTGTAGATTGTCCTGCAGCCGCAAATTTTGGGACTTTTCTGAAAATTTTCTTTTCTTCCTTGTAAAGTGTGAGCTCATTTTTAATAAAAGTCATCGGTTTTACCATATCTGCGTGACTTTTTTCGGGAGCGAGAAGTTTTAAACCTTTTTCTGTGGGAATTTCAAGGTTAATGGAAAGTCGGTCTGCGTAAAGCCCAGCTTCTTTTAAAATTTCATCACTTGCGCCGGGAATGGTTTTCAGATGAATATAGCCGAAAAATTTGTGCTCCTGCCGAAGTTTTTTTGCCACACGAACCAGCCGTTCCATGGTTGTATCGGCATCTTTAAAAATTCCGGAACTCAGGAACAAGCCTTCAATATAATTTCTGCGGTAAAAACTCATGGTAAGTTCCACCACTTCATCCACGGTGAAAGCAGCTCTTTTAACGTCGTTTGATTTCCGGGAAACACAATACGCACAATCGAAAATGCAGTGGTTTGTCAACAGAATTTTAAGCAGGGAAATACATCGTCCGTCTTCGGTGTAGCTATGGCAAATTCCCGAACCATGGCTGTTTCCAAGCCCGCCTTTGTTGGATCTTTTTCCTCCGCTGGATGCACAGGAAACATCATACTTTGCAGCATCTGCAAGGATTTCCAGTTTTTCGTTAAGGCGGTCGAAATTCATTTTATTATGTTAAATTGATAATTCAAAAATAAAAATTAAAAACAGATTTTCAGAACGATTTCTGCTATAAATTCTAACAAAATTCATCCTTAAATCCCTATATTTACCAATCAAAATTTTGAACTATGAACCATCAACCGGTTGAAGGTTTTTCTAAACTTACAAAGCAGGGAAAAATCGATTGGATTGTAAATGAATATCTTGAAGGAAACGAAGAATATCAGCAGATTTTGAAACAATACTGGAACGAAGATCCGGACCTGCAAAAACTTCACGAAGAATTCTCCGAAAATACCATTTCCAATTTTTATATGCCGTACGGAATTGCTCCCAACTTCCTGATTGACGGGAAACTGTTGGCTTTACCGATGGCGGTGGAAGAGAGTTCCGTAGTGGCAGCTGCCTCAAAATCTGCCAAATTCTGGTTGGATAAAGGCGGTTTCAAAACTACAATCATCAATACCAAAAAATTGGGTCACACGCATTTTATTTTCAAGGTTGAATCGCACAAACTGCAGCATTTTTTCAACTTTAAATTAAAGCAAAAACTCTTTGAAGCCACTGAAGACATCACCAAAAATATGCGCAGCCGCGGTGGCGGAATTTTAAATATCCGCTTAGTGGATAAAACAGCAGAAATGGATCATTATTTCCAACTGAAAGCCAGTTTCGATACGGTGGATTCTATGGGTGCGAATTTCATTAACTCGTGTCTGGAGCAGTTTGGTAAAACTTTGAAGGAAGAAGTTGCTAATGCCGATGATTTCACTCAGGAAGAAAAAGATTCTCTTCAGGTGGTGATGAATATTCTTTCCAATTACACGCCGGACTGTATCGTGCGCGCTGAAGTTTCCTGTAAAATTGATGATCTGAAAGATGACAGCGGGATTTCCAACGAAGAATTTGCCTGGAAATTCAAACAGGCGGTTACCATTGCCGAGATTGAACCGTTCCGTGCCACCACGCATAACAAAGGCATTATGAACGGTGTAGATGCAGTCGTAATTGCCACCGGAAACGATTTCCGTGCTACCGAAGCCTGTGCACACGCTTATGCTGCGAGAAACGGAAAATATTCTTCTTTAACGCATTGCACCACCGATAACGGTGTTTTCAGGTTTTGGATCGATTTGCCGATCTCTGTGGGGGTTGTGGGCGGTTTGACGAACCTGCATCCGTTGGTGAAATTTTCTTTAGCTTTGCTTGGTAAGCCTTCAGCACAGGAATTGATGAGTATCTTAGCAGTTTCGGGACTGGCGCAGAATTTTGCGGCACTACGTTCACTGGTTACCACCGGAATTCAGAAAGGGCATATGAAAATGCATTTGTTCAATATTCTGAACCAAATGGGTGCGACCGAAGAAGAGAAGCAGTATTTTGTGAATTATTTCAAAGATAAAACCGTAAGCCACCACGAGGTGATTGCGGAATTGGAGAGGATTAGAAATAAATAATACGTTGTCATGGCATTGCCGTCATTCTTCCTCCTCGCAATGGCAAAAAAAATATAAAAATAGATTATGATTCAGTATCTTCAATACGGTTTACCCCTAATTTTTATTGCGTTCGGCCTGGTGATTAAATTCAGTAAAAATCCACGCTGGGATTCTTCGAGAAAAATGGCAAATATTCTCATTATTCTTGGAATTCTCACTTTGCTTGGACGGATTTTTTTGGATTACAGCAAATAAAAAAACCAATTTGCCCAAACAGAAATCCGTCGGAAATTATTTCGTTTGGGTCGAATAATTTTTGATGAAAGCAAAGCAAATCGGTAATTTTTACCCAATTTTTAAAAGTAAAATATGAAAACACTTACATTGGTCATCGGTGCTGTTTACGGCGTTCTGTCGGTAATTTTAGGCGCATTTGGAGCGCACGCATTCAAAAAAATTTTATCACCGGAAAAACTGGAAAGTTTTGAAACTGGAGTACGTTATCAGATGTACGCTGCATTTTTCCTGCTTTTTGTTGGCTATATTTTAAAATTTGAAACCAAATCTGAAAACTGGATTTCCTGGCTGATGATTTTAGGGGCGTTGCTGTTCTCGTTCAGTATTTACCTTTTGGCGTTTCAGGATTACTGGGGAACAAACCTGAAATTTCTCGGCCCCATCACTCCGATCGGCGGAATGTTGATGATCGTGTCATGGGTAATGCTGATTTTTTATTTTGTAAAAGCAAAGCTTTAAGACACTGGGTATGAGATTTTTGGTCTGATATCTGATATCTCACACCTTAAAGCTATATATTATGTTTTTCATATTTGGATTTAATAAGAAGCCGGTTGAAAAAATAAACCGGCAGATTCGCAGAAACGGTTTTGATGTAAACGCCGTGATTACAGTTTATAAAAAATATTTTGAATTATTTTTTATTCCGCTGATACCACTTGGAAAAGCTTATTCCATCTACATTCCTCATACCGACGAATATTTTGAGCAGGGTGCTTTTTCCAAAATGCCTCCGGAACTGTTGGAAGTTTGCAGAGAAGCAGGAAGGACGGTTTAAGATGAACAAAGCAAGAGCCGCTCTTTTCCTGGGAATTTTATGTATTTCGGTTTTTCCTGTGATTGTCAGGATGGGCCTGACTTCCGGACTGATTTCCGCATTTTACAGGATGGCCATTGCAACAGCCTTATTATTTCCCGTTGCCGCCGTGTTGGGGAAACTGAAAATCGAAAGTAAAAAACAGTTTTTCGGACTGCTCCTTTGCGGCGTTCTTTTCGCTGCGGACATTGCAGTGTGGAATGTCTCTATACAAGGTTCTTCGGCAACACAGGCGACCTTGCTCACCAATCTTTCACCCATTTGGGTAGGCGTGCTTTCATTCCTCTTTCTTAATTTTCGTCCCAAAAAAAGTTTTTGGCTCGGAACAGCTGTTGCTTTAACGGGGATGGTGGTTTTTGTGGGCTTTGACACGGTGCTCAATTTCAATTTCGATACGGCTTTTTTTCTCGGTATTCTTTCCGGAATTTTTTATGCCCTCTACATCCTCGTCAGTAAAAATGTGCTTCAAAAAATGGATGTCGTCACATTTATGGCGTTCAGTATGCTCTTCAGCAGCATTTTCTTATTTTTTGTAAATCTCTTTTTTGGGGAATCGTTTTGGGGATTTTCAACGGAAGCTTGGGTTTCCCTTTTGGTTCAGGGAATTGTCTGTCAGCTCATTGCGTGGCTGCTCATCATTTTTGCGACCAAAAGAATGCGCGCGACGCGGGTTTCATTAAGCTTGCTGAGTCAGGCGGTTTTCGCAGCGCTTTTGGCCACTGTCTTTCTGGATGAAAAACTTACCCTCACTCATATGATAGGTGGTTTTCTCATTCTTTCCGGAATTGCAGTAACTTTTTATGAAAAAAAACATAAACATCCGGCTGATTTCTAAAATCTTGCTGTATCTAATATTTTTCTTCCGCCAATTTTCACTAAATTTGTAAATCTAAAAATTCAGAAAAAAATCTAACAAAAAAATATTATGAATCTTCACGAGTATCAGTCTAAAGAGATTTTATCGAAGTATGGCGTTGCAATTCAGCGCGGTTTTGTTGCTAATAATGTGGATGAAGCCGTAGAAGCTGCCGGAAAACTGAAAGAAATGACCGGAGCCGACGGTTGGGTCGTAAAAGCACAGGTTCACGCCGGTGGACGCGGGAAAGGCGGCGGTGTAAAGTTTTCACCAAATCTGGATAAACTGAAGGAAAATGCACAAAACATCATCGGAATGCAGCTGATTACACCTCAAACTTCTGCAGAAGGTAAAAAAGTGAACTCTGTACTGGTTGCGGAAGATGTGTACTATCCGGGAGAAACCGAAACTAAAGAATTTTATGTTTCGATCCTTTTGGACAGAGCGCAGGGAAAAAACACCGTAGTTTACTCTACTGAAGGTGGTATGGATATTGAGCACGTGGCAGAAGTAACGCCTTACCTCATCCACAAGGAAACTATTGATCCCGCTCTTGGACTGCAGGGATTCCAGGCGAGAAAAATTGCCTTCAACCTTGGTCTGGAAGGAAATGCTTTTAAAGAATTTACAAAGTTCATCACCAATTTATATAATGCTTACGTTGGTATCGATGCGTCGCTTTTCGAAATCAACCCGGTTCTGAAAACTTCTGATAACAAGATTATCGCAGTAGATGCCAAGGTAACTTTGGATGATAACTCGCTATTCCGTCATAAAGATCTGGCTGAACTTCGGGACAAGAGAGAAGAAGATCCGATGGATGTAGAAGCAGGTGAAGCAGGCCTTAACTTCGTGAAACTGGATGGTGACGTGGCATGTATGGTAAACGGTGCCGGTCTCGCAATGGCAACGATGGATATCATCAAGCTTTCAGGCGGAAATCCTGCAAACTTCCTGGACGTAGGTGGTACTGCAGACGCTGCGAGAGTAAAAACAGCTTTCGACATCATCCTTAAAGATCCGAACGTGAAGGCGATTCTGATCAACATCTTCGGCGGTATCGTTCGTTGCGACAGAGTGGCACAGGGTGTTGTAGATGCCTACAAAGAAATCGGGCAGTTCCCGGTTCCATTAATCGTGAGGCTTCAGGGTACCAATGCTGAGGAAGCAAAACAGCTGATCGACAACGCAGGTCTGCCAATTCACTCAGCAATCACGCTTGAAGAAGCGGCTAATAAGGTAAAAGAAGTTTTAGGTCACTAAGATTTTTCGAAAATATTTAGAATGAAGCGCCTTTTTGGCGCTTTCTTTATGATGTGTGAATTGATGAAATTCCTTCAAAATCCTTAAATTTGCACACTATGGGACAGATTATGGCAATAGATTATGGAAAGAAGCGCACAGGTATTGCCGTAACCGATGACATGCAGATCATCGCCAGCGGTTTGGATACCGTGGAAACTGCGAGGATTTTTGAATTTCTGAAGAAATATTTTTCAGAAAACCAGATTGAAAGCATCGTCATTGGACTGCCCATAGATTTGAGGGGTAATATGTCGGAAGTGGAAGCCGATATTCAGAGGTTTATCGAAAATTTCCGCAAGGAATATCCACAGATTCCGGTTTCCAGATTGGATGAAAGATTTACCTCCAAAATAGCGTCATTATATATCAGCCAAAGCGCTAAAAGCCGTAAGGAACGCCAAAGCAAAGCGCTGATTGATAAAGTGAGTGCCACCCTTATTTTACAGAATTTTCTGGAACAGAAGCAAAGAGGCAATTCTTTGTTTTAAACAAATTCAAATTTAGAATGATTTTACCAATTCGCGCCTTTGGCGATCCGGTTTTAAGGAAAGTAGGAAAGAATATTGATAAAGATTACCCTGAACTTCAGGAGCTGATCGACAATATGTTTGAGACGATGTACAGTGCCAATGGGATTGGTCTTGCAGCGCCGCAAATTGGGCTTGATATCCGTCTATTCGTGGTTGATGTATCGCCTTTGGCAGAAGATGAAGATTATATAGATATAGCCGGGGAGCTGAAAGATTTCAGAAAAGTTTTCATCAATGCAAAAATCCTGGAAGAAACCGGTGAAGAGTGGAAATTCAATGAAGGATGCCTCTCGATACCTGATGTGCGCGAAGATGTGAAACGTAAGGAAACGATCATCATAGAGTATTTAGACGAAAATTTTGAGAAACATACCGAAACTTTTTCCGATATTCGTGCCCGCGTAATTCAGCATGAGTACGATCATATCGAGGGAATTCTGTTTACAGACCATCTTTCGTCCCTCAAAAAGAAGCTTGTGAAAGGCAAGCTGCAGAAGATTATGAAAGGCGAAACAGATGTGAATTATAAAATGAGGTTCCCGAAGTAAAATTAGAAATGGTTTGAGGTTTTGAAATGGTTCGAGAGTTCAAAAGAACATCATAGATTTGAAAAACAATCAAACTGTCAAACAAGATTTAAAAATTAAAATTATGTTGTTAGAAAAAATTATTTCAATTTCAGGTAAGCCGGGCTTGTTTAAGCTGGTTTCACAGTTGAGAAACGGTTTTATTATTGAAGACGTTACCACAAAAAAGAAAGTAAGCATCGGGAATTCTTCACAGGTGAGTTTGCTCGATAATATTGCGATGTTTACTTTTGATAAAGAAGTTCCGTTATTCGATGTTTTTGAAAATATTGCAAAACAGCACGATTACAAAGAGACCATTTCCCATAAATCTAATGACGCAGAACTTAAAGCGTTTATGGAAAAAGCGTTGCCAAATTACGATACAGAGCGCGTTTACCTATCTGATATCAAAAAACTTTCACAGTGGTACAACATCCTTCACAAGGCCGGTTATATCACACCTGACAGCTTCGTAAAAGCTGAAGGAGAAGTAGCTTCAGAAGAAGCTGCAACTGAAGAAAAAGCAGAAAAAAAACCAGCTGCCAAGAAAGCTGCTCCAAAAACTGAAAAGCCCGCAGCTCCAAAAGCCAAAGCATCTTCCGGTGCAAAATCAACGGTAAAAACTACACAGAGAAAACAGGGATAAACAGATTTTATCCTTAAATTTATATCCCACAGAATGCTGTTATTCTGTGGGAATTTTATTTACAGTTTATGAATTCAAAACAGGAAAAACTGGAAGCCTTCGGCCGGCTTCTAGACATTATTGACGACCTGCGCGAAAAATGCCCGTGGGACAAAAAGCAGGATCTGCAAAGTTTAAGGCACCTCACGCTCGAGGAAGTGTACGAACTTTCCGATGCTTTGCTGGAGGAAAATCTGGACGAGATAAAAAAGGAACTCGGCGATGTGTTGCTGCATCTGGTTTTTTATGCTAAAATCGGTTCTGAAAAAGAGAGTTTTGATATTGCCGATGTCATAAATTCTTTGAATGAAAAACTGATCTTTCGCCATCCGCATATTTATGGGGATGTTGAGGTGAAAGATGAGGAAGAAGTGAAGCAAAACTGGGAGAAACTAAAACTGAAAGAAGGTAATAAATCAGTCCTTTCCGGAGTTTCCAAAGGTACACCGAGTGTGGTGAAAGCCTTCCGCATTCAGGAAAAAGTGAAAGGAATCGGGTTTGAATTCCACAACGCGGAAGATGCATGGAAAAAAGTTGATGAGGAACTCGCAGAATTTCACACTGAAACTGATTTGGTAAAGAAAGAACAGGAGCTGGGCGACGTGTTTTTTTCGCTGATTAATTACGCGAGAATTTCCGGAATAAACCCTGATTCTGCTTTGGAAAGAACCAATCTTAAATTTATTTCACGCTTCCAAAAAATGGAAAACCTTGCCAGCGAACGCAACCTGAATCTTTCAGAAATGCCTTTGGAAGAAATGGATTTGCTCTGGGAAGAGGCGAAGAAAGTTTGATGGAGGTTGGGACGCTCTGTAGGAGCGCAACGTGGTTTTCTTGCCGGCTACTTTTTATTCGGGGAAAGAATGACCGCAACGTCTTCCTAGCCCCGATTGCAATGAAAATCCTTTTTGGTTTTTCCGGGTTTTCGCAGCTGCCAAACCAAAAAGATTGTAATGGAAAGCGGGACCGTGCGTGTGGGTAAACCCAAGACAATCTGCTTCCTATAAATAAACTCGTTTTTCTGTACCGCAAAATCTATCATAAGCCTTACCACATCAACAATATAAGCAGCTGCATTCCTTTTTTGGGCCTCGAGTTTTCGACTGCGTTCAAAAACCTTAAGCTACCAAAAAAGACAGGGGAACACGGTGAACCTGTCGTAGACTGCAGAAACTTATTGCTCCGGTGAAATAAAAAACCCTTCCAATTCTGAAAGGGTTCTGTATTGTTTTTAAAATTTCTTAAGACGCAAACTGCATTGCAAACAAATCCGGGAATACGCCCAACGCCACAATGGCCAGAATGATGAAAACCGCCAGAATATTGTAGGTTAAAGTCACTGATTCTGAAGTTTTGAAACTGCTTTCCTTGAAGAAGAACATCGCAATAATCAATCTTAAATAGTATGCAATTGAAATTGCAGAACCTAAGATCGCGATCAGCACCAGAAATGCTGCACCGTGCATAGCCTGAGCAAAAAGTGCGAATTTCGCCATGAAACCGGCAGTTAACGGAATCCCCGCCATTGAAAGCATGGAGATCGCGCCAACGACAGCGAGTAACGGTTCTGATTTTGCCAAACCTTTAAAGGCGTTGAATGAGGTTTCTCTCTTCAGTTTTTCAACCCAGATTAGTGTCATCATAACACCGATGGTTGCTAAAGAATAAGCAAAAAGGTAAAACGCCAGATTATAAGTTGAAAGATTATTGATTCCAAAGAAAATCAGTCCCAAATATCCTGCGTGCGAAACGGAAGAGTAGGCGAGCATACGCTTGGCATTGCTCTGCGCCAGTCCCATCGTATTGGCAAGGAATAAAGTAATGATTACCAAAACTCCCATGATATTGAACCATTCGTCATAAACGCCGATGAAGGCAATCGTAAGAAGTCTGAAAAATGCGTAGAATCCTGAGATTTTCACCACGCTCATCATAAAAGTTGTAATCAGCGACGGTGAACCCTGGTAAACGTCCGGACTCCACATGTGGAACGGAGCGAGTGCTACTTTAAATGCCAGTGCGGCAATCATTAAAATCATACCTAAAATCAGCATCAAATCACCAGGAAATTCTTTGGCGTATGCGTGAACCTGGTATAAATCGAATGTTCCAGAAGTTCCGTAAATTAAAGTAATCCCAAAAAGTAAAAATCCGGTTGCGAATGCTCCAATCAGGAAATATTTTAACGATGCTTCGTTGGAGCGCAGATCGGTTTTATTGGCACCAGCCATTACATAAAGCGGAATGGAAAGGATTTCAATGCCGATGAAAAGCGTTACCAAGTTCTGATATCCGAAAAGTACAATGCTGCCGCAAAGTGAAAACAGCATCAGCGCATACAGTTCAGACTGATGGCTTCTGTGATTGCTGAAGGCAAAACCACCCATAAAGAAAATCAGAAGCGTTACGACGATCGATATTTTGGTGAACAGGGCGGTGTTCGGGCCAAATTCGAACATGTGGTTATATTGGGCAAAGAATTGCGCTTCCGGCAGGTAACTTACATAAAGCGCCACCAGCAAACCTGCAATTCCGATATACCTTGCGAGTTTCCCCTGCTGAAAAACCCCGGTAAACAGCGCAATAACGGCGGTAAGGAAAACAATAATTAAAACACTCATATTATTGATTTGAAATTCGACCCTTCGTCAGGCTCAGGGTACAATTTTTTTATTTTTTAATTCAACATCGATTGGTAGATAAACTTCAGCGAACTGCTCACCAGTTCAATCACCGGCTGTGGGAAAACTCCGAAAAGGATCACCATTCCTGCGATACTTGCCATCACGGCAAATTCCGCATCTGTAAGGTCTTTCGCAGTAGAAAGAACCCTTTCGTCGCCTTCCGTAAACATTGTTTTACCATAACTTCTGAAAAGGTAAGCCGCTGCAAGAATAATCGTGATTCCCGCAATAATCGCAGCCAGCACATTATAATCGAAAATTGACTTTATCAGAATGAACTCCCCGATGAAACCGTTGGTTAAGGGCAATCCCACAGAACCGAGAAGTACGATCATAAACAGGACCGCAAATTTTGGGGCAACTCTCGCCAAACCGCCCATTTGACGGATATCTCTGGTCTTGAATCTTTTGTAAAGAATATCAGCACAGTAAAACAGACCTACGACATTGAAACCGTGCGCAAAAGCCTGCACTAAAGCTCCCTCGCCACCTTCAATCGTGAATTTTCCCTTCATCACCAAAAGTGCCGTGGCGAAAATCCCGGCTACCATCAGTCCAACGTGTGAGAATGATGAGTAGGTGAATATTCTTTTAATATCATTTTGAATTAAAGCAATCAAAGCACCGTGAAGGACGCCGATGATCGCAAGCATCAACACGATAGAACCTGAAATTCCCGCAATAGCATCCGGAGTAATTGGGAGCAGGTATCTAAAAATTCCGTAAACTGCCATCTTAAGCATAATCCCTGAAAGAAGCATCGTTCCCTGTGTCGGAGAGTACGTGTAAGTATCGGGCTGCCAGGTGTGGAACGGAAATACCGGTAGTTTCACTGCAAAGGCAAAGAAAATAAACCAGAAAACCACCGTCTGCTGGGTGATGTTCAAGCCTGCATTATACATATCGGTTACCGCAAATGACGGTGCATAATTATAGATGTAAACGAAGGCACCCAACATAAACAGTGAACCCACAAACGTATAAACGAAGAATTTAGTCGTAAACTGGAATCTTTTGTTTTCCTGGCCCCAAAGTCCGGCGATCAGCCAAATTGGTATTAAAGTTACTTCCCAGAAAATGTAGAATAAAAGCCCGTCCAGCGCGGTGAAAACGCCAACCAGACCAAACTGCATCAGCAAAATAAGCGCGTAGAAAGAATTTCTGTAACTTACATTTTCATTGAATGATGAATAAATGATTAAAGGCACCAAAATATTGGTCAGAAGCAAAAGCAGCATGCTCATCCCGTCAATCCCGAAATGCAGCGAACTTTTTAGAAACTGTGACCACGGATAATTGATTTCGTGCTGCAGTACACTGTCTACAGTTGGTCTCGCATCAAATCCATAAAGGACAAAGAACGTAACCAACATCTGTATTAAAGCAATTCCAAACGCCATGTACTTGCCGGTTTTACCTTTTAAGGCAAACAGCAATCCCGAACCTACAAGAGGTATAAGTAATAATGCTAATAAATGATACGACATTATTATTGTAATAAAAAGTTAACAATCAATATAATTCCGATAGCCAGAGACATCACCAGAACATAATTCTCCACATTTCCGTTCTGCAGTTTCTTCATCGATTTTCCACTTTCTTCAGCACCATCGCCCACGAAATCGACTACTTTATTCAAAACATTATTATCGAACATTTTTCCACCGCGGCCCAAACCTTCAACCGTTCTCACAAACAAAGCGTTGTACAGTTCATCCACATATAATTTTTTGGCAGAAAGTCTTTCCCAGCCTGTGTACTCTTCTTCCGCAACAGGAAGTTTGCCTTTGTTGACATAAATATTTCTGATGATAAACCAAACCGCGAAGAACATTGCAACAGTCGCTGCAATCAGGATGTATTCTGTAGAAACTGAAACTCCTTTTAGATTCGCCTCCAGCTGGCTTTTAGCATTCTCAACCAAAACCGGGCTTAGCCACTCCTGAAGTTTGGAGTAATGCCCGTGTCCGATGATATGAGGCAGGTTGATAAAACCTCCCACAACAGAAAGTACCGCAAGAACCATCAAAGGTACAGTCATATTCAGTGGGCTTTCGTGAAGATGGTGTTTCTGCTCTTCAGTCCCTCTGAACTGTCCGTGGAATGTCAGATAATAAAGTCTGAACATATACGCCGCCGTCATGGCTGCAATTAGGAAAAGGATTACCCAGAAAACCGGATTTTTTGCCCACGCTGCAACCATAATTTCATCTTTGGAAATCATCCCGGAGAATAATGGCATCCCCGCAATCGCAAATGTTCCGATAAGGAATGTGATGTGGGTAATTTTAATCTTATCTTTCAGCCCGCCCATAAAACGCATATCCTGTTCGCCGCCCATCGCGTGAATTACCGAACCGGAACCAAGGAATAATAATGCTTTGAAGAATGCGTGAGTCATAAGGTGGAACATCGCAGCCGTGTAAGCACCTACACCCAGAGCCACAACCATGAAACCGAGTTGTGAAATCGTGGAATAAGCCAAAACTTTTTTAATGTCATTCTGCCTCATTGCGTAGAATGCGGCAACAGCCGCAGTGAGCAAGCCGATGAACAGAATGCCGTCCATCACCGTTGGAGCCAGAACATACAGGAAGTTTGAACGAACAACCAGGTAAACCCCCGCAGTAACCATCGTTGCTGCGTGGATGAGTGCTGAAACCGGAGTGGGGCCGGCCATCGCATCAGGTAACCATGTATAAAGCGGAACCTGTGCCGATTTACCTGTAGCACCAATGAAAAGCGCAGCACAGATAAAGATAATTACCGAACCGTCCAGTTCAAATTTTGAAGCATTTTGTGCTACCGAAAGATAGTCGAATGCGTTGGTGTGGAAGGCAATCATAAAGATACCCATCAAAAGCCCAAGGTCACCGATACGGTTCATAATGAAGGCCTTTCTCGCTGCTTTTCCGTATTCTTTATTCTTGAACCAGAAACCGATCAGTAGGTAAGAGCAAAGACCTACGCCTTCCCATCCGATGAAGAGGATAATGTAGTTACTGCCCATTACCAAAAGGAGCATCATAAAAACGAAAAGGTTCAGGTACGCAAAGAACCTGTGGAAACCTTTATCGTGGCTCATATAACCGATAGAATAGAGGTGGATCAGTGAACCGATTCCCGTGATGATCATGATCATCATTAAAGACAACTGATCAATCTGGAAACTGAAATTCACCTGAATACCGTTTACCCGGAACCATTCAAAAGCCCTTACGATAACCGGCTGTGAAGTTTTGTCAAAATTAAAAAACAAATAAGATGCGATACAGAAAGCCGCAAAAACCACTAAGGTTGCAATTCCGCCCACTACATTTTTTGGAAGCATTTTCCCGAAAAGCCCGTTGATTAAAAATCCGGCAAGTGGAAGAAGTACAATAGCAAAAATCAAATTTTCCATTCTTTCTTATCCTCTTAATTTGTTAAATATACTTACGTCAACAGATTTGGTATTTCTGTACATCATCGCGATAATTGCCAAACCTACAGCAACTTCCGCAGCGGCAACCACCATGATGAAGAACACCAGAATCTGCCCGTGTCCGTCACCCATATAACTAGAAAACGCTGCCAGAAGCAGATTTACAGAATTCAGCATCAGTTCCACACAACCCAGGATAATGATGGCATTTTTCCTCAACAAAACACCAAGAACCCCAAGGCAGAACAATACCGTGGACAGAATTACGAAATAATTCAGCGGAACGCTGTGTATAAATGTATTTACTTCACCCATAATTTTATAAATCTCTCTTACCAATCAATACCGCACCTACGATTCCCGCAAGAATGAGGATAGAAGCCAGTTCGAAAGGCAGCACATATTCGTTAAACAAAAGTCTTCCTAAATTTTTGGTCAAGCCTACGCTGTAGTCTATTCCATCACCGGCAACAATATTCTGTTTCACCCCTCTGAAAGCGCCCAGCATTCCCACAAGCAAAATACCGCCGGCAAAAACTCCTATAAATTTCAGAGCATTCTGTTTTTTGCCTTCGTCTGTTTTGTTCAGGTTCAGCATCATCAGGATGTAAAGGAATAAAACCATGATCGCTCCCGCATACACAATCACCTGAACTATGCCCAGGAACTGCGCATTCAGCAGTACGTACATTCCCGCAATCGAGAACATCGTCACAATAAGTGAAAGGATTGAGTATATCGGGTTACGGTTGAATACAAAACTTGCAGCACTTATAACCGCAACAGCAGCCACAAAGAAAAATAAAACCTGTTCCATTATTTCACTGCCTTTTTTTGTAGTTCGCTTTGGCGGTCGGTGATGTCGATTCGGTTATTCACATCTTCCACCAGTTTATCTTTACCGTAAACGAAAGAACCTCTGTTGCTTTCCACATCTACCAGTCTGTCCGTCAGGTAGATGGCAGATTTAGGACACGCTTCCTCGCACATGCCGCAGAAGATGCATCTCAGCATATTGATTTCGTACACCGAAGCATATTTTTCTTCTCTGTAAAGGTGTTTCTCGTCCTTAGTACGCTCGGCAGAAGTCATGGTAATAGCTTCCGCAGGACACGCCACAGCGCAAAGTCCGCACGCGGTACATCTTTCCCTGCCTTCTTCATCACGCTTCAGCACGTGGAGTCCCCGCCACACTTTGGCTCTCGGTTTCTGAACTTCCGGATACGCGAAAACTTTCCCTTTAGAACCTTCGAGGGCGTGCCTCAGGGTAATCCCCATACCTTTCACAATGGCGGGAAGGTACAGTTTTTCCATAAAGGTCATTTCCTTATTCGAAACAACTTTTGACCTGTTTGTTAGTTTCATTATGATATATTTTGTTTTCGGCATCCGGCAATCTGCTTTCAGCCTGCAAAATTTTTATTTTTTAGAAGTATGATGTCTAAAGTTTAGAACTATACCACACAACACTCCACTGCTTTTTCACTTTTATTTGGGCGTGTCCCTCACTCGCTCACTCCTGCGCCTTTCGGCGCATCCGTTCGCTCATTCGGGTCGCTACGTCCGCTTCAAGTCCTCGTTCAACGGCGCTCGCTGCGCTCGCGCCCACGCTACTGCGGGCTTTCCGCTACCATCGCTCACGCAGTTACGCTCCGGCGAACAAAATCACCGCACCGGTAATCACAAGGTTTATCAATGCCAATGGAATTAAAGTTTTCCATCCCAGATGCATCAGTTGGTCATATCTGAATCTCGGAATCGTCCATCTGATCCACATAAAGATTAAGATACCGATGATGGCTTTAGCCATAATTGCCAGGATACTCAGGATTCCGGCTACATTTTCGCCCCAGTTTTCAGTGACCCAGTTAATTCCCGGATAATTGAAGCCGCCGAAAAATAAAGTCGCGATTAATGCATTAGAGATGAACATATTCACATATTCCCCGAACATATACATCCCGAAATTCATGGATGAATATTCAGTCATATAACCGTTTACAAGTTCAGATTCACACTCCGGCAAATCGAAAGGGTGGCGGTTGGTTTCAGCCATTGCCGCTACAAAAAAGATGATGAATGCCAACGGTTGGTAAAGGATGTTCCAGTTGAACCCGTCTGCTTCAAAAAGCCCCCAAAGTTTTCCGGTTCCCTGATCTGCAACGATTTTATTCAAATCCAGACTTCCGCTCATCATAATGATTGAAAGAAGGGAAAGTCCCATGGCCAGCTCATAAGAGATCATCTGGGAAGATGCACGGATGGCTCCGATCAGTGAGTATTTATTGTTGGAAGCCCAGCCCCCGATCATCATTCCGTAAACACCGATGGATACCATTCCCACAAGGAAAAGCACTCCAACATCGATATTCGCAACCTGCAATGCAAAAGATTCGCCGCCTATGTTTAAAGATTTTCCCCACGGAATCACTGCACCGGTAACCAACGCAATAAACATGGTGATGGAAGGTCCTAAAATAAAGAGGAATTTCTCAGCACCTGACGGAATAAACCCTTCCTTAAAAAACAGTTTACCACCGTCTGCCAAAGGTTGCAATAATCCGAATGGTCCGGCTCTGTTCGGCCCAATTCTGTCCTGCAGTGCGGCTGCAACTTTTCTTTCGCCCCATGTAGAGTAGGCGGCAATACCCAATGATACTGCAAAAAGAGATACAACCAGTATGATTTTAAAAGTGATTAAATCCATAATTTTTTTGATTCGAGATTTGAGATTCGAGATTCGAGATTTAAAAATTATCTCATTAACCCATTCTCAAATTATCTGATTATAAATTATTTTTGTTCTTCGGCCTGTGCTTCGTCTTTTGTGCTGATCTGTTTCGCCATCGGATTGTCGAGCAAAACAGGTTCGTCAGCTGCTTTCTGATAGTGGTTCAGAGAAATCACCGAATGCCTGTCGATATGTCTCGGGCCTTCGATATTCCAGTATTTCACATCTTTCTTATCCCAACGGCATGAGTTGCAGATCCATTCTTCAGATTCTCCGTACTGGTCCTGTCTTGCTGTTACACGGATTACTTCGTCGCCTTTCATCCAAAGCACTGCTTTTCCGGAACATTTATCGCAGGAACAGCTTGCATTCATCGGTTTGGTGAACCAAACACGGCTTGCAAACCTGGAAGTTCTGTCGGTCAGTGCCCCTACCGGACAAACATCAATCACGTTTCCGTAGAAATCATTATCGAGCGCTTTATTCAGATAGGTTGAAATTTCAGCATGGTCGCCTCTGAACAGGATTCCGTGCTCGCGTTTTTCCGTCAGTTGATTTGCTGCCAGTACGCATCTTGCACAAAGTATACATCTGTTCATATGAAGTTTGATGTACGGCCCGATATCTTCCGGCTCGAAAGTCCTTCTTTCAAATTCAGTTCTGGTTTGTTCCACACCGTGCTCATAACCCAAATCCTGAAGGTGGCATTCACCGGCCTGGTCACAGATTGGGCAATCCAAAGGGTGGTTTACCAAAAGAAATTCGGTTACGGCTTTTCTGGCTTCCTGTGTTTTTTCGGAGGTCAGGTTTTTTACTTCCATACCGTCCATCACTCCGGTTCTGCAGCTTGCCACGAGTTTCGGCATAGGCCGTGGATCTGCTTCCGAACCTTTGGAGACTTCTACAAGGCAGGTTCTGCACCGTCCGCCACTGGTTTCCAGCGGTTTGTAGTAGCACATTGCAGGCGGTACAGATTTTCCGCCGATTTGTCTTGCCGCTTCCAAGATGGTAGTTCCCGGCGCAACTTCGGTTTCCTGTCCGTCGATGGTGATTTTAAATTTTTTAACTTCTTCGCTCATAATTATGCTGTCGGCGTCCTGCTGTTGGCAGTCAGCGTCCTGATTTATTAATTAATTGGCTGCCGGAGCAGGAATTGGATCGGCGTAATTGGCTAATCCGTAATTCTGTGTTTTAGCAAGTTCAGGGTTTTTCACGTGCCATTCAAATTCATCTCTGAAGTGGCGAATTGCCGCTGCTACAGGCCAAGCTGCAGCGTCACCCAAAGGGCAGATCGTGTTGCCTTCGATTTTTCTCTGGATATCCCAAAGCAAATCGATATCTGCCATTGTACCTTCTCCGTTTTCTATTTTTTTCAGAATTTTATACATCCACGGGGTTCCTTCGCGGCACGGTGTGCACTGTCCGCAACTTTCGTGGGCATAAAATCTTGCTAACGTCATTGTGTGTTCCACCACGCACTGGTCTTCATCCAAAACAATGAAACCTCCCGAACCCATCATCGTTCCGGTCGCGAAACCGCCGTCCGCAAGGGATTCGTAGTTCATATATCTCGGTTCGCCGTTGATGGTTCTCAAAAGTAAATTCGCCGGGACGATGGGAACGGAAGAACCTCCGGGAATACAGGCTTTAAGCCGTTTTCCGTCTTTAATTCCACCGCAGTATTCATCAGAATAAATGAATTCTTCAACCGTAATGGTCATATCAATCTCATAAACGCCTGGTTTATTGATATTTCCGCAGGCAGAAATCAGTTTGGTCCCGGTAGATTTACCTACTCCGATTTTGGCATATTCAGCACCGGTAATATTAATGATAGGAACTACCGCAGCGATAGATTCCACGTTGTTGACGACGGTTGGCCTTTCCCAAAGCCCTTTCACGGCAGGGAACGGCGGTTTCAGCCTTGGATTTCCTCTTTTTCCTTCAAGGGATTCCAATAGCGCGGTTTCTTCGCCGCAAATGTAGGCTCCGGCACCTCTCTGAACATAAATTTCACAGTCGAAACCGGTTCCTAAAATATTTTTACCAAGGAAACCTGCATTACGGGCTTCCTCAATAGCTTCTTCCAAAATATCCGGAATCCATGAATATTCACCGCGGATGTAGATATAAGACGTATTGGAACCCAAACAGTATGATGAAATCAGCATCCCTTCAATCAAAAGGTGGGGAAGGAATTCCATTAAATATCTGTCCTTAAAAGTTCCCGGTTCCGATTCATCGGCATTTACCACCAGGTGTCTCGGTACGCCTTCAGGTTTTGCAAGGAAACTCCATTTCAAACCGGTAGGGAAACCGGCACCACCACGGCCGCGAAGCCCGGAAGTTTTTACTTCTTCCAGAATTTCCTCGGGAGTCATTTTCAACGCTTTTTCCAAGGCCTCATAACCGCCCTGTTTTCTGTAAACATCGAAATAGCGGATTCCCTCAACGTGAGCGTCTTTAAGTAAAAGTTTTTTACTCATTTTCGTATTGTTTTGGTTTTCAGCAAATTGCCTTAACCATTATTTTCAAGTTTATTTTTAATTCTTAAAATTTCTCTCTTCATCGCTTCAATATCTTTTGTGGCGAGTTGGAAAATAGTTTTATTATCAACTCTAAAATATTCGTGCGAAAGTAAATTTCTTAACCCAACAATTAATTTCCATGGTGTTGAATTTTCTTCATCATACAGTGTCTCTTCAGAAATATGATTTGTCGCTTCCCCAATGATTAACAACAATCTTTCAACAGCAAGGCTTTTTTCATAATTTGTGACAAAATCCTCATTGAAACACCTTCCAAGATCTTTTCAATTTTTTCAATGGAATCAACGATGTGATTAATTCTGTCAATATCTCCCAATTTATGCTTCATAAATCAAAACTTTATCATTTTGAATGTACTTTTCAATTAATGGTGAGATAAATTCCCAGGAAACAAAATCTACTTCTTTCCCTAAAATTTCCTTTACATCAAACAACCATTTAATGTAATTTAATCCGATGTGATGATTATAATCCCAATCGATTAAAAGATCAACATCGCTGTTTTCATCGGCTTCACCACGGGCAAAAGAACCAAACAGATAAACTTTTTTTACCGGTTTATCCCGGAAAAATGTCTGGATTTTCTGTATTTCCTGTGGTGTAAGTTTCATAAATATTTAATCCAAAGCAACGGCGCCCTGTCTGCAAAGTTCCAGGATCTCGTCCACTTTTTCTATAGTTAAATTTTCGTGATAAAATTTGCCCAACTGCATCATCGGGGCATAGCCGCACGCGCCAAGACATTCCGCAGGTTTCAGCGTAAACAGTCCGTCCGCAGTGGTTTCACCATCTTTAATGTTGAGTTTGGTGCGGATGTGATTCAGTATTTTTTCGCTTCCTGAAACCATACAGGGCCCGGTTCTGCAAACTTCCAAAACGTATTTTCCTACCGGTTTCATATTGAACATGGTGTAGAAAGTGGCCACCTCGTACACTTCGATAGGTTTGATGTTCAGGATTTGGGCTACATAATCCATCACCGGAACATCGAGCCAGCCGCCAAATTCTTTCTGTGCCACATGAAGAATCGGTATAAGGGCAGATTTTTGTCTTCCCTCGGGATATCTTGAGATAATTTTATGTACCTGTTCTAAAGTTTCAGGTTTGAAAGCAATCGTTTCGCTCATTTTTTAATTTTGTAAAATGTAAAATGTACAAAGTACAAAGATTTTTATTTTTACAGTACATTGTACATTGTACATTGTACATTGTACGTTTTTAAATTTATGCATCTAATTCCCCCGCAATGACGTTCATCGAACACATGGTAACGATGGCATCAGAAATCATTCCGCCTTTAATCATTTCAGGGTAAGCCTGGTAATAAATGAAGCAAGGCCTTCTGAAATGCAGTCGGTACGGGCTTCTTCCGCCGTCGCTCACCAGATAGAATCCTAATTCTCCGTTTCCGCCCTCTACGCAGTGGTAAACTTCACCTTTTGGAACATCCGTTTCACCCATTACAATTTTGAAATGGTAAATCAGAGCTTCCATTTTTGAGTAAACATCTGCTTTTTCAGGAAGGTAAAATTCCGGCACATCGGCGTGGAACGGCCCGTCAGGCAGGTTATTATATGCCTGCTCAATGATTTTCAATGATTCCCAAACTTCATGCTGGCGCACCATAAAACGGTCATAAGTGTCCCCTGAAGTTCCCACTGGAATGATGAAATCAAAATCGTTGTATGAAGAATACGGACTGGCGACCCGAACATCATAGTCAACCCCGGTAGCCCGAAGGTTTGGACCTGTAAAACCGTAACTTAAAGCACGTTCTGCGGAGATGGTGCCTGCGGCAATGGTTCTGTCCATGAAAATTCTGTTTCGCTCATTCAACGTACAAAATTCACCCCAGATTTTTGGGAATTTTTTCAGCCAGTTTTGTAACAGTTCGTGGAATTTGGGTGAGAAATCTCTTTCAAAGCCTCCGATTCTTCCCATATTCGTGGTCATCCTCGCACCGCAAATCTGTTCATAAAGCTCATAAATAGCTTCTCTTTCGCGGAAAAGGTAAGTCAGTCCGGTAATAGCACCCGCATCCATCGCGATTACACCGTTACAGATCATATGGTCGGCAATTCGGGCAAGTTCCATCATAATCACACGCATATAATCCACGCGCTTCGGAACTTCGCAACCGATGAGTTTTTCTACCGTCATGTGCCATCCCATGTTGTTGATGGGCGATGAACAGTAGTTCATACGGTCAGTAAGGGTGGTGATCTGTGCAAAATTTCTTCTCTCAGAAATTTTCTCGAAAGCCCTGTGAATGTAACCCACGGTTTGCTCGTCATGAACTATTTTTTCGCCGTCCATCGTCAGCACGTTTTCAAAAATACCGTGTGTCGCCGGGTGCGTAGGGCCGAGGTTCAGGGTGTACAGCTGCCCGTCGATGTGTTCGCTGGAGTCGTACTGGTTTATTATATTGGATAGTGCGTTGTCTTTCATAATATTTGATTTTAGTTTTGAGATCTGAGGTTTGAAATTGCTGAATCTCAAATATCAAATTTTGAATTTCAAATGATTTTAGCGTCCGAACATCTTGTCGTCCTTGTCTGTTCTGGTGCCGTCTTCCAGACGGTACTCCTTCAGCATTGGGTGGTAGCCAAGGTCAGGTGAATTCAGTATGACCCTCAGATCCGGATGCCCTTTGAATTTGATTCCGAAAAAATCGAAGGTTTCTCTTTCCATCCAGTTGGCTCCTGCGTAGAGGTCGGTAAGCGTTTCAAATTCGGCGCCTTCACGTTGTGTAAAAGATTTCAGACGAATTCTGAAATTATCTTTCATATTGTGAAGATGGTAAATGACGCCGAGCTCCTTTTCTTTATTTTCTGGATAATGAATACCCGTAATATCGGTAAGAAAATTGATCTCAAGGGAAGAATCCCGCAGATGGTGTACTACTTTTTTCAGGTCATCTTTTTTGATTTCCAGCGTCAGCATTCCGTAAGGTTCTGAACTTGAAAGAACGCTTCCTGGAAACTCTCTGTTTATCGCTTCTAAAACAAATTCGTTTGTCATTTTGATTAATTTGAAAATTTGAAAATGAGTTAATTAAAAAATTATATCACTCAAATTTTATTCAATTCTATTCAAATGTTAAGAATTTGAAATTTTCAAATCTTCAAATTCCCACACTTTCAAATCATTTTATTCCGTAAGATTCCAGCAATGCCTGGTATTCCGGTGTGTCTCTTCTTCTGAGGCTTTCGCTTTGTGCCAGTGCCTGAACCTGCATCACACCTTCGATGATTTGCTCTGGCCTTGGCGGGCATCCCGGCACGTAAACATCCACTGGAATAATCCTGTCAATTCCCTGGAGAACTGAATAAGTATCAAAAATACCACCGCTGCTCGCACATGCTCCTACTGCAACCACCCAGCGCGGTTCAGCCATCTGCGTGTATACCTGCTGTAAGACAGGGGCTAATTTTTTTGAAATAGTTCCGCAAACCATCAGCATGTCCGCGTGTCTTGGCGAGAAAGAGTTTCTCTCCATTCCAAATCTTGATCCGTCGTATGTAGGATTCAGGAACGCCATATATTCAATGCCGCAGCAGGAAGTTGCAAATGGTAAAGGCCAAAGCGAGTAACTTCTCGCCAAACCGATTACGCTGCTCAATTTGGTAGCAAAGAAGCCTTCACCTTCATAACCTTCAGGTGCCTGCGCATCCATTCTTACTACCGGTTTATTATCTGACATAAGTCTTGTGTTTAAAGTTAAAAGTTTAAGGTTTCAGGTTTAAAGTTCAAATTTTATTCGTAACTCATGTTCCTGCTTCCTTTTGTTATTTATCCCAGTCCAGTGCGCCTCTTTTCCAAACATAAATAAATGCAAGGAAGAAAACAGCTACGAAAGTAAGGACCGCGAGAAAACCGGCCACACCGAATTCCCTGAAATTTACAGCATAAGGATAAAAGAATACAATCTCGATATCAAAAAGCACAAAAAGTACGGCAGTAAGGAAATATTTAACCGAAAACGGCGTTCTCGCATTTCCTTCAACTTCGATTCCGCACTCGAAACTTTCGTTTTTACGGTTCTGGGCTTTGCTTTGCTTTGGTCCCAGGAAATGGGTTCCGATTAGAGACAGCAGAACGAAACTCAAACCTACAGCTGCCTGTATGAGTATCGGGATATAATTTTCAGGTAAGTTCATTACTGGGTTGTTTTCTCAATCTGCAAATTTAGCAAATAAAGATTAAAACGAAATCCAAAGACTCAAAAAAAAACGAAAAGAATGATACCTTAGTGTCGGTATTTAGAATTGTTATAAATAATTATTTTTTGCTTGAATTTTTCATTTTTCTAATTGCGATAAAGGCCATAAACGCGATGTAAAGAAATAGGAAGCTGGCAAAGAGAATATTCACAATGGTATTGATACGATCATCCTGTATCTGAAAAAACTGATTGTAGACGATAAACAAAAGGATCATCGATCCATAGATGTAGAGGTGTTTTTTCATCTCTTTTTAACTTAAAATTCCATAGAATAGGTTCTCCTCCGTTTATGATTTACAGGATTATAGTCCTGCCACAGCAGTTGGATTGCTTTGTTTTCTTCGAGTTCAGGATTGGTTTCCAGGTGTTTTACGCCTTTTTTTCTGAACCTGTCGAAGATTTCTTTGAATATAATTGAAGTCACGCCGCGACGCTGGTATTCCGGATGTATCCCGATCAGATAAAAATTTGCGCGGTCGTTTTTCTTTCCGGCCTGCAGGAAATACCACCACCCAAAAGGGAAAAGTTTGCCGTTGGATTTTTGCAGTGCCCGGGAGTAAGAGGGCATGGTAATCGCAAAGGAAATTAAATTGTTCTGCTCATCTGCAATACAAATGATATAATCCTTATTGATGAACGGGAAATATTTTTCCTTGTAAGTCTTAATCTGCTCTTCGGTAATTGGGGTGTAGGTAGAGAGATTTTTATAAGTTTCATCCAAGAGCCTGAACATGGGGTCTATGTAGGGTATGATTTCATTTTTAGTTCTGAAATTCAATACTTTGAGCTTGTATTTTTCTTTTACAAGTTCATTAAATTTTATAACCTTTTCAGGAAGAACTTCAGGAAATTTGATTTCATATTCCACCCACTCCTTTTCTTTGGTAAGACCCAGATTTTCAAGATGTTTCGGATAATATTCAAAGTTGTAAATGCCGATCATCGTAGCAATTTCATCAAAACCGTGCACCAGCATTCCTGCTTTATCCAGGTTGGTAAATCCCATTGGGCCTTCGATCTTGCTGATGTTGTTTTCTTTAGCGAAATTTACCGCCGTCTCAATCAGTGCTTTGGACACTTCAACATCATCAATGAAATCGATCCACCCAAACCGTACTTTTCTGATCCCAAGTTCAGCCTCTTCCTTTTTATTGATGATCACCGCAATTCTGCCGGCAATTTTTTCATTTTTATAGGCCAGAAACTGCCGGGCTTCGGAATACTGGAGTGCGGGATTTTCTTTTTTGTTCCAGATCTGCTTTTCATCGGTAATTAAAGAGGGTACAAAGTTTTTGTTATTTTTGTATAAATCCATAGGGAACCGGATGAATTCCATCAGCTCATTATCGGATTTTACCTCTTTAATAAAGATCGCAGACATGTTTGTAAAATTAAGGAAAGACAAAGATACTTATTAATTAAAAATGAGTAGTAATTTGGCATAGTTTTTCCATAAAAAAAGAGAATTTTAAACTGAAAAAACAATCAAAAAATAATAGAAATGAGTGGTTATTATCTTATCATTGGAGCGATTTTCATTATCAGTATGATCGTGCAGAACAGGCTCCGTTCAAAATTTGCATACTATTCCAATGTTCATCTGCAGAATGGGATGTCCGGGAAAGAAATTGCTGAAAAAATGCTTCGGGACAACGGAATTCAGGATGTTCAGGTGATATCGGTACCTGGCCAGCTTACGGACCATTACAATCCTGAAAATAAGACCATCAACCTGTCTGAAGGGGTTTATATGCAGAGAAATGCGGCGGCGGCAGCGGTTGCGGCGCACGAAACCGGCCACGCCGTTCAGCACGCTGTGGGTTATTCTATGTTGCAGCTGCGTTCCAAAATGGTTCCGGCGGTTAACTTTTCATCAAAACTTTTACAGTTTGTTCTTATGGCGGGTATTGTAGTAATGGCATCCAGCGGGAATAAAACGCTTTTGCTTATTGGTGTGATTCTTTTCGCTGTAACAACAGCTTTTGCGTTTGTAACGCTTCCTGTAGAGTATGATGCGAGTAAAAGGGCACTAGCCTGGTTGAAAAGCTCAGGCACACTGGCCAACAAAGCTGAGTATGAAGGTGCGGATGATTCGCTTAAATGGGCCGCGAGAACCTATGTTGTAGCAGCTTTGGGATCGTTAGCTCAGCTTATTTATTTCGCGTCGATGCTTACGGGAAGGAGAGATTAAATTAAATAAATTTAAAAGAAATATGCTGCATCTCGGAAAGAACTTCCGAGATGTTTTCTTTTTGTGAAGTTTTAACCATTGCTGTAATGGTGCAGTTTTGCTCCGTCGTGAAGTCAAGAATTTTTCCGTCGAATTTATTAAGCAGGGTAAAAATAACATTTTGCTGATTAAACCCGAAATGAATTTCGAGCACGGACTCCAGTTCGCGGGTGATGATTTCTGCTTCTTCCAGAACCATTTTTGCCGATTCCTTATAGGCCTTTACCAACCCCGAAACCCCGAGTTTTGTACCGCCGTAATACCGAACCACGACGAGAAGAATATTTGTAAGATCGTTCGCAAGAAGTTGGTTATAGATGGGTAATCCGGCACTTCCGGAAGGTTCGCCGTCGTCATTGGCGCGGTAATTTTCGCCATTTAAACCCAGGCGAAATGCGTAGCAGTGGTGTGTGGCTTTCGGATGTTCAGCTTTCAGGGCGTCGAGGAACTTTTTTAACTCTTTTTCATCGTTTACAGGATAGGCAAAACCAAGGAATTTGCTTCCTTTCTCCTTTAAAAGGATGTCTTCTACGGGCGATTTAATGGTTCTGAATTCAAACTGCATGGTTCAAGTAGTGTTTCACGACATTACTCCGGAAATGTTCTGTGCTGAAAGGTAGTGCCGAAATTTCAGGTGCTGTGGTGCCGCTTTTCAGAAAAAGGTTTTCGTTGGTAATCACAAAGGCCTCATCCCAAAGATTTTGACTGATGAACTGTTGAATCGTAAAACCTCCGCCTTCTACAATAACCGACTGGATCTGCATCCCGTAAAGCCGGTGCATTAAATCCTGCAGGAAATTTTCTTTTGATATTCTGATGAATTTTATGTTTTCCTCAGCAACTTCTTTTTTCGAATTGAAAATAAATGTTTCTGCTTCACTGTTATAAATATTGAAATCCGAAGGAACTTTCAAATCAAAATCAATAAGAATCCGGATTGGATTTTTACCGGAAACATTCCGTACAGATAAGCTCGGATTGTCTCTTAAAGCCGTTTGCGTCCCAACTAAAATGGCATGTTCGTCAGCACGGAGCTGATGTGTATACTGATTTACAATGACATTTGAAATCGGGTAGGGCTGAAAATTTTTATCCATAAAACCATCTTCCGACTGCGCCCATTTTAGAATAATATATGGCCTTTTTTTCTGGTGGAAAGTGAAAAATCTTTTGTTTAAATCCCTACACTCTTTTTCCAACACACCACTTACAACTTTGATTCCTGCGTCTTCGAGGATCTGTTTTCCTTTGCCGTTAACTTTTTCGTGGGAATCCAAAGTTCCAATAACGACGGTTTTAAAACCAATTTCCTTTAGTTTTAATGCGCAGGGCGGTGTTTTTCCGAAATGGGAGCAGGGTTCCAGTGATACATAAATGGTGGATTCGGGTAGCAATGATGAATCTTTTACAGAGTTTATCGCGTTGATTTCCGCATGCGGCTCACCGGCTTTTTCATGATAACCTTCCCCGATAATTTTACCGTTATGAACGATCACGCTGCCTACCAGGGGATTCGGATAAGTGTTTCCGGCAGCTTTTTTCGCCAGTTCAATGCAGCGTCTTAAATAAAATTCGTCCGTCATTGTATAAAAAAGCGAAGACAAATTTCTTTGCTTCGCCTTTCAGTTTTCTAAATTATTTTTACTCTCCGCTGATAATTTTGTGGAGGTTTTGTTTCAGGGTTTCAAGCTGTGCCTTTTTGTCGTAAATGTTTGCATAAGTGTCCTTCAATAAAGGATTTTCTCTGCTCGGATTGCTAAAGAAACCGAGGTTGTTTTCCAGCGTTGCGATTTCTGCCTCTAGATCTGCAACCTGATTTTTAATCTTCCGGGCTTTGTCAGTCAGTTGATTTTCAGAAAGGTTTTCATCTTTTATTTCGAATTCGCTTACTTTGTTGAGCTTCAATTTTTCTCTTAAAGTTTTATTGAATTCGGAATTTATAGAAAGTTTCTCGCGCGGCACTTTACCTATTGCATTCCACTTTCCTTTGATTTCTTCAATTTTTTCAACGCTGGTTTCGTCGCTGCCCACTTCCTTTAGTTCATCGAGCAGGGCGCGTTTGAGCTTATAGTTTTCCTTCCAGTTGTCGCCGCTGCCGGTAGTATTTTTAGACCTGTAGTTTCCAAAAAAAGTATTGCAGGCCCCGCGGAAATCATCCCAAATCTTATTAGCCTGGCTTCTGGGAACGTGACCGATTTTTTTCCAGTCTTCCTGAAGTTTTTTGAAGAGGGGTACCATGGTGTCCCAGTCTTCGGAATTCATATTGTCTTTGGCAATCTGAATTAGTTTCAGTTTTTCTTCAAGGTTGGTGACCTGGCTCCCCTTCAGGTTTTTGTAAAAATTGTTTTTAACGGTATTGAAGTCCCTTAGGGTTTGCTTAAAATCGTTCCAGTTCTGGTTTGAAATCTTTCTTGGGACGCTGCCAATCTTCAGGAACTCTGTCCTTAAATCTTCCACTTTTTTTATGGCATTTTGCCAGAAGCTGTGGTTAGGCGCATTTTCTGGTGAAGAGAGTTTTTTTATTTCGGCTATGATCTGGTTTTTCTTTTCCAGATTGGCCTTCTGTTCCTCTTCAATTGCTGCAGAAAGTTCAGATTTTCTTTCGTGGATTTGGTTAGAGATCTCCCTGAACTCGTCCCAGGTTTTCTCACGGAATTCTTCTGCAACCGGTTCTGCCTCTTCCTTCCATAATTTATGAAGGTATTGCAGCTCATTCAGGGCTTTCTGTACCGGTTCTTTTACCAGCTCTTTTGCCCGCTCAATGATTTGCTGCCTTTTTTCAAGGTTGTGGGTGTATTCCTGATGCAGATAATCCTTATTCAGATCCAGCATGGCATAAAACTGGTTCAAATGATGGAAATAATTGTTATTCAGAAGCTTAAACTCCGATTTTGCCACCTGTCCGGCGCTGCTCCAAGCCTGTTTGATCTCACGGATTTCCTTGAAAAGGTTGGTTCCCGGCTCACTGTTGGTGTAGAGGTTTTTCAGCCGTTCTATAATTTCCTGTCTGGCGGCAAGGTTTTCAGCGTGCTGCTCTTCCTGTTTGGCAAGGTAACTGTCGTGTTTCTCTTTGAATATCGTGATTAACCCGGAAAGTTTTGATAATGACGGATGTTCCCAGCTGAAGTTTTCTTCGCTGTTTCCCGCGGAGATAAACTCGTGTTTCTTGTCTTCGGTTTCCTCCTGCATTTTTTGGGTTGCCAACTCTCTCAGCTGTTGGAACTGACGGTTTTTTTCACCGGCATTTTGCTCATTTACGAGTTTTTCCATTTCACCAATTACCTGTTCAGCATTCCGGGAGTCGGTTGTATGATCCGGTGTTTCTTCCTGATCCTCTTCAGCCTCTTCGGGGTCAATCTCGGAAAGAACTTTTTCCTCCGGGATGTGGAAAGGCTTTTGAGTATGCATGCTTTGCTGGTGTTCCGGAGTGGCCTCCATGATTTCTGTCGCTGAACTTTGCGGAACTTCTTCGCTTATTTCATCAGTAAGCATTTCTTCCTTATTTGGATCTACTTCAGATAAAACCTTTTCTTCCGGCGGCATCTGCACCGATTTCTGAGTGTCCACATCAGACTGGTTTTCAGAATTTTCCCCAATTTGTCCTTCGGTTCCAGGTTTTAGATCTTCGTTTTCAGGATTTTGATTTTCCGTGTTCATAGCAACTTATTTTTAAGTACTTTTTCAAATTTAAATGCTAGGCTAAGCCATCTCTGCCTTATAAAAACTGCAATAAATATACTTATTTTTTCTATTTGGTTGGTATTTTAAAAAAAATGTTTAAAAATTCCCGGATCACGAATTCCAGATTTCCCAGGCTTTTTCGGCCTGCTGCTCCAGCATGAAATAACCGTTGACGCATTTCGCTCCCTGCTCTGCAGCTTTCTTGATGAATTCCGTGTAGGTTGGATTGTAAATGAGGTCGATGATCAGATGTTCGTTTGTGAGTGCTTCAAAAGGAAATGCTAAACAATCGTTTACATCTGGATAAGTGCCCACAGGAGTGCACTGCACAATAATTTTATGCGATGACACCAAATCACGGCTAAGGTTTTCAAAGTTAATATCCGATTTTCGGGAAACGGTTTCGAAGGGAATATTTTTTTGTTTTAAGACGTACCGTACTGCTTTCGCGGCACCACCGTCACCCAAAACAAGTGCACTTTGCTGATGGCCTTTTTTATGAAGGTTTAAAGTTTTTTCAAAACCGTAGGTATCTGTGTTAAAGCCTTTTGTTTTGCCGGTTCTTATGGATACGGTGTTTACAGCCCCAATTTCTTTTGCTTCATCGCTCAGTTCGTCAAGGAAAGGTAAGATTTGCTCTTTGTACGGAATCGTGACATTAAATCCGTGAAGGTTTTCAGTTTGGAGGACGTCTGAAATTTCGCTGATGTCTTTTATATCAAAAACTTCATACGAATGATCTTTCAAAAAGAGTTTTTTAAACTTTTCAGTAAAATATTTCTTTGAGAAAGAATAGGCGATGTTTCTGCCTACCAAACCAAATTTTTTAACATTTTCCATAAAATCAAAGTTACAAAAAAAGGCCGGAGAAATTTCCGGCCATTGAACGATATCAGTTGTGCGATTTACTCTATGATAAATTTCGCAGCCTGGTTTCCAGCCTTAAGTATATAAATGCCTTTTGGAAGGTTCTTTAACTGTATCCTGTCTGATGTTTTTGAAACTTTATCCACAGTCTGTACAAGCTGCCCCGTCATGTTATAGATTTCTGCTCTAACATTACTTTCTTCCAATCCGGAGATCTGAATCGTTCCGTTTTTTACTGGGTTTGGCGAAACCGTAAGTTTTTTTGCCCCCACATTCGTTTCACCTAATCCTAATGTTGACGAGTAGCAGGTCCAGGAAAGATCATCTAAAGCAACCCGGTTTGATGTAGACGTATTTACCAATTTTACAGTAACGTTTCCTTCAATATTGATGTCCGAGATTGTTGTAGTTAATTTTCCAGATGCATAAGGAACCGCACCTTTTTTCACTCCATTTACAAATAAATCGAATGTTCCTTCAGTGCCACTGAATTTTAGCTGAGTAGTAACTGTCAGTGATCCAATACCGTTTGGTACGGCAGAACCTGTAAGTGATCCGTTTCTGATTACGATGGCTCTGTTGTTAAGCTTTTCATCCGTTCTTGCATCGGTTGCAGTCCAGTTAATTCCCTTGTTGGTCCAGGTTCTTGTAGAGTAACTGTTATTGTTAGCCGGTATATTTTCAAAATCTTCGTTCGCGCAAGAAGTATCGGTGTTTGCCATCAAAGTAGTTCCCTGCACCGTGTTGCTCGCAGGCGAAGCATTGCCTGCAGCATCTTTTGCGATGATATAGAAGCTGTAAGTAGTATTGGCTACAAGTCCTGTAACAGTGGCTGATGTTACGGAACCGGAAACAGTTGTTTTTAAAATTCCATCCACATAGATTTCATAAGATGCAATACCTATATTGTCAGTAGCAGCGGCCCAAGAAAGCGTTGCTGTGAAAGCTGTTGTTGAGTTTACTGCAAGATTAGCAGGCGCCGTTGGTGCCTGCGTGTCTGAAGACGTTGTGCCCCAAACTGCCTGGACCCATTCCGGATGGTCGATGTATGGGTTTCTGTTACCCTGAAAATTGTACGACGCGTTGTTTCTCGCGATTTCCTCCGGTGAAACCGGATCCTGTGCAGCCCAAGTTAAAAGCACCTGAAGCTCCCAGTCCTGCAAACTTGGATATGTATTATTCGCAAGCATATTACCAGTACTGAAATCAGCCATTCTAGACTCATACCGAGTCACGAAATAGAAAACCATTCTGGCAATGTCACCTTTAAAAGTATCGATAGGTTCAAAGACAGTTGCCGAATATCCGGATGTTGTGTTATTACCTACCTTACTTCCATTTCTCGATGTGAAAGTAGGCTTTGAGACCATCCCGAATGGATAATTGCTTCTCATACCATTTACCTTTCCGTCAGTAGGGCGGATAAAGTTGATGTCAGAAACCATCGGCGCATTTGAACCGAAAAAACTTTGTGGGACAACGTGTTCTCTGTTATAGCAGTCGCCTTCCTGGGAATAGTTTCCACATTGTTTTTGTCCCGGGGTGTAATTGTATGGATCCGGTCCGTTTGGATTTTCCGAATACATATCGAGCACGGTGCCATCTTTTTCAAAAAAATTGTCGCGGTCTGTTGTTTCGTAGCCGGTATAAAGACCTCCATAGCCTTTATCTATGTGGCCATTGGAAATTATTTGGCTCAATTTTGTCTTGAGTGCTGCTCCGGTCAGTCCTGCAGTGCCGTCATAATAATTTGCTGGAGCCTGAGCAAGAATGATCTGTGATAAAAATATCAGGATCAGAAAGGAAAGTTTTTTCATTATGTATTTAAAATTTTTTTTGAGTGGGTAAAATTACAAGTAATAAGTAATTATCTCATATTTTATTTTGTTAATATATACTCCCTGTTGATCTTTGAAAAAAACCATGAGACAGAGAGCCCAAATAATAACGCAACGGCTGTAACGATTAAATAGTTTAAAGCTTTGATTCGGACCGGAAACGGCAGTTCGATTCCGGCTTTAAAGAAGTCCGTCGACATCTGGAAATAGCATATTGCGGTACCGATCATCAGTCCGGAAATAATTCCGAAAACCACGATAAGTACACCGGTATAGAAGTAGGTATTTCTCAATTTGCGCAAAGAAAGCCCTAAAGAAATCAGCGATTTTGCCTGTTCTTTCTTATCAAGCTGGAGAATGATGATGGCGCCCGCCAGATTAAAAGTGGTAATGAAAATCACCAGAGCAAAAATGAGGTAGATCATCAGTTTTTCGGTGTTGATCATCTTCCAGAAGGCGGCATTTTCCTCGGCCTTGGTTTTGACTGTATAATCTTTTCCAAGCTTTGTCTTTAATTTTTCCTTTAAATCATCGGCATCATCCGGATTTTTAAGTTTGATGACGATTTTGTAGGCTGCATCTTTCGGTAAGTTCAACAATTCCTGTCCCAGTTCCAGGGGACTGATTACATAATTGTTGAGTTGGTCATTGCCCGGGAAAACGCCGGTAACATAAATTTCTTTTTTGGTGAAAATATCATCCTCAGTCGTGATGATTCCCGTGCCGGGTTTAGGCATATAAAGCAGTGCCGGTGAAGAGTTTTCGCCCACGGGGATCTGCAAACGGTTGTCAAGGCCATTTTCGAGGATTACCTCGTTGCTGTACTGAAAATCAGGATATTTCCCGAAAAAAATATTTTTATCGATTGGGTTTACAAAAGTGTAAGCCGAGTCCACTGCACGCAGATAGGCAATTTCACCAATTCCGCCATTGTTTACATAAACTTTTTCTTCAATAACCTTAGATGAATGCTGTATTTCGGGTTGCTGTTTCAGGATTTTGGCTACCGCTTCCGGGTCCTTCAGTTTTTTTTCTACCTGGCCGGAAATGGTGAGGTCAGCGTGCAGATTAGCGATCATTTCCCTGTTAAGGTCCTCAAGTCCGGCAAACACAGAAATGATGATAAACATCGATGCTACAGCCGTCATCATCGCAAAAGCCGATAGCCAGGTAATGAAAGTCACAGCTGTGCTGCCTTTCTTGGCTATCAGATATCTTTTTGCAATGTAAAACGCCGTATTTGCCACGCTTGGTTACAGAATAGGATTATCGCCCTGGCCTTTCAGTTCGCGTTCCAGTTTTTCTACATCATCCAGGGAAGTATCGAGGTAGAAGTTCAGTTCCGGTATTATCCGTACCTGTTTTCCCATTTTCTGGCCAATGAAATTGCGGTACTGGGATTTGTTTTCCTCAATTTCCTTCATAACCGGCTTGCGGAATTCCTGTGGGAAGATGCTTAGATATATTTTGGCAATTCCCAAATCTGCCGTCACCTTCACATCCGAAACACTAACCATAAAGCTTTGCCTGCTTTCGGCGGACTGTTTGCGGAAAAGCTCCGCAAAATCTTCCTGTATGATCTGTGCGACCTTTCTTTGTCTGTTGCTTTCGTTCATACGGCAAATTTAGTATTTTTGTATGAGAATGAGGGATAGTGGCGGAGGAAGCTGTAAGTAGGGGGATTTCCTTTTAAACAATTATAATGTCATTATGAAAATAGAGCATCTTGGGATCGCCGTAAAATCGCTTGAAAGTTCAGATAATCTTTTTGCGAGATTACTGGGAAAGCCCAATTACAAACAGGAAGCTGTAGAAACGGAAGGTGTGACGACATCTTTTTACCAAGTTGGTGAAAGCAAAATCGAACTTCTGGAAGCGACAAATCCCGACAGCCCGATCGCAAAATTTATTGCTAAAAAAGGCGAAGGCATCCATCATATTGCGTTTGGTGTAGAAGATATCAAAGCTGAGGTAGAACGTTTAAAAAATGAAGGCTTTGTTTTTATCACTGAAGAACCGAAAGAAGGCGCTGATAATAAGCTGGTTGTGTTTCTGCACCCTAAATCCACAAACGGCGTTTTGGTAGAGCTTTGCCAGGAAAAGCCATAATAAATTTTGATATTCTTCAAAAAAGATTATTTTTGCAAACCAATTTAGGACTTCAAAAGTTTTAAATTTCTATAGCGCATGCTGACAGCCATCGGCAGGTAACAGCAAACAGTTATAACTGAGGCCCTATAACTCAGTTGGTTAGAGTAGCTGACTCATAATCAGCAAGTCCTTGGTTCGAGCCCAAGTGGGGCCACTTTTTTAAATCAACCATTTACAAATTGTAAGTGGTTTTTTTATTTTACCAATTATGGATTATAAGGAATATAAAACCAAAATCGACTGGGACGGCATTACGTAAGAAATATAAACACTCGGATTTTGACCTTTTTTATTATGTGGAAACACCCAAATTTAATGAGATGAGAAAATAAAATTCTTATAATTTACAATATATTGCCTTTCAAAACCTCCAACTTTTCAAAGCAGAAAAACTGGATTAAGGCATGGTACACTGAAATAGTTTTAATATCGGCGAGCTCGTAGAGATTTAAAGTGGTTTTTCATAAATAATCTCATTAAATTCATAAAAATAAGTTAATATGGGAAAAGCCCTCATTCTTGGCACAAAAATTATTTGTTAAAAAAGGAAATAAATTTTGAAATGAGGAAAACAATACTTGCATTTTTAATTGCATTTTCAGGATTGGTTTGGGCACAAAAGACCCCGCTAAGAGAAATGTACCAATACTCTGGAAAAAACGATAAAGCGCTCGTAAAGGCTAAAACCGACCTTTTTTTACTGAATATTTTGGCGTCGGATAAGTTTGAAGTGAAGACCAACAGTTCCGGGAACGATCATTTGGATGTGAATCTTTTAATGCCTTTTTCCAACGGTAAAATATCATCCCGGGTGCGTTATGATTTTCTGAACGAAGGTTTTGTTGTTTCACTTTCCAATACAAAACTTGTGAGCAGGGACGGAAAAGTAACTTTGCTTAATAATCCTTCAGATCTCAATCATAACAAAGTTCTTGAAAGCTTAAAGGGCCTGGTTTTCACCACTTATCAAAAGGAAATAAACAAATAGGAAAAGCCTCCGGATTTTGGAGGCTTTATCTTTTTTAGAAATTCAAAAACAGTTTTGGGTTTACCGGAGTGTTGTTTTTGTGCACTTCGTAGTGAAGGTGCGGGCCTGTCGAACGGCCGCTGTTTCCTGATTTTGCGATGACCTGATTTACTTTCACCTGATCATTGGTCTGAACCAGAATTTGTGAAAGATGCCCGTAAAGCGTCGCCAAACCGTTGCCGTGTGAGATAATCACGCAGTTTCCGTAACCGCCTTTCTGCCCTGCAAAAATTACGGTTCCGATTGCTGCACTGCGCACATCAGTGCCGTAAGGCACCGCGAAATCCATGCCTTTGTGAAACTGGATCTGGTCAGCTTCTGCGGGAGGATTATTTTTTTCTGTGGGAACTGCTTTGGATTTGTTTGCAGCCGCGGTTGCAGATTCTGGAATCACCGTTCTTTTAACCACATTTCCCAAGCTGTCTTTTTCCTCGATGATTTGCGGTTCGGGTTTTGCCGCTTCCATTGCCGGAGCTTTCACTGCAGCCATCATCACTGTCCTCTTTACCGGAATGGGGTTGATTCTTTTTCCGAAATTTGACGAAATATATCCTGAAGTAGGAATTCCCAGTGGTACTTGCTGCAACTTTTGCTGAAGATCTACCAGGTACTGGCTGTAGCGGTTGCTTACTTTTGCAAGATAGACGGCATTATCCAAACTGTCCTGATCCAGCGTCATTATTCTTTCATTGGTGATGTTTTTGGAAAGCAGAAATCCATTTATTTCCCTTACGCTGCTGTCGATCAGGGTTAGGTCATTTTTCATTTTGAGGTAATCGATGCTGTCTTTTTCAGTATTGATTTTCACGAGATTCACCTCGTAATTTTTCTGGTTCTTTTCAGTGAAAAGCTTTCCTATTATTAAAGCCTGGCCAAAAACAACGGCCAAAAGAATACCCAGCAGAATGTTTGCTTTATTTTTATTTTTCAAAAAATTTTTCATTCTTTTCATTTTTTTTGGGACTGCAAATTTAAATAAAAAATAAAAATTGAATTAGATCTTAATCGGAGTGGTTTGATTCTGAAAACATTAATAGGTTAAATGGCGCTATAAAATCCGGAGTCGCCAGCCACCTTATTTTTAATTATATTTGTAAATTACCTATTTCTCAAAAGCTATGGCGAAGAAAAAGACTAAGGAAGATGCTAAAACCGTAAAAACGAAAACTAACCCCGCAAAAACGGGTAAGCCACAGCAACCATGCAGTGTCGGCGTGGTGGGCAGCGGAAGTTTTGCAACGGCTATTGTAAAAATGCTCACAGAAAACTGCAAAATGGTACACTGGCACGTTCGCAATGAGTTTGTAAAAGGCGCTATCGAACTCCGGGGGCATAATCCTACCTACCTTACTTCAGTCAGCTTCAATACCAAAAATCTGAATATTACGACAGATATCAACGCGCTTGTTGCGGCATGTGATGTCATCGTGTTGGCGACCCCATCCATTTATCTTGCGCAAACCATTGAAAAAATGACCTGCGATTATGCGGATAAAATCTTTATTTCAGCGATTAAAGGTATTGTTCCGGAGCATAATGATGTCGTTGCTCATTATTTGAAAGAAAAATTCGATATAGGTTTCAGAAACCAGGCGGTGATTGCCGGTCCGTGCCACGCTGAGGAAGTTGCTATGGAAAGGCTGTCGTACCTTACCATCGCCACGGTAGAAGAAGAGGTTGCACAGAAATTGGATCAGCTGTTCACTTCCAGATTTATAAAAGTTAACAACAGCACGGATATTTTGGGCAATGAATACAGCGCGATCCTCAAGAACATTTATGCAGTCGGCGCCGGAATTGCCAGTGGACTTGGTTATGGCGACAACTTCATCGCTGTTTTTGTAACCAATGCAATCCGTGAAATGGAAACTTTCCTCGAGGGCGTTTATGAAGCGCCGCGCGATGTGAACGAAAGCGCCTATCTTGGGGACCTTTTGGTAACCGCGTACTCACTGTTTTCACGTAACAGGAATTTAGGAAATTTAATTGGTAAGGGCTACACCGTGAAATCTGCAATACAGTCGATGAACATGGTTGCGGAGGGATATTACGCCGCAGATTCCATTTACAATACCGCGAAGGAGAAAAATATTTCAACACCAATTATAGATACCATTTATGGGATTCTGTATGAAGATAAGAACCCGGAAAAACAGTTCAAAAAACTTACGGCAAAACTGACATAATTGCTTTTTTTTTTTTTGATTGGGGCGCATGCTCGCTCCCTCACTCCGTGCCTCCGTTCAGTCGCTCGCACCGGGCTTTCCGTTACAAGTCCTCGTGCACCGGCGCTCATCGCCTTCGGCGCTTCGCGCCCACGCTTACTCCGGGCTTTCCACTGCAATCCCTTGCGCATTGCGAGTCGGCACTCAATTTCGGGGAATCCCATAAAATCCATTGGTTACAAATCAAAAAAAATCCCGAAATTCGGCTTCAGTTTTGAATCTTGACACATCCATAGAATACCTCAAGGGCATCGGTCCCGAACGCGCGAAGCTCATCAAAAATGTGCTTGGTATTTCCACGGTGGAGGATTTTCTCAACTTTTATCCCATCCGTTATCTGGACAAAAGCAAAATTTACAAAATCAAGGACTTAAAAGAAGGTTTGCCCGATGTACAGCTGAAAGGAAAAATAAAGGAGTTAAAGGAGATCGGAACGGGGAGAACCAAGCGGTTATCCGGAAAATTTCAGGATGAGACCGGGACTGTGGATTTGGTTTGGTTTCAGTATTCCCAATGGCTCAAGGATCAGCTGCCTGTAAACCGGGAAATTCTCATTTTTGGTAAGGCCAGTTTCTTCAATAATCAGTTTTCTATGGCGCATCCGGAAATTGAGATCGAAGAAAAGCGTGAACAGGAAAATTACCTGAAGCCGATTTATCCAAGCTCAGAAAAGCTGACCAAAAGAGGGCTTAACCAGAAATTTTTTCAAAATTTACTGAAAAATATCTGCCTCCAAATTCCAATCCTCATTCAGGAAAACCTGCCGGATTATCTGATGAAGTTTTTGAAGCTGATGTCGCGGCAGCAGGCATTTCTCAATATTCATTTTCCTGAAAACATGACACATTTCGAGGCGGCCGACCGGCGCCTTAAGTTTGAGGAAGCCTTCTTTTTCCAGTTAGGTTACGGACTGAAAAAGCAATATCATCAAACCAATTCCCAAGGAAATCCGTTTCCGGTTGTGGGTGATTATTTCAACAATTTCTATGAAAATTTCCTGCCTTTTGACCTTACCAGTGCACAGAAAAGGGTTTTAAAAGAAATAAGAACCGATATGAAACGTCCGGTGCAGATGAACCGGCTTTTGCAGGGCGATGTTGGTTCAGGCAAAACAATGGTTGCGCTTCTTTCCATGCTCATTGCTATGGATAACGGTTTCCAGAGCTGTATGATGGCGCCGACCGAAATCCTGGCACAACAGCATTTCAGCGGGATATCCGAACTTTTGGCAGGCACAGGAATTACAGTAAAACTGCTCACAGGCTCCACAAAAAATTCTGAAAGAAAAATCATTCACGAAGAATTATCAGGCGGCGAACTTTCAATCCTGGTGGGGACGCACGCTGTTTTGGAAGATATTGTTCAGTTTAAAAATTTAGGTTTAGCCATCATCGATGAACAGCACCGTTTCGGGGTGGCCCAGCGTGCTAAACTTTGGGCAAAAAACCGCATTCCGCCGCATATTCTGGTGATGACGGCTACGCCGATCCCCAGAACTCTGGCCATGAGTTTTTATTCTGATCTGGATGTTTCAGTGATAGACGAGATGCCAGCAGGAAGAAAGCCCATCATTACCGCGCACCGAAAAGAAAAAGACAGAATTTCGGTTTACAATTTTTGTCGGGACGAGATTATTAAGGGACGGCAGATCTATTTTGTTTACCCTTTAATCGAAGAAAGCGAAACGCTGGATTATAAAAATTTAATGGAAGGTTTCGACCATATTTTACAGCACTTTAGCGATTATAATGTGACGATGCTGCACGGAAGAATGCTGCCCGCCGAAAAAGATGCAGCAATGCAGTATTTCGCTTCCGGAAAAGCACAGATTATGGTGGCTACCACGGTTATTGAAGTCGGCGTGAATGTTCCCAATGCCTCGGTTATGGTGATAGAAAGTGCTGAAAGGTTCGGCCTCTCCCAATTGCATCAGTTGCGGGGCCGTGTGGGGCGCGGAGCCGAGCAGAGTTACTGTATCTTAATGACTTCTGACAAGCTTTCAAACGAGAGCCGCAAACGCATCAAAACGATGTGTGAGACCAACGACGGCTTCAAAATTTCTGAGGTAGATATGCAGCTCCGCGGTCCGGGCGATATTCTCGGCACGCAGCAAAGCGGTGTTGTAGATTACAAACGGCTGGATCTGGTTCAGGATGCCAAAATCATCAAAGCTTCAAAAGAAACGGTAGAGAAAATCATTTCAAAGGATCCTTTTCTTAGCCATCCGGATCATCTGGCGATGAAGTATTATTACCAGAAACAATACCGCGGGAAAAATAAGTGGGGCAAAATTTCGTAAATAAAAAAGCCGCCTGAAAATGAATTCAAAACGGCTTTCCGATTTTAAGTGTAATATAAGTAATGAAGTTTTTTAGTCTCTGCTTCCGCCGCCTCGTGCTACTAAAGCTATAATAAGGATAAGCACTAAAGCTCCTATAACCCAAACCAAAGGATTAGACATCCAGTCGCCACCCATAGCTTCTCCCGGTTTATCAACATCCACATCCACCTTCAGATCCGGAGCTTTCTCCTGTGCGAAAAGGATGGCTGATGCAAACATTGTTAAAATAAACATTTGGGCTTTTGATAAAAATTGTAAATTTTTCATAATCTATTATTTGTTTTGTGATCGATAAATATTTTATACACTATTACTAAAACAGCTGCTAAAAAGACAAAATGAATTTCCCCGCCTGCATCAAAAACCATAAATCCTAGAAACCAGGTGATAAACAGTACCGCGGATACAACATAAAATAAACTGTTACTCATTGCTATCATCTGTTGTGCTTTCTTATGGTACAAATTTCATTGATCTTTGCTTTGTAAGCTTTACGTGTTTGTAAACGATTTTTATAAAATTTCCATAAAATAATCTTTTTAAATTAAAAAATAATCGCCCGGAAGCTTATTTATGGAATTTTATTCACAGAAAATCACTTTCCTTAAAATTTCACCACTTGTTTTAAATGATCGTTTTGTAATACAAATATGATTTTAATTTGGAAGTTTCTTATTACACAATTTTGAGTGTTACTTTCAAGATTCTGGAGGGTGCTTGTAGAAAGAATGATTAAATAGCTGGGTAATTTGCTAATACTGTGGCAGGAAGATAGTGAATTTGGCGCCAACGCCTGGCGTGCCTTCTGCATAGATATAACCGTTGTGGTTTTCGACAATTTTTTTGCAGATGGCGAGGCCTATACCTGTTCCCTCAAACTCGTCTTTGTCGTGAAGCCGGTTGAACAGTGTGAAGATTCTGTCGGCATATTGCTGTTCGAAACCAATTCCGTTATCGGTAAATTGCAGTTTGAAATAAATCTTTTTTGATTTTTTTAGAATTAACGGTTCATTATCGGACTCTACTTCTGTAACATGCAGGTCAATGACTGGCGGAACGCCCTTTTTGGAGTATTTAAGTGAATTTCCCAAAATATTGACGAAAAGCTGCTGGATCTGAAAAGGAATTACTTTGAGCATTGGTAAAGGCTCCAGGTTTACTGTTGCATTCTTTTCTTCAATGGTGGCTTGCAGTTCATCAGTGGCATTCTGCATCAATTCATCGAGTTCTGTATACTCAAATTTTTGGTCTGCTCTGGTAGAACGTGAAAACTGCAGCAAATCATCGATGAGTTTCCGCATTCTGCCTGCCGAAAACTGTATGCGCTCCAGATATTGTTTCCCGGAGTCGGAAAGGCGGTCGTTATCCTTATCGTAAAGCCTGGAAATAAAAGTTTCTATCTTGCGCAAAGGTTCCTGCAGGTCGTGGCTGGCCACATAATTGAAGGCCTGTAACTCTTTGTTATTGGCCTCGAGCAGGATATTTTTTTCTTCAATATTCTGCTTGTCGAGATATTCTTCGGTAATGTCCCGGGTGATGAAGAGCATATATTCACCAACTGCCGGATCACTGATTTTTTTACTGGTTACGGAATGGTAACGCAGTTTGTGGTCATCCGCACGGTAAATTCTGTGAACGAAAGCTTTTACTTCCTGGCCTTCGTACATTTTTTTTATGCGTTCATTTACGATGTGTTTATCCTCAGGATGTATGGCCGGAAGAAAATTCTTCAGTTCATGTTCAAAATTTTCCGGATTGAAGCCGTATAAGCAGATCAGGTTTTTAGAAAATACAAAATAATCATCTTGAGGGAACCACTGCCATGTACCGAAGGCACCGATTTTCTCGGATTCCCCGAAAGTTTCATTCGCAATGCTCAGGTTTTTATTTCTTTCAGAAAGTACCCAGTTAATGCTTTCGAGCTGCAGTTTGTTTTCAATGTCAGAAGTAACATTTTTGGTGATTCCCAGGACAACTTTCTCGCCAGTGTTCATTTCCACGATTTGTCCGGCGGACTGAAAATGTTTCAGTTTTCCATCCTTGGTAATGACCCGGTAGGTGAACGGCAGCATATTTTTGCCACTGATCATTTCCTTGGCCCTCTTGTTTACGTAATCGTAGTCTTCAGGATGTATATGCTTCATGAATCCCTCATACTTAGCTTCAAAACCGCCGGGTTCGTAACCCAGAATGCGGTATTCATTATCCGAGAAAGTGTATTGGTTGCTCTCCAAATCCAGAATCCATATTCCAAAATCTCCTACTTTTTCCGCCAGTTTGGAGGTGTCGAGTGATACCTGAAGGCTACGGTTGACCTGTTTCTGGATCTTTACATCTTTATTGATACGGTAAAATGCAAAACCCAAAAGTCCTAGAGAAAATAATGAAATGATATAGAGATAGACCGGTGTACTTCTCTGATCGAAAAAAAGCTGCGAGCGGCGCTCCTGGAGTATCAGTTTTTCTTCAAGCAGCATTTCCCGGATTTTTAAGGATATATCCCGTGTAAGTGCGCTGTCTTTTAAAAGATGAATTTTAAGTTCGCTCGAATTAGAGTCCTGAAGTATGGCTGCGCTGTCGGCGAGTTTTATTTTTTCAGAAACCAGCCTGTTAAGATCCTGCAAATTTTTTAACTGCTTTGGGCTATGTGAGAAAGATCGCCCCAAATCTGCAAGCTCTTTTTGTACCGCAATTTTCAGCGCCGGAACATTGTCCAGGTTTTGAGGATTGCCTGTAGCAAGGAAATGTATCCTTTCGTTTTCTATATTCTTTACGTTGGAATATAATTCTTCCAATTTAAGCGACACTTCGAAAGAATGGTTTACCCATTGGTTGTTTTCATTTACCCGCTCGAGGTGTTTGTAGGTGAGCCCCATTAAAAAAAAGATTAATGCCGTTGCAACAACAACAATTAATCTTAAATAAAACGTAGACGTATCAAAGAGTTTTTTCACTTAAAATCTCAAAAGAAAATTATCCTTGTTCATTCCCGATGTGTGGTACTGCCAGTTTATAGTCACCACGTCTGAAAGAACTTTTTTCAAAGTATTGAAATCGTTTGGTTTTTTGATATAGATATTGGCGCCGCTTACAAAAGTTTCCTCAATATGTTCCTCGGATGATGAGGTAGAGTAAATCGCCACCGCGATATTTTCAAATCTCGGATTGGCTTTGATTTCGTGCAGGCATTCGATGCCGTTCTTCTTTGGCATATTCAGATCCAGGAAAAGTATTTCCGGGAGCTGCGAGTTTTCACCGTTCAGGTAATCCATCAATTCAGCACCATCGTTGAAGGTCTGCACTTTTGTATTGATCTTCAGCTCATCGAACGCATCGGTGAAGAACAGTCTGTCGTCCGCATCGTCGTCTGCAAGTACAATGTAGGTATATTCTTTAGTCATATTTAGTTCTTGATTATGTTATCTCTTCTCTTATTTATAATTTTCTGGAACTGTGATGGCGTCATCCCGGTCGTGTTTTTAAATTGGGTGCTCAGGTGCGCTACACTGCTGTAATTTAAACGGTGGGCAATGTCAGTAAGCGACAGATTCTCTATGATCAGCAGCTGCTTCGCGTACTCAATTTTTTGGATGATAATGAAGTTCTCGATGGATGTATAAGTTACCTGTGAAAAAATATTTGAAATATAACCATAGCTGTGGCCCAGTTTTTCTGCCAGATAAACGGATGCTTTCACCTGCACCTGTTCTTCGGAGAAAATCATATCTACGATGACGTCTTTTATTTTCTGAACTAAAGCGGTCTTCTGGTTTTCAATAACTTCAATTCCGTACTCATCAAGCTTGGCGCGGAGCTGTTTTTCGGTGTCTTTCGACAGTTTTTCCAGGAGCTCTATTTCACCAAAATTCAGAATTCTGTAATTGATATTGAGGCTGTTCAACTGCTCTTCCAAAACTTTTTTGCAGATGGTGTTGAAGTCGAACTTCACATTCATTTTCATTCGTGGATAATTTTTTTGTAAAAGTAAATATACAAATAGTTTGTCAAAGTTTTAAATGGTGAATATTATAATTAACCTTCAACGAAAATTCCCGCAAAACCGGGAATTTCAAAAAAGTATTAACTTTGGTAGGAATGCCGACCGTTACGCAACCAAAACGAAATAATTATTGTTGATGTCGCGCTTCACCTTCAGTGAAAAATTACGCTGCAGTTCGCTGTAAACCAACAGGCAATGCTCCAGAAGGTTATCGAATTCTGAATTGAAATCATCTGATGCGAAAACCATGTGCTTGATGAGCTGGTCATCGATTTCTAATTTATTGTCGCGAAAATCAAGGCTGGTAATACCATAGTTTTTATAGATTTTCACAAAATATTCTTCAAGTGAGTTGAGGTTCTCCATTTGTCGGTTTTTAGTCTCACAAATCTCCGCTTACTTTAGATAAATGTGCTTACAGAATTATAATGGCAATTTATATTTTAAAGGATGAATTCCATCAGGTAATCATCCATAACGTACCCACCGCCGATATCGAAAACGCCTTCGTCATAAACTTTAAACCCCTGTGATTCATAGATCTTTCTGGCGCTGTTGTTTTTATTGACGTTCAGGATTATTCTTTTGTTACCGGTCTCCCCAGTCTTCTCTTTTAAAAAATTAATGGCGGCTTTCCCCAGACCTGAACCTTTTGCTTCGGGAATGAGATATAAACGGTGAAGTTTGGTTGTCCCCGGTTCGTAATGGTGTTCAAATCCGATAAATCCTACCGGTTTTTCATTGTTTTCAATCAAAAAATAATGGTAATTTGGATTCGTCAGGTGCGAACTGATTTCAGCGGTAGAATACATTTCGGCTAACATATAATCAATCTGTTCTTTAGAGAGAATTTCCGCATAGGCACTTTCCCAGGATGTTCTTGCAAGCTGCTGTATCAGGGCGATATCGTCGGTTTTTGCTTGAATAAATTTCATATTGTAAAAATATTAAAAAAGTGAAATCCACTGCTGAATTCCACTTAAAAAATTATTATTGAAGTCGTGAGTTACAGTTTTGCCATTTCTGCTTTGATTTGCGCCTGAAGACCTTCTGAAGCAGCTACCAACGGCAGTCTTAAATAATTTTTGATGATACCTTTTTCAGCCAGAATCGTTTTGATCCCGCACGGATTTCCTTCAGCAAAAATCAACCTTGTGATTTCAACAAGTTTGTTGTGGATTTCGTAGGCTTCTTTCACTTTACCGTCAAATGCCAGCTGCACCATCGTTGAAAATTCCTTCGGATAGCCCTGTCCAATCACTGAAATTACACCGTCGCCACCTGCAAGAGTTACCGGCAAAGTAAATTCATCATCACCTGAGACTAACGAAAAATTAGCCGGTTTTTGCCTTAAAATATCAAAATACTGCAAAATGTTTGGTGCAGCTTCCTTGATCATAAAAAGATTAGGAAATTCCTTAGCAAGACGCAGGGTTGTAGAAGTTTCCACATTTTGCCCGGTTCTTGCCGGTACGTTGTAAATGATGATTGGTTTCCCGGTTTCCGCCAGCATTTTATAATGCTGATAAAGCCCTTCCTGATTGGGTTTGTTATAATATGGCGAAACAGAAAGTACCGCATCGAACTCGGATAAATCGGTTTCCTCGATCTGTTTTTTGATGTCGAGGGTATTGTTTCCACCAATTCCCAAAACCAGTGGCAGGCGTTTGCTGGTGGTCTTTACGATATGATCTGTAACCTGTTTCTTTTCTTCCGCGGAAAGTGTTGCAGCTTCTGCAGTAGTTCCCAAAACTACTAGATAATTGGTTCCATTCTCGATATTGTACTCTACAAGCTTGGTAAGCGAGTCGAAATCTACGGATAAATCTTCATTAAAGGGTGTAACCAGCGCAACACCAACGCCTTTTAATCTGCTCATTGGTAAAAAATTATTAAGTTTCAAATTTATGGAATTTAGAGTAAAGAAATAGGTTAAAAACATTTAAATAATTATACATATAATTATATTTGCAGGTATAAGTTTTTACTAAAAATGAAAAACAGAATTATAGTTCTCGGATTTGCATCTATGGCGCTTGTTTCTTGCAGAACGCCGATGAATCTAACCAATATCCAGACCCAGAAAAACATCAGCATCGCACAGTCAATCCCTGAAGACGGCGCTACAGCAATGGTGATTGAGCCCTACAAGAAGTCTTTGGAATCTCAAATGGATACCAAAATTTCCTATACCAACGCTGAACTCACAAAACAGGGCGACAACAGCAGCTTGGGGAACCTTCTCGCAGATTATACGTTTCAGGGCGCGAAAGAATGGGCTGCAAAAAACAATGTCGCAAAAATTGACGGTGCGGTCATCAATATCGGCGGTATCAGAACCAATATCGGTAAAGGGGACATTCTCCTGAGGCATATTTATGAAGTGATGCCGTTTGAGAACGAACTGGTAATCGTGAAAATGACGGGTGCGCAACTGCAGGCAATGTTCGGTTATTACCTTCAAACCCAAAAGAATAACCCGGTTTCAAATATGGTTATTGAAACTGAAGCCGGCAAGATCAATAAAGCGCTGATCAACGGTGCAGCGGTTGATCCGGCACAAACTTATTTTATCGCGACATCCGATTACTTGGCTTTGGGTGGTGATAATATGAAGTTTTTCAGCGCAGGTGAAATGATTTCTACGGGCGTGAAACTACGCGATTTATACATCGAAAAATTCAAACAAAATCCAAATGTAACTGCTCCAGCAGATTTAAGATTAATTTTTAAAGGCAAAAAGTGATGAACAGGAAAGAATTTTTAAAAATAGCAGGTGCCGGAAGTTTGGCAATGACGTTTGCCCCAAATTTACTTTTGGCCAAAAATAATTTGTTTGCAGATACCCCTCACAAACTGACCATCTTACACACCAATGATCAGCACAGCAGGATTGAACCATTCGATTCATCGGCCGGCAGGAACGCAAATCAGGGTGGTTTTGCCAGAAGAGCGCACCTGATAAAAGAAATCAGAAAAACGGAAAATAATGTTCTGCTTCTGGATTCGGGAGATATTTTTCAGGGAACGCCATATTTTAATCTCTTTGGTGGTGAACTGGAATTTAAACTGATGTCGATGATGGGTTATGATGCCTCTACGATGGGCAATCACGATTTCGATAACGGTTTGGAAGGGTTTGTTAAAGTTTTGCCAAATGCAAAATTTCCCTTTATAACTTCAAATTACGACTTCACCAATACCATCGTAGACGGAAGAACTGAAAAGTATAAGATTTTTGTTAAAAACGGCATCAGAGTTGGGATTTTTGGTGTCGGAATAGAGCTGGACGGTCTTGTAGGTAAGAAGCAGTATAAAGAAACAAAGTATCTGAATCCTGTTGAAATTGCTCAACAATATTCAGAATTTTTAAAGAACGATAAAAAATGCGACCTGGTGATCTGTCTTTCGCATTTGGGCTACAAATACGATAATGACAATAAAGTTTCAGACATCACACTGGCTTCCCAAACCGAAAATATTGATTTAATCCTGGGCGGGCACACGCACACCTTCCTTTCTGAGCCGCAGAAATATACGAACAGGGCAGGGAAATCCGTTCTTATAAATCAGGTTGGTTTTGCGGGGCTTCTTTTGGGAAGGCTTGATTTCTTCTTTGATAAAAACAAAAATGTAAAAAATATCACCTGGAATAATCAGGTTATCGACTCCAAGCTTGATGCTGTTCTGGTTTAGCAAATGAAAAAAATATTATCCGTTTTTACAGTTTTCAGTTTTCTGATTTTGCAGTCGCAGGTGATCTCTTCGAGCCGGTGGACCGACTTGTTTTCGTATAACAATGTGCTGCATATCCGCGAAGACAACGGCAAGCTGATTGCAGCAACCGAAAACGGAATATTATTCTACACGCCCAAGACGGGTGAACTTACCAAGCTTTCCAAGGCAAACGGCCTTCACGAAGTTAAAATTTCAGCTTTCGATTACAACCCTGAAACAAAAACCGGACTCGTAGGTTATGTGAACGGAACGATGGATGTGATAAAGCCCGACGGAATTACATATGTTGTGGATATTCCTTTAGCCACCGGATATACGGGTTCAAAAAAAATCAACCATATTTCGATCACCGGCAACCGTGCGGTAGTTTCGGTGAATTATGGCGTCTCTATTTTTGATCTTGAAAAAAAAGAATTTGGTGATACCTCATTTTTTATTTCAAACGGCGTTTATATTCCTGCAATAGAATCTGTTATAAAAGACAATACGGTTTATGCGGTGACAGCTTCTGCAGTAAAGAAACACGAAATTAATGTCACTTTCCCGATCTATTCCAGTTGGAGCGACGCTGAGGTGGGAAGTTTCAATCATATTGACATTGAAAATAATCTCATTGCTCTGGCAGGTACAAACCAGGTTCTGTATGGTGATGGTAATTCTTTCAGCCCGATTCCTCAGGGATTTTCAGCAATAAAAGATGTAACGGTTACGCCGCAGAATATTCTGGTAACAGATGCTGAAACTGCATTTTCGTTTTCAAGAACAGGAGCTGCAGCAGGAACTTTAGAAGCCAAAGAAAATCTCAATTCTTCCTGGATCAGCGATGGTAAAATCTACGCCGCCACCGAGCATTCAGGGATTTTTGATTCGGGCTTGAAATCTTATAAACCGGATGGGCCGTATAATAACCAGTCTTACAAAATTTTCCTTAAAAAGGATAAAATGTGGGTGGCTTCAGGCGCATATTCAGGGCTTTATCCTTCAAAACTCGGTTATTATTACTTTGACGGGAAAAGCTGGATTTATCCTGATTATTTTAAACTTAATCCTGACAATTTTTCATTTAACATTACCGATATCGCTGTAAACCCAGCCGATGACACAGAACTTTTTTTTACAAATTCTTTGCAGAAAAATCCGGAAAAAGGAATTTTCCGGATGAAAAACGACAAATTTGTAAAACTTTATAACGAACCACATATTTCGTATATCAGAGTCCCAATCAATGTGGAATATGATGAGAACAACGAGCTTTTCAGTACCAAATTGTGGCATGAATTTAATGCCAATGGCTGGGGCGTCAATATTTCTTTACAACACTACGACAAGGTTACGGATACTTTTGTAGATTATCCTAAAATTCACTCTAATCAGGTACAGAACCTTCTGCTTAATGATGGAATCGCATATATTGCCTCACCAGATGAACTTGGTGGAAGTATGGTTCTTTACAAGTACAACAGAACAGCTTCAGTTAACGATGACAAATCCAAACTTTTGCTTGCGGAAAATGGCATTCCGACCGGAGCTGTTTGCTCAGCTATCGATAAAACAGGAGATTTATGGATCGGCACGGCATCAGGTTTAAAAATTCTAAGAAACCCAGCAGCTGCGATTGATGAATTAAAGCCTAAAGCTGAACCGGTTATTATTGTTCAAAATGGCATTGCGGAAGAGCTTTTCAGGGATAGTAAGATTTTAAATATTACTGTGGACTCCGGTAATTTTAAATGGATTTCGATTGAAGAAGGAGGTGTCTATTATTTGAGCCCCAATGGTGAAAGAACGGTTGAGCATTTTACCCGCGGTAATTCTCCGTTGCCGGTTGATAATATTACGGATATCCAGATAGATGAGTCTGCTGGTGAAGTTTTTTTTGTAAGCCGTGAAGGTATTGTTTCCTACAAAGGGAACTTGTCAAATGTGACGGAAAATTTTGGTAATGTGATCGTTTACCCGAATCCGGTAGTCCAGGCTAATTACAAAGGTAATGTAAAAATAAAAGGCCTTGCCGAAAGGACAAATATCAGAATTACAGATGCGGGCGGAAACCTCGTTCACCAAGCTGTGGCAAGAGGCGGTTATTATGAGTGGGACCTTACAAATCGTGGAAAAAGAGTTGCTTCAGGAATTTATTTTGTTTTGATGACAAACGCAGATGGCACCGATAAGGCAACTGCAAAAATAGCGGTCGTAAACTGATGGTTCACTCAGAAAACGGTTTTCTTCTTTCCTATATCAAATATGGCGACGCCGATGCGGTCCTGCACTCTTTCACTAAGGAAAAGGGCTTTAGGAGTTATTTTATAAAGTCAGTTTTCACGCAGAAAAGCAGAAAAAAAAGCTATCTACAACCCTTAAATGAATTGAATTTTAAAATTAGGGATAAATCATCGTCATCAATGCCGGAAGTTTTAAGCATTGAACCACTTAGAATTGTTGAAAGCCCCGGCAGCAAATCAGATTCAGTTTTATTTTTTGTAAGTGAGTTTCTAAACCATATTTTGAGGGATGAAACCGAAGGACAGTTAGTTTATTACGAAGTTTGCAAACTACTAACAGAGATTGAAAACCGAAATTACAGTGCTCATCTGGTTTTTATGGTTAAATTATTGAAAGTATTGGGCGTTGCGCCATTTATTTCTGAGGGTAAATTTTTGGATGCGGATGGAGGAGTTTTTACAGATGAGCCCGTGAACTCTCTTTATTCTGAAACTGTCTCAAATTACTGGAAAAATATCCTCTCTGAAAGCGAACCGTATCAAATAAAAATAGAAAGCTTGAGCAGGCCCGCGGTACTTGACAGTATTCTTTTTTATTACAGTTGCCACCATTCAGGCTTTAAAACGCCTAAGTCTCTTGAAATTATCAGACAGTTGTGGTAATTTCTGTTCCAGCAGTTTTCCCGACATAATTAAAACTACTGGTAATACTTGCGTGAAATATTTTTCCCATATCTGAAAATTTACCATCATCGCGGCAAGGAAAATGATCAGATAAATAAGCGAAAATCTGTGAAAGTCCAGAGATTTCAGATTATATCTTCTGAGGAAAAATTCTTTTACAAAAAGATAAAACAGCACGCTCCCAAAAAGGAAGGATAAATAAAGCAGCAAATGCTTAACTATATTGTTTCCAAAAATCAGCGTAACCAGTTTATCGAAAAGCCCAACAGTATGAAATCCGTCCTGAACAGCAATAAAGGATGGAGCAACAGGAAATAAATTGTAATAAAATAAGGTGAAGATTATTATAAAATACCACTCTTTTTTTGATATTTTACTGTGCCAAATTATGAACCCGGAAATTGGCAAAACAAAGATGAAAATACAATAAATATAAACTGGCAGCGACTCGGCATAAAAAATAAACGGAACAGCAGTCAACTTTTCAGACATTGCACCGACCGGGCTAAAACCTCGCCACATTATGAAAAGAGGGATTATAGTTGCACTTCCCAACGCCAAGGATAAAAGCATTTTTAAGTTTAATCCCTGATCTTTAGAAGCTAGAAGCAGATAATAGATTCCCGCAGCTCCGACGATGAGGATATTGTATTGGCGTGTGTAGATCAGAAGAGATGCCGCTAAAAATGCAAGCATATAATGATTTTTATAAACGGCGAAAAGAAAACCAACAATCAGTAAGTTTGACAGCCCGTCGGTAAAAACCAACCCGTTAAACCCTACAATATATGGGTTTAAAAGCCAGATAATAAAAAGGCCCCAGTAAATAAATGGTTGCCGCAAAATATTCTTCAGAAGTACAAAAAAAAATGTGTGCGTAAAAAATCCAATTATTAGCGAGACAATTCTTACGGTATGCAGATCAGTCCCAAAAGTTTTTGCAAACCAGCCATAAATGATAAAAGTTAAAGGTGTAATTAGTTCATCATAGCTCAGGATCGTACCCCAGGTCAAGTTCTTACTGAAATTCACTATTGTTTCGTAAAAATGGTGCTCATCGCCGGTTATTGGTTTTTTCAGAACAATGAAAAAATAGCATAGCAATTCATAAAGAATCACTAAAATTATAGCTGTCGAAAACTCACAGAATTTATTTCTCACACTAAAAAACTTTGACCTGTAAGATATTAATGCTCAAAATAAACATCCTCATACATCACGCCGGCTTTAATCTCTACCGGGAGGTTGTTTTCTGCAGGCACGATCGGGCAGCTGTAATCGTAAGCGTTATAAGCGCAGTAGGGATGGTAGGATTTGTTGAAATCTATCATCATCCGGTCTGATGTCGGTATTTCCAGATCAAGGTATTTTCCACCGCCGTAGGTTTGCTTGCCGGCAGTTAAATCTTTAAATGGAAGAAACAAACGCTTTTCATAGCCTTTCATCTTCCCGGCGTTTTCAATTTGAAATAACGTGAGAACCAAATTTTTACCGTCCAGTTTGAAATACACTTTTCCGTATTCGCGGTAGCGTTTTGTTCTGCCGGAGGAGGTCGGAAAATCGAAGTATTCAGAATTTTCTGATTTTACCAGCCTGGCGTCCACACGATATTTTGAATCGATTGGGAAAAAAGGATGTTGTCTGAAGTTTTTGAAATTGTCCCCGCGAAGCGGTGTCGTTTTTTCGTTGGTATAGCCTTCGTTGAGCTCGGTCTGGAATTTTTCAATTTCAGTCTTATAATCTGCTGGGTTTACTTTATTTCCGCAGGAAATTAGAAATCCTGAAATTAACAGTGTATAGAGTAATTTTATTCTCATATCAACTAATTTTTATCCGGTAAACATCACTTTCGTTTCGCCTGATGTTTTGCACAAAGAAACCACCTTCTTCAGGAATCACTTCCATAAAATCAAACCGTTTGCATTCTTTTGGAAGTCCCGAAAACACCAGCGTAAACCAAAAATCTTTCATCGGTGGCACTTCGGTCCAGTACGGGAAAACTGCAATGTTTTCAGCATGGATTAAATGGCTTCTGTGCCCAATCGTATCATCAATCAGGAAAGTACTTTGCCAAATCCTGATCAGATTTCCAAATGCCGCCGACCCGGGAAAACAACAATGCACGATCACTTGCTTTTCTTCCAGAGTTCTCGTTTGCAGCGATTGCAGAAGTTCTTCTGCAATTTTTGGTTTATCGGTGGTTGGCACGCTGAATCTTTTTGATTAAACAATAGTGCAGCCCGTCTATGTTTGATGGACAATTAGTAATGTAACTGAAGTTTTTCTTTGGTGAAATTTCTTATGTCCCGCGTTAATTGGGGATGTTCTGAAAGTTTTTTTCCATAAGTTGGAATCATTTCCACGATTTTTGATGCCCATTCACCCTTTACCTTTTCAGGAAAACACTTTTCTAAAACCGTCAGCATTGCAGATACCGAGGTTGATGCGCCCGGCGACGCGCCCAAAAGAGAAGCAATCGTTCCTTTTTTATTCACCACGACCTCGGTACCGAATTCCAGTTTGCCGCCTTCTGCTTCATCTTTTTTGATGATTTGTACCCGCTGTCCGGCGATTTTCAGTTCCCAGTCCTCGTCTTTTGCATCTTTTACAAATTCACGCAGGTGGTTCATTTTCTGCATTTTGGTCATGGCAACCTGCTGAATTAGATAAGTTGTTAACGGCAAATTGTGCCACCACGCACCAAACAGGGAACGGATATTTTTAAAATTTACGCTTTCAGGTAAGTCAAGGTAACTTCCTTCTTTTAAAAATTTGGTTGAGAAACCTGCGAACGGACCAAACAGCAGCGCTTCTTTGCCGTCGATAATACGCAGATCGAGGTGCGGAACCGACATTGGCGGCGCATCCACAGATGCCAGCGTATAAACTTTCGCCTTATGCTGCCTGATCAATTCCTCGTTGTGCGACACCAACCACTCGCCTGAAACCGGAAATCCTCCGTAACCTTCACTTTCTGCAATATCTGAACTGTCCAGAAGCGGCAGCGCATAACCGCCGGCGCCGATGAACACAAAATCAGCGGCAACGTCCTGCTTGTGCGAGTGCAGACGGTCTTTGATCTTCAGTTCCCAGCTTCCGTCATCTTTCGGGTCAATATCTTTCACTTCGTGATAAAGAAAAATTTCAACATTCGAAGCATTAAGCAAATGAAATCCCAATTTACGGGTTAATGTTCCAAAATTTACATCGGTTCCTAAATCCATCTTTGTAGCGGCAAGGATTTCGGAGCTGTTTCTGCCCTTCATGATCAACGGAATCCACTCCCGGAGTTTGTCGTGATCCCTGGTAAACTGCATTTCGGAAAAAAGATGCGATTGAGTCATTTTTTTGTGACGTTTCTCCAAAAAACTGGCGTCATTCTCACCAAATACGAGGCTCATGTGCGCACAGGACGTGATGAACTGCTGCGGCTGGTCTATTAATTTTTTATCTACCAAATAGGCCCAAAACTGTTTTGAAATCTCAAACTGTTCCACGATTTTTTCAGCCTTTGAAATGTCGATGGTTCCGTCTTTCATTTCCGGCGTATAGTTCAGTTCGCAAAATGCAGAATGTCCGGTGCCTGCATTATTCCAGGCGGCGGAGCTTTCCTTGGCAAATCTTCCAAGTCTTTCAAAAATTGCAATTTCCAGTTCTGGTTCCAGTTCATGTAACAGTGTTGCAAGCGTAACACTCATGATGCCGCCACCGATAAGTACGATGTCGTATTTTGGTTTTGGCTTTCTGTTGGTGATTATTTCGGGCATAAATTTTTAGCTGAGAACACGAATTTCGTAATTTTTTTTTGAAATCAAATTACTGCAATAAGAATTTTGAAATATAAATTGAACAATATATAGCGATTTTAAACTCCTGAATCCTTTGACCGAAAATTCACAGTAAAAAAGCTCTCCAAATTAGGAAAGCTTCAGTATTATTTGATACTTGATTTGAATTTTTTCTGATAATTTTCCCATTTTTCACGGGTTTGAATTTTTTTGTATTCATCATTGGCGAAAAAGGGGAGATAGGGTTCCAGTTCCTTGGCGGTCAAAGCGCCCTGTAAAATGGTTATCGGCATACTTTGTTCATCCAGAAAAATGATGCTGGGCACCGCGTTCACATTCATGTATTTTGTAAATCCATGCATTGAATTTCGGCCTTTTTGCCCTGGCGAATTTTCGTTCGTGAAGGTCTTACCATAAATTTGAATGCTTTCTTTCTCCTCAGCATTAAATTTTACTGCGTAATAGTTTTCGTTCAAATATTCCGCAATAACCGGATTATTATAGGTGTATTTGTCCATGATTTTACAGGGCCCACACCAGTCTGCATAGAAATCTATGAAAATTTTTTTTGGCTGGGTGTGCTGTGCCTTCAAAGCATCTTCAATGCTCATCCACTTAACTTGTGAAAAAGCAAAGAAGGAAGCGAACACGAATAACAGCCCTGAAATTTTTCTCATAGATCTTTGATGATAAAACGGGTTTAAGGTTAAATTTACCTTACCTCCTGCATCAGTTTTTTCACAAAGGGAGAAATGATAATAAGCAAAACCCCCGCAATTAAAGCATATAAACCGAGTTGTTTGTAGCCGTCGGTATAGGCGATCAGTGCATCCATATTCGATGAGCCTTCCTTGGCAGTCGCCATACCTGCACCGATAATTCCCGCCACGTACTGTCCGTACGCTGACGCGAGAAACCAGAGTCCCATCATCATTCCCTGAAGTTTTTCGGTGGAAAGTTTGGTCATAATCGATAAACCAATAGGAGAGAGGCAGAGCTCTCCAAAGGTAATGACCAATAGTGCAATTGTAAATATGTTTAACGAGGTAATACCCTGTAAATCAGCAAAAAATCTAGTGGCAAATAACACATAATACCCCAATCCAAGGAAGATAAATCCAAGGCCGAATTTAATTATGGTATTCGGCTCCAGCTTTCTTTTGCTCAGCCAAATCCATAAAAGTCCGAAGAGCGGAGCGAGGAAAATGATGAAAAATGCGCCGCCGGAATTGTTCACGCCGTTAGGATCAAGCCCGAGTAAATCTTTGTTGAGGTTTTTGGCAGCGAAAATGCTTAGTGAACCGCCCGACTGTTCATAAATTCCCCAAAATAATATTGAAAATAAAATGAAAATCAACGCTGCCCAAAGTTTCTTCCGCTCCGGAGAGGTTACTTTCGACATTTCATAGAAAAGGTAAATCAGCGTTAATGGCCCCACCGTCCACATAAAATAATCGGTGTATTGCGGCACAGAAACCATCACCATGATTAACGGAACAAAGATTAGTGACAACACATAAACGCCATATTCTTTCCATTTTTCGAGGGCGACTTTTGTTCCGTCTGCCAGTATTTTTTGCGGCGCAAGTCCAATTGGTCCCATTCTTCTTTGGGTGAATACAAAATTGATGAGCGATATTACCATCACGATTGCGGCCAAACCAAAAGCAACATTCCATCTTTTATCTTCCGGAATGATGGATGAAAGCATTTCGCCTTTCCCAATGGCGATGCATAAGTAGCCACCGAGAAGTGCGCCCAAATTAATTCCTGCGTAGAAAAGCGAGAAGCCGGCATCTCTTCTGGTATCATCAGATTTATAGAGTTTCCCGACCATCGTGGAAATGTTGGGTTTAAAAAATCCGGTTCCTACAACGGTAAAAGCGATGCCTAAAAAGAAAAACTGATGCGGTTCAAATGCCAGAATTAAACTTCCGACGATCATCAATAATCCGCCCCAAAACAAAGACTTTCTAAAACCCAAAATTTTATCAGCGAAAAGTCCGCCCACAAAAGTAAATGCATAAACGAAAGCCTGTGTGGCGCCATACTGCAAATTTGCTTGTTGGTCTCCAAATTTCAGTTCAGAAATCATGAAGAAAACGAGCATTCCGCGCATCCCGTAGAAGCAAAACCTTTCCCACATTTCAGAAAAAAAGAGAGACCATATTTGACGTGGATATTTTCCTTTAAAATCCTGGATTTGTTCGAGGGTGAGGTTCATAATTTATAGAGAATTAATGTTTGAATTTCATTTATAGATTAGGTATTCTGCACAATTTTTTCCTTGTATTTCGTCTTCCACAATTAACTTTTCAATTGGCAATACGAAGGCAACAAAGCAGAACTGGCTGCTCGAAAAACTTTTTCGCGGGCCTGCACGTTAATATCTTGTTTAGACTTGAAAAGTGAATTTCCCAAAGAATTCATTGTACTAAAATAGAAAAAACCACCGAATAATCAGTGGTTTTTATGATTAATTAAAATTTTCAGCAGTTAGTTGATTCCGTGCATTCTTTTTTCCAACCAACGGCTCAAAACGAATAGAATTGCAGCTGCAACACCACACATTACGATGAATACCATAAAGAAATCGAAAAGATTTGCAATCTGAAAACCTAAAAATGAAGTGGTTTTAGCAGCTTCACCATTTTCTCCACCACCAGGAATCAATGCAGAAAGAGTACCTGCAAATTTGTTCGCAGCGGCATTTGCCAGGAACCAGGTTCCCATTAATAAAGAGGAGAATCTGATGGGTGAAAGCTTAGAAACCATTGATAAACCTATAGGTGACAAGCAAAGTTCTCCCATCGTGTGAATTACGTAAAGTGCGATTAACCAAAACATTGAAACTTTGTCAGCAATTCCTAATCCGTAAACAGCAAATGCAATTACAACGTATCCTAATGAAACCAAAGCCAGACCAATGGCCATTTTCTTAGGCGAAGAAGGTTCTTTTCCTCTGTTTCCTAAGTTGAGCCACAATGAGGAGAATAAAGGCGCCAAAAGAATAATTGCCAAAGGATTCACCGATTGGAAATAACTTGCAGGCATTTCCCAACCGAAAAGGTTTCTATCCGTTTGTCGGTCTGCAAAAATGGTCAATGAAGCTCCTGCCTGTTCAAATGCGCCCCAAAAGAAGATCACGAAGAAAGCAAGGATAAAAATCACCATGATCCGGTCGCGTTCGTCTTTTGTTAAAGATTTGTCGGTTAAAATAATTAAGGGCATCACAATCATCGCTCCATAAATCAAATAACCAATAATATCCAAATCACTGTTGAACATTGTTTTAAAGTTCATAAAGAAAAAGATCACTGCAATCGCTGCCAAAACGACACCAATTTGAGTAATTCCAAAAGGTTTCGTCGGCATACCGATTGGTTTGTTGTCTTGATCCACGAGCAATTTATTTTTCTGTGCGATAAAGGTAATCAAACCAATAACCATCCCGATTCCCGCAGCTAAAAAGCCCCATTTAAAATCAACTTTTTCTGCTAAAGTTCCGCAAACAAGCGGTGAAAAGAATGCTCCCAGGTTGATTCCCATATAGAAAATCGTGAAGGCGGCGTCAACCCTTCGGTCTCCCTTTGGATATAACTGACCTACCATGGTAGAAATATTCGGTTTAAAGAAACCGTTTCCGATGATGAGCGAGGTAAGACCGATCCACATCAGCGTAATAGCCATTGCCCCTGAACTTGCAGCGCTGAAAAACATCAAAAATTGTCCAATCGCCATTAAAACACCTCCAATTTCAATACTTCTTCGGTTCCCCAGAAAACGGTCGGAAAGATAACCTCCCAAAAGTGGAGTAAGGTAAACCAAACCTGTGTAACTTCCATAAATTTCAGATGCTTTCGCATCGTCAAAAGCAAGCATTTTCACCATGTATAAAACGAAAATTGCCCGCATTCCGTAGTAGGAAAAACGTTCCCACATTTCTGTCATAAACAGAAGATAGAGTCCTTTCGGGTGCCCTTTTTGCACTGCTGTATCCATATTTTTTTATTGTTAAATTTTGTTAAGACCAACAAATATAGGTTTTTTTCGCAATTGAAGTACGATTATTTTAGGTTTTGAAAACAAAAAGTGCCGAATTTCTCCGACACTTTTATATATTTTATTGAGAAGCAATTAATTTACTCCTTTTTCCTTCATGATTTTGTTTAACCTTTTAAGAATCGATAATCCCAGTAGTGTTGCCAACAAAAGCAATCCGAAATTAACGATAAAGAAGTTGGCCTTATTTTCATAGTCGTACCAGAAACTCGCCAAAACTCCTGAAAGCTTATTACCAATTGAAGTTGATAAGAAAAATCCACCCATCATCAATGCTGTAATTCTAGGCGGAGAAAGTTTAGAGACCAACGAAAGGCCCATCGGTGAAAGACATAATTCTCCCACAGTAATCACTCCGTACGCTGCCACCAACCACAACGCCGATACTTTTACGGCACCATTATTCCCTGCATAAACTGCTCCCACCATAACCAAACAGGAAAGCGCAGAAATAAACAGCCCCAACACAATTTTGCTCGGTGTAGTGGGTTCCTTGCCTTTTCTTCGAAGCATCATGAAAAATCCCACCACAACTGGTGTTAAAACAATTACCCAAAACGGATTCACCGATTGAAATAATTCAGTGTTGTACAGATAAACTTTATCCGTCGGGTTGGCTTCCAGCACAGCTTTTTTCTCAGGCGAAACATTCCGGAAGTAGATGTCTTTCCCTTGTTCTTTAATTGGTTTCCCGGCCTCATCTTTCTGCGCTTGATACTGATCATCAAAAACCCCCACTTCCTTGGTTTGATAATCTTTCGCGTCTACCAGATAAATGGCTTCCAAAGGTTTTTCCAGAGCTGCAGGAACACTTCGGTCCGTGTAATAATTTGCCCATCGTGTCAAAGCTGTTCCGTTTTGTTTGAAAACCGCCCAAAACATTAAGCTCACCGCAAAAATGGCCAACAAAGCTCCGATTGGCTTTTTATCTTCTGCGTTTGCTTTTACCCAAAGCATGACGTAGAAATAAATCACCGGTAAACAGGCAAAAATAAAGGCGTCGGTGGAGTCGCTTCCGAAAATATTTCCAGGAATGATCCAGCCGATGATCCCTGCAATGATTGCGGGCAGAAACACTTTCACCAGAACGTCAGAAATCTTGGTGTCACCTTCCTGAACGGGTTTTTTAACATTGGCTTTCATGATGTGTTTTCTTCCTAATGAAAAGATAATCAGGCCGATGAACATTCCCACTCCGGCCGTAATAAATGCTTCACCCCAACCGAATTTATTCCGCATAAAAGCGGCGATAATATTACAGGCGAAAGCACCAATGTTGATTCCCATGTAGAAAATATTGTAACCCGCATCTTTGTTTATCCGGTACGGCTCTTCTTCGTAAAGATTTCCTAAAAGGGTAGAAATGCTTGGTTTAAAGAAACCGTTTCCCAGAATAATTAATGCCATGGAAACATAAAACATGGAAACTTCCTTGAAAACACCCAATCCGACATAACCGAGTCCCATTAAAGCACCACCAATATAGATTGCTTTCACGTAGCCAAGAACTCTGTCTGCCAAAAAACCGCCCAAAAAAGGAGTGAGATAGGTGAGTGCGATAAAAGTTCCGAAAATGTCGTCTGCATTTTTATCGTTGAAAGCCAATCCACCCGTTTCTTTCGGGTCGATCATGTACAGCACGAAAATTCCTAAAATAAGGTAGTACCCGAAGCGTTCCCACATTTCCGTGAAAAACAGGTAGGGAAGCCCTTTCGGATGTTTAGATGTTGATTTCTCCATAAAAATTCAATTTTTTCAAAAATAGCTTATTTAATTTAAACACAAAATTATTTTAAAATTTGGTTAACAGGTTTTAAAAAACGAAAGAAAATGCCGCAAAATCATATGATGTCTGAGAATCGTCAAAACGCAAACCTCGCTGCATCAGGAGTTCGAGAAAAACACAAAAAAAGCCGTTGTCACGAATCGTGAGACGGCTTTTATTTTATTGCTTGTGGGTTCCTGTTTTATAAATTTTTCAGCAGGAAGTCCGTCATCATCTGATAAAGCTGTGGCCTTGTGTTTCCGCCAAAGATGCCGTGGTTTTTATCAGGATAGGTCATGAATTCAAACTGTTTTTTGTTTTGAATCAGCGCTTCTGCGAATTCAACGGCGTTTTGGTAATGCACGTTGTCATCAGCTGTTCCGTGCACGAGCAGAAACTTGCCTTTCATTAGTTTGGCATGCGTGGTTGGGGAATTGTCATCGTAACCGGAAGGATTTTCCTGCGGGGTTCTCATAAACCTTTCGGTGTAAACGGTGTCATAATACCTCCAGTTGGTTACCGGTGCTACGGCAATGCCTGCTTTAAATACATCTGCTCCTTTGGTAAGCGCCAAACTCGCCATGTAACCGCCAAAACTCCAGCCGAAAATTCCGATTCTGTCCTTGTCGATATACGACTGTTTTCCGAACCATTTTGCAGCAGCAATTTGGTCTTCTATTTCGTATTTACCAAGCTGCATATACGTTGATTTCTTGAATTTTGTCCCTTTACCACCGGTCCCTCTGCCATCTACGCACGCAACGATATAACCCTGCTGAACCAAATGGTTGAACCATAAACCGTTGCCGCCATCCCAGGAATTGGTTACCTGCTGAGATCCGGGACCGGAATACTGGAACATAAACAATGGATATTTTTTATTAGGGTCAAAGTTTTTTGGTTTCATAATCCAGGCATTCATCTGGTCGCCAACCTCGTTCGGAACGGTGATGTATTCTTTAGCAACCCAATTGTCGGCCTTCAGTTTTTCGAGCATTTCATTGTTGTTCTGAAGTTCCTTCACCGCTTTTCCCGAATTGTCTTTCAAAACATAAGTATGCGGGCGCTGGGCTGTAGATGAAGTCTCGATGAAGTAGTTATAGTTGCCACTGAAGTTTGCAGAATTGTTGCCATCTTTGCCGGAAATGATAGAGGTGTTCCCGTTGGCGATATTCACTTTAGAAACGACCTTATTGATACTTCCTGTTTGATTGGTCTGGATATAAACTTCCTTGGTTTTTGGGTTATAACCGTAGTAGTCAGTCACTTCCCAGTTTCCTTTGGTAATTTGCTTTTTCAGTTTTCCGTTTTCGTCGTAGAGGTAGAGATGTCGGTTTCCGTCACGCTCACTACCCCAGATGAACGAATTGTCATCCAAAAATTCCATCGTTACATTATCGGTTTCCACCCATTTTTCATCGGTTTCGGTGAAGAGTTTCTTTACTGCGCCCGTTTTCGTATTCACTTTCAAAACATCAGAAGCATTTTGAGTTCTTTCCGATGTGATCAGAATAATTTCATCAGCCTTAGCCGTTTGTATGACATTGGGAATATAGTAATTCTTGAAATTTTTCAGGTTGATTTCAGTAGTGCTGCCGCTGTCCAGTCTGTATAAATGTGCTGAAACGACTGAGTTTTTTTCACCAGCTTTCGGGTATTTAAAACGCATTTCAGAAGGGTAGAGCTGTTTGTTGTAAATCGGAATATACATTTCCGGAACTTCGCTTTCATTGGACTTTACAAAAACAAGAGCGTCAGAATTTTTTGTCCATTCGTACAGTCGGGCGTGGCCGAATTCTTCTTCATAAACCCAGTCTGCAAGCCCGTTCAGTATTTGGTTTTTCTTTCCGTCTGTCGTTATTTGAGTGATTTTTCCTGAATTCAAATCCTGCCAGAAAAGGTTATTGTCTGCAATAAAAGCCACTTTGGAAGCATCCGGAGAAAATCTTGGCTCCTGAGCGAAGTTTCCATTATTTAAACTGATTGTTTTGCTGGTTTTAAGATCCTTTACATCATATTTTCCAAGAAAGGAATGCCTGTAAATCTGCTTGCTTTCCTTTTGAAGCAGGATTTTGCTTTCATCATTTGAAAATTGGTAGCTCTCGAAATTTCCGTCAACAATATTTCCCTCTTTTTGTGTGGTTTTATACGAATATTTTGCTATGCCACCACGCTCGATAATCGCATAATTTTCACCGTTTTTAAGGGATGCAATTCCTGCGATGCCTTTTCCACGGTAGTAACCGGAATATATTTTGTCCAGAGTAATGGTCTGGGCAGATGAGGCTACGGAAACTACGATGGATAGGGATAAAAGTACCTTTTTCATAATTTTTTATTAGATGTAAGATTCAAAGATATAAAATTTCAGAAAATATTTGCGACATCCCATGGTTTTTGGATTTTTGGCTGAATTATAGCTGCTGAACCTTAAATCATAAAAATTAAATATTATGGCAACCCGAAAATATTCAGAAAAAGCGCAGGATAAGATCGGCGATGTAATGAAAGAATTTAAGGAAGGTAAACTGAAAAGCAGTTCCGGAGAGAAGGTAACCAACAGGAAACAGGCAATAGCCATCGGCATTTCGGAAGCCGGGCAAAAAGGACTGAAAGTTCCGAAGAAACCGGGTGCTAAATCCAGGAAATAAAAATTCCGGCGGAGCCAAAGGCTCCGCCGGAATAGTTTCTATCAACAAAATCTTAAGAATTTACCGGTGCTAAAATTTCAGCATTGTAAATCTGTTTGTAATATTCATCCGCCATCCTGTCGCTGTTGAAGTTGTCTTTCACATCGTCCATTGCAGCCTGCTGGATTTTTCTCCATTGATCCGGATTGTCGTAGTATGTTGGGATAATTTCGTCTTCAAGGATTTGGTAAAGTTTTTCCAAATCATAATTATCCTGCTCGTAAACGCTCATCTTTGCATAATCACCTTTTGGAACCACGAAAGAGTTTACGCCGTGTTTTGCAAATTCAGGAATCCATCCGTCGTCGGTAGAAAGGTTTACGGAACCGTTCATCGCAGCCGTCATTCCCGATGTTCCCGAAGCTTCTCTCGGAACTCTCGGATTATTCAGCCACAGGTCAGAACCTTGCTTCATTAATTTACTTAGAGCCAGCTCATAACCGGTTAGAACTGCCATGTTTTTGTAATATTTGCTTTCTTCAACCAGGCTGTTGAAAGTGGAAATCGCTGTGTAGTCCATTGGGTAAGGTTTTCCTGCCCAGATGATCTGTACCGGATATTTTGGATTGTTCAGTAATTTCTCGAATCTTACCTTATCGTGAAGCAGTAAATCAGCTCTCTTGTAACCTGCGAACCGTCTCGCCCAAACGATGGTGAAAACATTTGGATCGAATAATTTCCCGCACTGGTCAGCAACAGTTTTGAAAAGTCTTTTCTTGATATGCTTTTTTCTGAAATCGAATAAAGTATCGTCGTTTTCATCTTTGGCATCATAAAGCGGCTTGTCTGCCCAATATTTGAATTCCTGAGCGTTGGTGATGGATCTGATCTCGCAGATTCCTTCATATTTGCCCCACATTTCTCTGGAAACCACACCGTGAAGCTGGGACACACCATTTGAAATTCTCGCCATCCTCAAAGCACACAGCGAGTGGTTGAACATATTGTTGTCGCCGCCGCCTTCTATAGCTTTCACTTCATCTTTCTCAAAACCTGAGAAATAAGACATGTCGTAGCACATATCGAAGTTGTGCTTCTCATTACCTGCTTCTTCAGGCGTGTGCGTCGTGAACACAAGTTTTTCTTTTACTTTTGAAAGGTCGCCGCCGAATTTTCTTAAAAGGTAAAACGCTGCCGGCAAACCGTGCGCCTCATTCAGATGGTAAACTTCCCTGTTGAAATTCATCATGTCGAGCATTTTGGCACCACCTTTTCCCAGAAGGATGTACTGAGCGATTTTTGTGGACTCGTTGGCATCGTATAATCTGTGGGAGATCGTTTTAGAAATATGGTCGTTTTCAGGGACGTCTGTCGAAAGGAAGAACATCGGCGCAGTGTGGAAGATTTCTGGATCCAAATACCAAACTTTCACCCAAACCGGTGCGTCGTGAATGTCGATCTGGAACTTGATGCCCGTATCCTGCAGAAAGCTGTACATCTTCTTGGTCCACGTCGGCTGCAGGGTTTGGTCGTGGTTTCTGGCCTGGTCATAGTAACCGAATTTCCACAGGATGCCGATACCTATCAAGTCCTGTTTTAGGTTATAGGCGCTTCTCATATGCGATCCTGCAAGGAAACCTAAACCTCCTGAATATATTTTCAGGGCCTGGTCGATGGCAAATTCCATCGAGAAATAGGCTACTTTTTTCGAGTAATCCGGGTTGATGCTGTACGGCATCTGGAAGTTTTTAAAATCCATGTTATTGTTTTAATATTTGACTCAGCAAATTTATTGATTTTTAATTTCTTTTTAAAACTAATTTATATCATTAACCGTCTGCTTTTGGAGTAAAATTATCAGTGATCATGCTTTTTTGCTTAAAAAATTATTTTGAATGTTAAATGAACTTTAAATTTGACTGAAACAGTGCTTTGTAATCTTTTTTTAATTAATTTAGGAGCATAAAATTTTGATTTTCAGTCACAAATAACTTCTTGTTTTCAGGAAATGAAGCGGAATTAGGCGGCGGAGAAACTGAATTGAAGTCACTAAAAACTTGTTGCTATGAAAAGAGTTTTTTCTGATGAAGATTTGGTGAAAAACCTAAACCTCTACTACCTCAACCGACATCTCAAAAAGAAGCCGATAGAGCGGTACCACCGCGAGATCGACAGCTCCCAGCTCCACGACCGCGAGAAATACAAGAAAAAATCTGAAATCCTGCTCCTCAATTCCTTCCTTCATCATTTTCCGGAAGTTACTTTTGAAAACCTCACCTGCGAAAGCCCGGATTTCATCGCTAAAATTGACGGCAAAAAAATCGGTATTGAACTTACAGAAGTCATCAACAATCTCGAAATCAAAAAGATTGAGTGCCAGATGAATAAGATTTTCCGCCAGGCAGAACTGCTGCTCGAAGAAGAAGACACCCCGAAACACCGTGGTGTCTATTTTTTAGAATTCATTCCGCTCACCATGCAGATGATTACAGACAAACAGGAAGAAATCACCCAAAACATCATAAAATGCATCACACGCAAAAAAGCATCAGGCTTCGTGAAAAAAATCCGCAAGTCACACCACCGCAGAAATGTCTTTATTACACACGATTACAATTTGAGTCTGTTCGACGGGCTTTCTTCTGAGAAAATCATCGATCTCATTCACAAAAAAAATCAGAAATACCCATTCTACGACAGCAGTGTCGATGAGTGCTGGCTCGTGATCGTCTCGGATATGAATTCTTTGGCTTCGCGGTTTTCTTTCATTCAGAACAAGGAAGACCTGCATAAGATCAAATCACCTTTTCACAAAATCTTCCACCTGGAAAACCTCTGCGGAAATCTCGTTCACATAAAATAGCATTTCGTAATTTGGTTTTTAATTTATGAAAATGAAAGATTTATTCATTAAAAGATTTCTTTAGAATCGACAAAAATTTTACAAGTTTTACTCTAAGTTTCAATTTCGCCAGAAGAATTTGTGCTGAAGCAGCAACTTAGAGGTTTGTATATCAATTATTTGGAGACTCAATCCTTTAAGATTAATCCCCATTTATTGTTATAGAGTTGGAATGAAAAAAGGGATTCGATATCCGCATAATTTTTTTTGAATCACCCTTCCCAAATTTTTTCCCTAAATTTGCACCCTTGAAAATATGGAACAGAACACAACAAAAACCGCTGCATATCACACACTTGGCTGCAAACTTAACTTTGCAGAGACTTCTACCATCGCCAGAAATTTAACCGGCGCAGGGTATGAGAAGGTGAGTTTTGATGAGAAAGCGGATGTGTACGTCATCAACACCTGTTCCGTCACCGATAATGCGGACAGAGAGTGCAAGCTCCACGTAAAACGCGCCATGAAGGCCAATCCGGACGGTTTGGTGGTGGTCGTCGGTTGCTATGCCCAACTGAAACCTGAAGAAATTTCCCAAATCGAAGGCGTGGATCTGGTTTTGGGTGCGAAAGAGAAATTCAATATTTTAAGTTACCTCGAAGATTTGAAAAAATCTGAAAATCAGGGAATTGTACACTCGTGCGAAATTGAGGAAACGGATTTTTTCATCGGCAGTTATTCCATCGGCGACAGAACCCGCGCGTTTCTGAAAGTTCAGGACGGCTGCGATTACAAATGCACCTACTGCACGATTCCTTTGGCACGCGGCATTTCCCGTTCGGACACGATTGAAAATGTGTTGAAAAACGCCCGCGAAATTTCAGAAAAAGGCATCAGGGAAATCGTTCTTACCGGTGTCAATATCGGGGATTACGGCAAAGGCGAATTCGGTAACAAAAAACATGAGCATACTTTCCTGGATTTAATCAGGGAACTCGACCAGGTGGATGGCATCGAGAGAATCCGCATTTCGTCCATCGAACCGAATCTTCTGAAAGACGAAAGCATCGAACTGGTTTCAAAATCGAAAAGTTTCGTGCCGCATTTCCATATTCCGCTGCAGTCGGGAAGTGATGATCTGCTCAAAAAAATGAAACGCCGCTACCTCACCAAACTGTACACCGACCGTGTGGCGAAAATCCGTGAAGTGATGCCGGATGCGGCAATCGGCGTCGATGTAATCGTGGGATTTCCGGGCGAAACGGAAGAACATTTTTTGGAAACCTACAACTTCCTGAACGAACTTCCGATCACGTATCTGCACGTTTTCACCTATTCTGAAAGAGAAAATACCGAAGCCGCCGGAATGGACGGTGTGGTGCCAATTCCCGAAAGAAAACGCCGCAACAAAATGTTGCGCATCCTTTCCGAGAAAAAGAAAATGGCTTTTTATCAGTCACAAATCGGTAAAACTTTGCCGGTACTTTGGGAGCATGAAAACAAAGAGGGTTATATGTACGGTTTTACCGAAAATTATGTGCGTGTGCGCAAACCTTTCGCTGCTGGTTCAGTCAACCAGATTGAACTGGTCACGCTGAAACACATAAAGCCCGACGGAACGTTTGATGCAGAGGTTTCTTTTGATGAGTTCCTGGCTAAAGTTTAGAATTTAAAACTCAATAAATTAAATCCGGACTGCTCCGGATTTTCTTTTTTTCATAAATAGATTTTTTCAATTGTCGTTATATTTTTTTATAAAATTTACGGGACTGCAATATTGAGTTAGGAAAACTCAATTTAAATTCTGTTTTGTGAATTTTTCATTAGATGTTTCAAATTTTTATTAGATTTTTATTAAATTACCGAGATTTTTTATTTGAGTATTTTTGAAAAATTTTTAAAACTTTATGAGAGATAAATTTCTGCGATGGGGAGTCGTGCTGCTCATTATCACATGGGCCATATCACTGCTGATCAGGGCGCATTACTGGATTCCCATACTGTTAACCGTAATTTACTTGGTTGGGGTTTACAATGCGAACCAAACCAAACATGCGATCTTAAGGAACTTCCCGGTTTTAGGGTATTTCCGCTATTTTTTTGAAAGCATTTCACCCGAGATGCAGCAGTATTTCATCGAAAGGGAAACCGATGGAAAGCCTTTCCCAAGAAATGAGCGTTCAGCCGCATACAGGCGTGCGAAAAACCTTAGCGACACCGTGGCCTTCGGTACCCAGCTGAACATCAACCACAGGAAATATGAAGGAATTAAGCATTCCATTTATGCAAAGTCACCGAAAGAAGAATTGCCAAGGGTGATGGTAGGGAACGAGCAGTGTTCGCAGCCTTACAGTGCGTCGCTTTTCAATATTTCAGCAATGAGTTTCGGTTCACTGAGCGACCGTGCACAGATTTCCCTAAACCGGGGCGCCAAAAAAGGAAACTTCTATCATAACACCGGCGAAGGTGGAATTTCACCTTACCACATGGAAGGTGGCGATCTGTGCTGGCAGATTGGTACGGGGTATTTCGGCTGCCGCGATGAGGAAGGCAAATTCTCGGCGGAACTTTTTGCAGAGAAATCCAAAATCCCAAACGTGAAAATGATCGAAATCAAACTTTCACAGGGAGCAAAACCTGGACACGGGGGTGTACTACCGGGATCAAAAAACACTCCGGAAATCGCTAAAATACGGCACGTAACACCGGGAATGACGATTATTTCGCCACCGTCGCATTCCGCATTTTCCAATGCGGCCGGTTTGTTGAAGTTCGTGCAGCAGCTGCGTGAGCTGTCCGGCGGAAAACCTGTCGGTTTCAAACTTTGCATTGGTGATACTAAAGAGTTTGAAGAAATCTGTGCCCAGATGAATGTCCTGAAAATCTATCCGGATTTTATCACGGTCGATGGTGCTGAAGGGGGCACCGGAGCAGCACCGCCAGAATTTTCTGATGGGGTGGGCATGCCTCTGGAACCTGCATTGATGTTCGTGAACAAAACTTTAAAAAGCTACAACGTAAGAAATAAGCTTAGAGTAATTGCCAGCGGCAAAGTGCTGACGTCTCTCGACATTTTGAGAGCGATTGCAATGGGCGCCGATATGTGTAACAATGCCCGTGGCTTCATGTTTTCGCTGGGCTGCATCCAGGCGTTGCGCTGCAACAACAATACCTGCCCGACAGGTGTGGCTACACAGGATAAAATGCTGATTAAAGGCCTTGATGTAACCGATAAAGCGGAAAGGGTATATCATTTCCATAAAAACACGCTTCATACCTGCAACGAACTGATTGCTGCTGCCGGCCGCGATTCCTACGATCAGGTAGATGCCAGCATGTTTATGCGTGGTGATGAATTTGACCAATTGGCAGACCTTTATTTCCCGGATATTTTGGGGAATGTGAAAAACAGAAATTAAAAAAAAGCGGGATTCAATTTGAATCCCGCTTTTTTTATCTTGGCGTTGTTCTGTAAATCTGGAAGTTGAAGACAAATGACCTGTTCCTGAAACTCATTCCGGAGTACGGATAGTGTTCGTCTCTCGCAAATGCTGCTCTCGATGGAACCAGGATCACGCCCTGAAGGTTATAGTTTGCTGAATTTGGCAAATTAAAACTTTTAAAATATTTCAGACCTTCCTGGAAGCCTTCGATCTCGTAATATGCCCTTGTCTTATTGCTGGCATCCATCACAGACTGCTTTACATAATAGTATGACGGGTCCACTTCTGGGTTTCCGGTGCCGTCAATCGTGTTGGCAAACGGAATCTCAGAAACATACTCGATGCCGTTGTTTTCCTGTGCTACGAACGAGTAGGATCTCTGCATGATGCTGATGATATCCGTTGCGCCGATGGCAGTTCCAGGATTTGGCTGCGCACCTTCGCGCACAATGACGATTACACCTGAAGGGAGTTTTTGAACATTAAGTTCAGAAAGTTTTTTATTGGCATCATCAGATGTATCTGTGCTGCTAAATCTTGTGATTTTTCCCGATGCATCCAGATAATGCTCATCCATATATTTCGCAATCGCTTTGTCATCATTGCTGTTTTGCACAGTTAGATCTTTCACTTCATCCTTAATGATAGATTCAGTGCTGTCAGTGTCTTCTTTGCGGCAAGATGTAACGGTCAACGCTGCGGCAGCGATATATATTAGGGCTTTTTTCATATTAATGATTATTTTTGAATACGCAAAAGTAAAAAAAATAATGAGAATTGATAAATTTTTGTGGAGTGTAAGGTTTTACAAAACCCGCAGCATGGCCTCAGATGAAATAAAGAAAAACCGTGTTTCGGTAGGAGAAAATGTCGTGAAATCCTCCAAAGAGATCAAAGAAGGCGATATCATCAAAATAAGAAAAAACCAGATCGATTATAAGATCAAGGTGTTGCAGATTCCCAAAAGCAGAATTGGGGCTAAACTGGTTCCTCTTCATGTCGTGGATATGACAGATAAAGAACAGTATGAAATCCTGAAAATGCGCCGTATGGAGCAGAATTATTACCGCATAAAAGGCGAGGGACGGCCAACCAAGAAAGACCGCCGCGAAATCGAGGATTATGTTTCTGCAGATGATCCAGAGGTGGCGGCAGGCGACGAAGATTATTGGGACAGCTTCTTTAATACGTCGGAAGATGATGAATGATTTCTTCCGCAATATCCTCGGGAGTCCGGTGGTCTGTGTTGACTGTGAACCGGCATTTATTGTAGTAGGCGTTTCTTTCAAAGAGGTGTTTGGCAATAAATTCAGGTAAATCCTCATCGGCGATATTGGCGAGGAGCGGACGCTTAGCTTTTTGTTTTTTTAGGCGGTCTGACAAGGTTGCGACGTTGGCACGAAGATAAAAACTCAACGAATTTTGATTGATGACATCCATATTATTGTAGTAAGCCGGTGTGCCGCCTCCTAAACTTAAAACGCAGTTGTTTTCAGTGGCTAGAACTTCCTCCAGAACTTCTCTTTCCTGTTTTCTGAAGAAGATCTCACCCTTTTTCTGGAATATTTCGGGGATGGTGAGTTTATTTTTTTTCACAATTTCTTTGTCCAGGTCAATGAGTTTGAAATTGAGTTTATCGCTCAATATTTTGGAAATGTGAGATTTACCGCTGCCCATATAGCCGGCCAAAGAAATTATCATGTTTTAAATTTAAACAAATATCTAAAAAAATTTTGAGAATTTAAAAAAAGCCCTATCTTTGCACCACTTTTTGAGCAGTTAACACTGCCAATAAAAGTGGCCGACCTGGTAGCTCAGCTGGTAGAGCAATACACTTTTAATGTATGGGTCCTGGGTTCGAATCCCAGCCAGGTCACAAACAAAAGAAGCCCGTATGTGTTACGGTTTTTTTTTGCCTGTGTGGTGAAATTGGTAGACACGCCATCTTGAGGGGGTGGTTTCCTATGGATGTGCTGGTTCGAGTCCAGTCGCAGGCACAGTGAAAGTATATAGAGAATTTGAAATTCTTTATCTCAATTTTTCTTAATTGGTAAAATTGTTAATTAAGAAAAAGACCTGGTAGCTCAGCTGGTAGAGCAATACACTTTTAATGTATGGGTCCTGGGTTCGAATCCCAGCCAGGTCACAAATTTGCTGAAAAGTAAATTTTTTTCATATTAATATTTTGTGATTTGGTGTTCAAAGGCTTCCTTCGGGAAGCCTTTGATGTTTGCGGTGTTGTTTCTGAAGATTTAAAAAGTACTTTTATGTTTCAATAAAAATTTTAAGAAAACTGTACTTATTCTTTGAATAAATCTATCCTAAGGGAAGTGTTATGTTCTGGTTTGAAGTAACCCGGGAAATTTTAACTGATAAAAATTTAGTCTAAATGTTTATTGTCAATCAGCCGCACCTCCCCGGCAAATGCGGCGATAAATGCGCGGTAATTTCTGTCTTTGTAAAAGAAATCTGTCTCCTTCAGGGTTTCTTCATCTGCGATGATGAAATATTCCAGCACAATTCCGCTGGTTTTTTCAAAGATTTTGTTCACCCGGTCTTTAATCTCCGGGATTGATACTACGCGGAACCAGTCGTTTACCTGCGTCAGCGTTTCGTGTATTATTTTGGCAGTTTTTCTCTGCTCCGGCGTTAATCTTTCGTTTCTGGAGCTCCTGGCCAGTCCGCTGTCTTCTCTTAGTGTGGGAACACCGTGTATTTTTACAGGAAGATTTTTCTTTTCAACCATTTTCTTGATGATGGCCAGCTGCTGATAATCTTTTTCACCAAAGTAAGCGTTGTCCGGCTGCACCTGGCGGAAGAGTTCTTCAACCACTGTTCCCACGCCATCAAAATGTCCCGGCCGGAATTTGCCTTCCATTTCGTTTTCAAGACCGTCGAAATCGTATTTTTCGCTTTTCAGGCCGTTGGGATATATGTCCTGCTCTTTCGGGATATAAACCGCGTCAATATTTCCTGTAGATTCAAGCAGTTTTATGTCTGCTTCTACCGTTCGGGGATATTTTTGCAGATCAGCGCTGTTGTTGAACTGTGTAGGGTTTACAAATATGGATGAAATTACCAAGTCATTTTCCTTGCGGGCAGCTTCATATAGAGAAAGGTGTCCTTCATGCAGGGCTCCCATCGTGGGTGCAAAACCAATCTTTTTTCCCATTTCCCTGTTTCGCTCGATATAGGCGCACAGTGCGTTTTTACTTCTCAGTACTTCCATCTTTTTTTAAGGTATGTTTCAAACAAAAATAATTAAAAAAATCAAAAGCTAAAATATCTGTAAACTTATTTGCAGTGTGAGATATCTTAAAAATCGTTAATTTAAAATTATTATTTCAAAATTTCGTACTTTTGCGGTGAATTGTGTCTTTAAAAAAGATCAGGAAGAAATTATGCCGAATCAGAAAATATTATACGTTACCACCGAGATGTATCCTTATCAGGAAGAGAGCAGCATGGCGGCAACGGTGAACAGGATGGCGCTGAAGATGCACCATGAGGGAAATGATGTGAGAGTGTTTATGCCGCGGTTTGGGCTGATAAGTGAAAGAAAATTTCAGCTTCACGAGGTCATCAGGCTTTCCGGGATGAATATCATTATTAATGATCTTGATCAGCCGCTGATCATAAAGGTGGCATCTCTGCCGGGTGAGCGTTTGCAGGTTTATTTTATTGATAATGAAGAATATTTCCAGCGCAAATCCTATTATACAGACGAGGAGGGAAAAGGTTTTGAAGACAATGGCGAGCGTGCCGTCTTCTTTGCCAGAGGCGTGATAGAAACCATCAAGAAACTGAACTGGGTGCCCGACGTGATCCACATCAACGGTTGGATGTCTTCACTCATTCCAATATACCTGAAGACCTTCTACAAGAACGATTATTATTTTAAAGATACTAAAATTGTAATTTCCGTTTACAATGAGGAAAATGTGCAGCTTACCGATACGGTAAAGGAAGTGCTGCAGTTTGACAATATTTCTGAGCTTAAATCGTTAGAATCCCCAAACTCTGAACAGTTTGTGACCGACAGTCTGAATTTTGCTGATGTAGTGGTAAAAGGCGATGAGTTCCTGGAAGGTAATATTGATCAATCCTACGAAAAGGCCAAAGTACAAAAAGCGGACTATGTGGAGCCTGACGCTATCGAAAAAGTTTATTAATCTATTTGAATTTTCAATGACAAAAAATATTAAGAGTATTTTTAAAACTTCTGTTTTATTAATGGCCGGAAGTTTTATGCTGTGGAACTGTGAATCTGAAGCTGATAATTTAGGTTCACAATTTTTTGAAGGGGCATCTGCAGAAGGGGTGAACAAGGCTTATGATGTAATTGCGTACAACATCAGCAATAATGATACGATACGGAGTGATGCTTCAAAACTTACATACGCAACTCTGGGAGCTTTCAATGAACCG